>JAKFVH010000190.1 GCA_021732285.1 Reyranella sp. | reverse complement strand
GTTATCTGCTGCGACGGGCGCACCAGCGCGCCTCCTCCATCTTCCAGGTGACGATCGGCGATCCCAACATCACGCCGACGCAGTACTCGAGCATGGTGAAGCTGCACGAGTACACCGAGCTCTCGCAAAATCATCTCGGCCGTCTCGTCGGCATGGACAAGGCGACGATGCAGGGCGTGGTGCGTCGTCTCAAGGAACGTCACCTCGTCGATTCGCGACCGCATCCCGGCGACGCGCGGCGCACGCTGCTCAGCCTGACGACCGAAGGCCATCGCCTGATCACCAAGCTGCTGGTCAACGGGCCGGCGGTGTCGCGCGAGACTCTGAAGCCGCTCAACAACCAGGAGCAGCGTCAGCTCCTCGATCTTCTTTCGAAGATCATCTGATTGGGAGCGCGGGCCTCCGGCCCGCTCATGATGATGAGCGGACCAGAGGTCCGCGCTCCCGTTTGACTCGTACTGACCTCATCGGCATCGTACGTACACGAACGATATGGGTGTCTACCTTCGTCCACGCCGCCTTGAAGAGGCGCTGAGCGCACTGGCGCGGCCGCACGCCGTTCTAGCCGGCGGTACCGACTTCTACCCGGCGCGGGTCGGCCGGGCAGTCGACGAGGACGTGCTCGATATCGGCGGAATCGACGTTTTGCGCGGCATCGCGGCCGGCCCGGCGGGCTGGCGGCTGGGCGCCACCACGACCTGGAGCGAGCTTGTGGAGGCCGACCTGCCGCCCTTGTTCGACGGCCTGAAACAGGCCGCCCGCGAGGTCGGCGGCCGCCAGATCCAGAACACCGGCACCTTGGCCGGCAACATCTGCAACGCCTCGCCGGCCGCCGACGGCGTGCCCGGCCTGCTGGCGCTCGATGCCGAAGTCGAGATCGCCGGACCCGAGTCCCGTCGTCTGCCGCTCCGGCAGTTCATCACCGGCGTGCGCCGCACGGCGCTGGCGCCAGGCGAGCTTGTTGTGGCGATCCACGTCCCGCGGCCGCGCCACGATGCTGAAAGCGCGTTCCTGAAGCTGGGCGCGCGACGCTACCTCGTGATCTCGATCGCCATGGCGGCGGCCACCTTGGAATTCACTGAGAGCCGCATCGCTGCGGCCCGCGTCGCCGTCGGCGCCTGCTCGCCGGTCGCCGAGCGGCTGCCGGCGCTGGAGGCCGCTCTGGTCGGCGCAGCGCGCGACCGTCTGGCCGATCGCGTCGATGTCGCGCAGCTGGCGCCGCTGTCGCCGATCGACGACGTGCGCGGCAGCGCGGACTACCGGCGGGACGCCGTGGTCACCCTGCTGCGCCGCCTGCTGGCGAGCTTCGCCCGATGAAGGTCGACTTCACCCTGAACGGCCGATCGGTCGCCTGGGACGGCCCGCCGATCACGCGCTTGGCTGCGGCACTTCGCGCCGACCTTTTACACACCGGCACCAAGGTCGGCTGCGATGCCGGCGACTGCGGCGCCTGCACCGTCCTGCTCGACAGCCGGCAGGTCTGTGCCTGCCTGGTGGCGATGGGTCAGGTCGGTGGCCGCACGGTCGAGACGGTCGAGGGCCTGGGCGACGGCAACGGTACGCTGGCTGCCCTGCAGACATCGTTCCTTGCCCATGGCGCCGCCCAGTGCGGCATCTGCACGCCCGGCATGCTGATGGCCGCCCGCGAGCTTTTAGCCAAGACGGCGCGGCCGACGCGCGGCGAGGTCGAGGATGCGCTGGGCGGCGTGCTCTGCCGCTGCACCGGCTACGGCAAGATCGTCGATGCCGTCATGGAGGCGACGACAGCGCTGCCCGCCGCGCCGCCAGCCGGTAGTGCAGTCGGTGCGCGACTGGCGCGGGTCGACGGCATCGCCAAGATCGCGGGCCGTGAAGAGTTCGGTGCCGACGGCGTTCCCGCCGATGCGCTGTGGATCCGTGTCGTGCGCTCGCCGTATGCGCGGGCCCGCTTCACCGTGGGCGATCTCGAGCCATTGCGCCGGCGTCTCGCGGCAGTGCTGACGGCGGCCGACGTGCCGTCGAACGGTTTCGGCATCTATCCCGACATCAAGGACCAGCCGGTGCTGGCCGACGCAGAGGTGCGCTATCGCGGCGAGGCCGTCGTCGCCCTGGTCGGCGAGCGCGACGTCGTGCTGGCGATCCGCGACGAGGAAGTGCCGATCGCCTGGACGCCGGAGCCGCCCGTCCTCGGCCTCGATGCCGCGATGGCCGCCGATGCCTCCCTGGTGCAGGCCGACAAGCCGCGCAACCTCCTGCTGGAGGGCGGGGTCAGGTGCGGCAAGCCGGCCGAAGCCTTCGAGACCTGCGCCGCGGTGGCCGAGGGCGTGTTCGAGACCGCCTTCGTCGAGCACGCCTATATCGAGCCCGAGGCCGGCTGGGCCGAGCGCGTCGGCGATCGCATAGAAATCCATGTCTCGACCCAGACGCCCTACATGGACCGCGACGAGGTGGCGATCGTCATGCGGCTGCGGCCCGAGGCCGTGCGCATCGTACCGACGGCCTGCGGCGGCGGTTTCGGCGGCAAGCTCGACCTCTCGGTCCAGCCCTTGGTGGCGGTGGCGGCGTGGAAGCTCCGCCGGCCGGTCGCCCTGGTCTACACGCGGCCGGAGAGCATGGCGGCCTCGACCAAGCGCCATCCCGCGCGCATTGCCGCCAAGTTCGGCTGCGACGCCGAGGGCAGGCTTTTAGCCTGCGAGGTGACGGCGAACTTCGACACCGGCGCCTATGCCTCCTGGGGCCCGACGGTCGCCAACCGCGTACCGGTGCACGCCATGGGCCCGTACCGCGTGCCCAACGTGCGCACCTGGGGCGATGCCTGGTTCACCAACGCCCCGCCCTCCGGCGCCTTCCGCGGCTTCGGCGTGCCCCAGGCCGCCATCGCCCACGAGGCGATGATGGACGAGCTGGCCGACAAGCTCGGCATCGACCGCCTCGAATTCCGCCTGCGCAATGCGCTCAGCGTCGGCGACACCACGGCGACCGGCCAGACGCTGGCACACTCGGCCGGCCTCGCCGCGTGCCTGGAGGCGCTGCGCCCGCATTGGCGCAAGGCTGAGGACGAGATCGCGGCCTTCAATGCGGCAGGCGGGCCGAAGCGGCGCGGCGTCGGCGTTGGCTGCATGTGGTACGGGATCGGCAACACGTCGATGTCCAACCCCTCGCACATGCGGGTCGGCCTGTCGCCGGCCGGCACCTTGACGCTCTACAGCGGCGCGGTCGACATTGGCCAGGGGTCCAACACCATCATGACCCAGATCGCGGCCGATGCGCTGGGCCTGCCGGCGGCACAGTTCGCGCTCGTCTCGGGCGACACCGACCTCACCGCCGATGCCGGCAAGACCTCGGCCTCGCGCCAGACCTTCGTCTCGGGCATGGCGGCCGAACGCGCCGGCCGCGACCTGCGCCAACAGATCCTGCGCCTGGCCAATGCCGGGCCGGAGGCGGCGCTGTCGCTCGACGGCGCCAAGCTCACGGTGCGCGACGGCGGCGAGGTGCGGGTGATCGACCTCGCCACGGCGGGCCCGCTGATGGGCGAGGGCGCCTTCGATCCGCCGACCACGCCGCTCGACGCCGACGGCCAGGGCATCCCCTATGCGACCTACGCCTTCGCCGCCCAGATCGCGGTCGTCGAGGTCGATATCGAGCTGGGCACGGTGAAAGTGCTGCGCATGGTGGCGGCCCATGACGTCGGCAAGGCCATCAACCCGACCCTGGTCGAAGGCCAGATCGAGGGCGGCATCGCCCAGGGTCTCGGCTTGGCGCTGATGGAGGAATATCTCCCCGGCCGCACCGAGAACCTGCACGACTATCTCATTCCCACCATCGGCGACGTGCCCGAGATCGAATGCATCCTGATCGAGGATCGCGAGCCGCTGGGTCCGTCGGGCGCCAAGGGCGTCGGCGAGCCCGGCCTGGTGCCGACGGCGCCGGCCATTTTAGGCGCGGTCCATCACGCCACCGGCGTGCGCGCCAAACGCGTGCCATTGTTGCCGCACCGCCTGCGCGAGGCTTTGCTGTCCCTCCCCAACGCAGTTGGGGAGGTGTCCGCGAAGCGGACGGAGGGGTCATGAATCCAGCGGAAGTTCGGTGGCCCATGACCCCTCCGGCCCTTCGGGCCACCTCCCCAGCTGCGCTGGGGAGGAAGGAGAGAAAATGAGCGACGACATCACGCTCAGCGAGTCCGAGGCCAAGGCCGGTATCGTGCGCTGCGATGCCTGTCCGGTGCTGTGCCGCATCCGCCCGGGCCGCGCCGGCGCCTGCGATCGCTACGCCAACGAGGACGGCAAGCTGGTGCGCGTCGATCCGCTGGTGCTGCTGGCCAAGCCCGATCTCGCGCGCGTCGCCTTCGTCGAGGGCAGCGATTCCTGGCGCGGCGAACTGGGCAAGGGCGAGGGCGCCTTCATCACCGGCATCGGCGCCACCACGACCTATCCCGACTACAAGCCCGCCCCGTTCATCGTCTCGTCCAGGCACGAGGGCGTCGACATGGTCACCGTTGTGACCGAGGGCATCTTCAGCTACTGCGGCGTCAAGGTGAAGATCGACACCGACCGCTATCTCGGCCCCGAGCAGGCCGCGGTGCGCGTCAAGGGCGAGGCCGTCGGCCACGTCACCACGGCCGAGTACGGCTCGCAGATGCTGTCGCTGGGCGGCGTGCATCACCTGGTCGGCGGCAGCAAGAAGGAGGGCGTCGTCACCTGCGAGGCGCTTTTGGCCCTCTGCAACCGCGAGCCCGTCGAGCTTGCGATCGACGACGGCTCGACCGTCGTGGTTCAGGCCGACCGGCCGCCGGTGGTCAACGGCACGCGCGAGGAACGCATGCGCGTGGGCTGCGGCTCGGCCGCCATCGGCATGTTCGCCCCGCAATGGCAGGGCCATGTCGACGAGGTGATCGTGGTCGACGACCACATCACCGGCGTGCTCAGCGAGCACCAGGGCGGCCGCTTCCTCGACATGAAGCCGGCCGGCATCCGCGTGCGCGGCCGCAAGTCGACGCCCGGCCGCTACTTCCAGGTCGCCGAGCCCGGCCTGGGCTGGGGCGGCACCAACGTCTCCGATCCGCTGGACATCATCGAGAAGATCGACCCCAAGCAGGCCTGGCCCGGCCTGAAACTTCTGATGGTCTCGACCACCGGCGAGCATTCGGCGTGGTTCGAGCTCGACCACGACCTGAAGCCCAGGCCCGCCGACATGCCGGCGCCGGTGCGCCACGTCGTCGAGCGCATCGCCGAGAACTGCGAGCCCGCGTTGTGCACCGTGATGTTCATGGCCGGCGCCGGCGGCTCGCTGCGCGCCGGCGTCACCGAGAATCCCGTGCGGCTGACGCGCTCGGTGCGCGATGCCTTGACCAAGGTCACCTTGGGCGGCGTGCCGGCCTATGTCTGGCCGGGCGGCGGCATCACCCTGATGGTCGATGTCGCGAAAATGCCGGAGAAGTCCTTCGGCTACGTGCCGACGCCGGCGCTGGTCGCGCCCATCGAGTTCACCCTGCGCGCTGCCGACTACGCGGCACTGGGCGGCTACGCCTCGCGCGCCGTCACCCTCGAAGACGTGCTGCGCGCCCACAAGGTGCGGCTCGACCAATGAGCGCCATTGCTGCCCGGTTCCCTGACGGCCGCCTGCATCTGCAGCACGGACCGATCGACCTTATAGTCGAAGCGTTCGGCGCGACGGCCGAGGTCGAGCGCGCCTATGCCCAGGCGATCGATCGCTTTGCCGACATCCTGCCGACCTTGGTGCGCGAGCTACCGACGCTGCGCCGTCCAGTGGGCAGTGCCTATCCGCTGCTGCAAGGCCGGGTGGCGCGTCGCATGGCCGAAGCCGTGTGGCCGCATCGCGCCATCTACATCACGCCCATGGCGGCGGTGGCCGGCGCCGTCGCCGACGAGATGCTGCAGGCGCTTTTGCGCGGCCGCACGCTCGACAAGGCTTACGTCAACGACGGCGGCGACATCGCCATTCACCTGACGCCGGGCCACGAGCTGCGCGCCGGCATCTTCGCCACCGCCCTCGACGGCATGGCGCGTCTCACCTTCGAGCAGCCCGCGCGCGGCATCGCCACGTCGGGCCGTGGCGGGCGCTCATTTTCATTGGGCATCGCCGATGCGGCGACGGTGCTGGCGGCGACCGCCGCGGCCGCCGACGCCGCTGCAACCCTGATCGCCAATGCGGTGAACCTCGATCACCCGGCCGTCGAGCGCCGTCCGGCACGTGAGCTCGATCCCGACAGCGATCTTGGCGACCTGCCGGTTACCGTCGCGGTTGGGCCGCTGTCCGACGCGGCGATCGATGAGGCATTGGACCGCGGCGCCGCGGAGGCCCGGCGCCTGAAACTCTGCGGCCTGATCGAGGGTGCGGCGATCTCCCTGCACGGCCAATGGCGCCTCGAGACGAGCGGCACGGCACTTGCTCGAAAGAGGGTGGGATGAGCGATCCACTGAAAGAGGCGATGGTAGTGCTCGACGCCTACATGGACGGCCTCAATCGCGGCGACGAGCCGGCCACCAATGCGGCGTGCAATTTCCCGCATGTGCGGCTGGCCGGCGGCAAGGTCGTGGTCTGGAACAACCACGGCGACTACAAGCTCGCCGATTTTCGGGCGCGCGCCGGCGACGGCTGGGCGCGCAGCCAATGGGACGAGCGCACGCCGATCCATGTCGGGCCGGACAAGGTGCATCTGAAGGTGGCGTTCAGCCGCTGGAAGGCGGATGGCTCGCTGATCGGCCGCTTCGAGACGATCTACATCGTCACGCGGCAGGACGGTCATTGGGGGATACAGGCGCGCTCTTCTTTCGCGAACTGAGCGGCTTGTGATGCGTAGGCCGGGCTCGGTAGGCTCGGTCAGGGAGAAAAGGTCTGCTTCACGGAGGGGATGACATGCTGACCCGCAATAAGTTGCTCGCTGGCGCTGCGGCGCTGGTCGGGCTGTCGATCATCGCGCCGGCGAGCGCGCAAGGCCCGATCAAGATCGGCGAGCTCAACAGCTACAAGGTCTTTCCGGCCTTCCTCGAACCCTACAAGAAGGGCTGGGAGCTCGCGGTCGAGGAGGTCAACGCCGCGGGCGGCGTGCTCGGCCGCAAGATCGAGGTTATAAGCCGAGACGACAACGGCAATCCCGGCGACGCCGTGCGCGTGGCCGAGGAGCTGTTGAGCCGCGAAGGCGCCTCGTTCCTGGTCGGCACCTTTCCGTCGAACGTGGGACTCGCCGTCGCCGACTTCGCCAAGCAGCGCAAGGTGCTGTTCCTCGCCGCCGAGCCGCTCACCGACAAGATCGTGTGGGACTCGGGCAACGCCTACACCTTCCGGCTGCGCACCTCGACCTACATGCAGACGGCGATGCTCATTCCCGATGCCGTCAAGCTCAACAAGAAGCGCTGGGCCATCGTCTATCCCAACTACGAATACGGCCAGTCGGCCACGGCCGCCTTCAAGAAGCTTTTGTCGGCCAAGCAGCCCGGCGTGGAGTTCGTCACCGAGCAGGCCACCCCGCTCGGCAAGATCGACGCCGGCGCGGTGGTGCAGGCCCTGGCCGACGCCAAGCCCGACGCGATCTTCTCCTCGCTGTTCGGTCCCGACCTCGCCAAGTTCGTGCGCGAGGGCCAGCAGCGCGGCATCTTCAAGGGCGTCGAAGTCTTCAACCTGTTGGCGGGCGAGCCCGAGTATCTCGATCCCCTGAAGGAGGAGGCGCCCGACGGCTGGTACGTCACGGGCTATCCCTGGAGCGAGATCAAGACGCCCGAGCACACCAAGTTCCTCGATGCCTACCAGGCCAAGTACAAGGATTATCCGCGGCTCGGCTCGGTGGTGGGCTACGCCACCATCATGTCGGCGGTCGAGATCATCAAGAAGGCGGGCTCGCTCGACCAGGACAAGCTGATCAAGGCGGCGAGCGGCCTCACCGTGCTGACGCCGTTCGGCATGATCGAGTACCGGCCCATCGACCATCAGTCGACCATGGGCGCCTATGTCGGCCGCATCGGTGTGAAGGACGGCAAGGGTTACATGAAGGAATGGCGCTTCGTCGACGGCAAGGACGTGCTGCCGCCGGATGACGAGGTGAAGAAGATGAGGCCGGCGAATTGATGAAGGCGCTTTCCTCCCCTTCGCGGAGTCCGCGAAGGCGAGGTGCCTGCGTAGCGGGCGGAGGGGTCATGAGCATCAGTACTGACGCCCATGACCCCTCCGTCGGTGTAAGACACCGACACCTCCCCAGCTTCGCTGGGGAGGAAGGCTAACCCCTGAAGTGACCTTCGCCTCCATCATCATCCAGCTCCTGAACGGGCTGGCGGCTGCGGCATCGCTGTTCCTGGTGTCGGCCGGCCTGTCGCTGATCTTCGGCGTGACGCGGATCGTCAACTTCGCGCACGGCTCGCTCTACATGCTGGGCCTCTACGGCGCCTACAGCCTGATCCAGGCGCTCGGCCGCACGCCCGTGGGCTTCTGGACCTCGGTCGTGCTGGCGGCGCTCGCCGTCGGCCTGGTCGGCGTGCTGATCGAGGTGCTGGTCCTGCGCCGCATCTACCGCGCGCCCGAGCTGTTCCAGCTTTTAGCCACCTTCGCCGTCGTGCTGGTGATCAAGGACATCGCCCTCTTCACCTGGGGCGCCGAGGACCTTGTAGGCCCGCGAGCCCCCGGCCTCTCCATGGCGATAGAAATCCTGGGCCGCCGCATTCCCGCCTACGATCTGCTGCTGATCGCCATCGGTCCCGTCGTGCTGCTCGCCATGTGGCTGCTGCTGACCCGCACGCGCTGGGGTGCGCTGGTGCGCGCCGCCACCCAGGACCGCGAGATGGTGGGGGCGCTCGGCGTCGACCAGGCCAAGCTCTTCACCTCGGTGTTCTTCGTCGGCTCGGTGCTGGCGGGCCTGGGCGGCGCGCTACAGATCCCGCGCGAGCCCGCCAATCTCGAGCTCGACCTTTCCGTCATCGCCGACGCCTTCGTCGTCACCGTGGTCGGCGGCCTGGGCAGCATCGGCGGGGCCTTTTTGGCCGCCGTGCTGATCGGCGTCGCGAAGGCCTTCTGCATCGGCGTCGGCACCGTGAACTGGTTCGGCGCCGAGATCGTCTTCTCCAAGCTCACCCTGGTGGTCGAATTCCTGATCATGGCGATCGTCCTGGTCGTCCGCCCCTTCGGCCTGTTGGGCAAGCCGCAGGCCGCGCAGCGCCTCGCCGCCGATCCCGCGCCGCCGCTCACCGTGCCGTCCTGGACCTTCGTGCTGGTTGGGCTGGTGCTGCTGCTCGCCGTGCCCATCGCCGCCGACCGCTACGTCACCATCCTGCTGACCGACATCTTCTGTTTCGCCCTGTTCGCTATAAGCCTGCACTTCATCATGGGCCCGGCCGGCATGGTGTCGTTCGGCCACGCCGCCTATTTCGGCCTGGGCGCCTATGCCGCCGGCCTGCTGCTGAAGCGCGGCGGCCTGCCGATGGAAGCGGCCCTGGTGCTGGCGCCGCTGGTCGCCGGCGCCTTCGCCGTGGTCTACGGCTGGTTCTGCGTGCGCCTGTCGGGCGTTTACCTCGCCATGCTGACCTTGGCCTTCGCCCAGATCAGCTGGTCGATCGTCTTCCAGTGGGATTCCTTCACCGGCGGCAGCAACGGCGTGTTCGGCGTCTGGCCGTCGGCCTGGCTCGCCGGCAAGACCGCCTACTACTATCTCGCGCTCGCCTTCTGCGGCGCCGGCATCGCGCTCCTGTGGCGTGTGCTGTTCTCGCCCTTCGGCTTCGCCCTGCGCGCCGGCCGCGATTCCCCGTTGCGCGCCGAGGCGATCGGCATCGACCTGCGCGCCTATCAATGGATGGCCTTCGTTCTGGTCGGCGCCCTCGCCGGTCTGGCCGGCGCGGTCTATGCCTTCTCCAAGGGCAGCATCTCGCCCTCGGCCATCTCCATCGCCCAGTCGACCGACGGGCTGATCATGGTGCTGCTGGGCGGCGTCGAGACCCTGACCGGACCGCTCGCCGGTGCCGCCATCTTCACCTGGCTGCGCGACGAGGTCGCCCGGCGCACCGAGTTCTGGCGCGCCGTCATGGGCGTGGTGATCCTGGCGATCGTGCTGCTCTTCCCGCAGGGCCTTATAGGCGGCCTGAAGGCGCTGACACAGCGCTGGCGCGAGGCCCGCGCATGACGGCGGTCCTGCAAGTCGAAGGCCTGCACAAGTCGTTCGGCGGCGTGCAGGCCGTGGCCGACGTCTCCTTCGCCGTCGACGCCGGCGAGCTTTTGGCCCTGATCGGTCCCAACGGCGCGGGCAAGAGCACCTGCTTCAACATGCTGAACGGCCAGCTCGCGCCCGACGGCGGCATCGTGCGCCTGGAAGGCCGCGACATCGTCGGCATGAGGCCGCGCCAGATCTGGCGGCTCGGTGTCGGCCGCACCTTCCAGATCACCGCGACCTTCGCCTCGCTGTCGGTGCGCGAGAACGTGCAGATGGCGCTCTACTCGCACGCCGGCCGGCTGCGTTCGCTGCTCGGCCGCTTCGGCACCGCCTTCACCGCCGAGGCCGATGCGCTGCTGGGCCAGGTCGGCATGCTCGACCAGGCGGGCCGTCCTTGCGGCGTGCTGGCCTACGGCGACCTGAAGCGCGTCGAGCTTGCGATGGCGCTCGCCAACCAGCCGCGCCTGCTGCTGATGGATGAACCGACCGCCGGCATGGCCCCCAAGGAGCGCGTCGCCCTGATGGAGCTGGCAGCAAGCCTCGCGCGCGCGCAAAGGATCGCCGTGCTGTTCACAGAGCACGACATGGACGTGGTGTTCAGCCAGGCCGACCGCATCATCGTGCTCGATCGCGGCCAGCTGATCGCCGGCGGCACGCCGCAGGAGGTGCGCGCCAATCCCGACGTGCGCGCCGTCTACTTGGGAGGCACGCACTGATGTCTTCGTTCTCATGCTCTTCCGGACCGCGCGCTTCCAGCGCGCTCATGAGCTTGAGCGCGCTGGAAGCGCGCGGTCCAGAAGACATGACGCTCAACGAGGAGCCTCCATGCTCCTGATAAAAGACCTGCACGCCTACTACGGCCGCGCCCACATCCTGCATGGCGTGTCGCTGGAAGCGTCGGCCGGCGAGGTTGTGGCCCTGCTGGGCCGCAATGGTGCCGGCAAGTCCACGATGATGAAGACCATCATGGGCCTGGTCTCGGCGGCCAAGGGCGAAGTGACGTTCGATGGCCGGCGCATCGAGCGCCTGCAACCCTATCGCATCGCCCGCCTGGGCCTGGGCTACGTGCCCGAGGATCGCCGCATCTTCACCGAGCTCAGCGTCATGGAGAACCTCGCCGTCGGCCTGCAGCCGCCGCGCAAGGACGCGCCGTCGTGGACCGAGGACAAGCTCTTCGCGCTCTTCCCCAACCTCGCCAACATGCGCGAGCGGCCGGGCGGGCGCATGTCGGGCGGCGAGCAGCAGATGCTCACCATCGCCCGCACCCTGATGGGCAACCCGCGCTGCGTGCTTTTAGACGAGCCGTCGGAAGGCCTGGCGCCCATCATCGTCGAGCAGATGGCCCGCTCCATCCATGCCCTGAAAGGCGAGGGCCTCTGCGTGCTCCTTTCCGAGCAGAACCTGCATTTCTCCCAGGCGGTGGCCGACCGCGCCTATATCATCGAGAAGGGCCAGATCCGCTTCGGCGGTTCGATGGCCGAGCTGACGGCCGACGCTGCCCTCCGCGAACAGTATCTGTCGGTGTAGAGCATGTGCGAATCCGTCACGAGTCATCGCTGGGGGCGCGCCACTCCAGTGGCGCGTCTTCTCAAGCTCTTCTGGACCGCGCGCTTCCAGCGCGCTCATGAGCTTGAGCGCGCTGGAAGCGCGCGGTCCGGAAGACATGACGCGCCACTGGAGTGGCGCGCCCCCAGCGCAATCATTCGGCTCTAGCCATGGCTCCGCGTTTCCTCACGGTCGGCATCGACGTCGGCGGCACCTTCACCGACCTTTTAGCGGTCGACCCGCGCTCCAACACCGTCAAGCTCGCCAAGGTGCCGACCACGGTCGACAACCAGGCGGTCGGCTTCATGGCGGCGCTGGCCGCGGCCGATGCCGATCCCGCCGCCGTGCAGGCCCTGGTGCACGGCACGACCACGACCACCAACGCCATCCTCGAGCGCAAGATCGCCAAGGTCGGACTCATCACGACCAAGGGCTTCCGCGACGTGCTGGAGCTCGGCCGCCGCACACGGCCGCAACCCTACGGCCTGCGCGGCACCTTCAATCCGCTGATCGACCGCGAGGTCCGCCTCGAAGTACCGGAGCGCATGGACGCCGACGGCAAGGTGCTGACCCCGCTCGACGAGGCGGCGGTCGGCGAAGCAGCGAAGAAGCTGATCGCGCTCGGCTGCGAGGCTGTGGTGATCCATTTCCTGCACAGCTACATCAACCCCGCGCACGAGAAGCGCGCCGCCGAGATCGTCCATTCTCTGTGGCCCAACGGCTACATCACGGCGGGCCACGCCATCCTGTCGGAATACCGCGAGTACGAGCGCGGCGTGACGGCGGCGGTCAACGCCTCGGTACAGCCGGTGCTCGACCGCTATCTCACGCGCCTGCGCCTGGAGCTTCTGGGCAAAAGCTTCGACCGCGACATCCTGGTGATGCAGGGCAATGGCGGCACGGCCTCCTCGCAGTTCATCGCGCTCGCCGCGGTGAACACGGTGATGTCGGGCCCCGCCTCGGGCGTGATGGCGGCGGCCTATACCGGCCGCGCCTCGGGCCACCCCAACTTGATCACCTACGACATGGGCGGCACCTCGACCGATGTCGGCCTGATCGAGAACGCCGTGCCGACCGTGTCGGGCGAGCTCGAGCTGGAATACGCCATGCCCATCCACGTGCCGATGGTCGACGTGCACACGATCGGCGCGGGCGGCGGCTCGATCGCCTCGGTCGATGCAGCGGGCATGCTGCGCGTCGGCCCGGAGAGCGCCGGCGCGCGGCCCGGGCCGATCTGCTACGGCCGCGGCGGGACCGAACCCACCATCACCGACGCCAACCTGGTGCTGGGCCGGCTCAATCCCGACCGTTTGCTGGGCGTCGACCATCCGGTGACCCTCGATCATGTGCGCGGCCTGATCGAGCAGAAGGTCGGCAAGCGACTCGGCCTCGATGCCGAAGCCGCCGCGGCGGCCATCCTGCGCATCGCCAACGACCGCATGGCCGGCGCCATCCGGCTCGTCTCGCTGTCGCGCGGCCACGATCCGCGCGACTTCGCCCTGTTCGCCTTCGGCGGCGCGGGGCCCCTGCACGCCACGGCGCTGGCGCGCGAGCTCGGCATCCCGACCGTGCTGGTGCCGGCCCGGCCCGGCATCACCAACGCGCTGGGCTGCGTCGTGGCCGACCTGCGCCACGACTATGTCCGCACCGTCAACAAGCCGCTGTCGGCGATCGACGACGCGACGATCTCGGGCATCTACGCCGAGCAGGCGGCCGAGGGCCGCAAGACCATCGTCAAGGAAGGCGTGCCGGTGCGCGAGCTGCGCCGGGTCCTGAGCGCCGACATGCAGTTCCAGGGCCAGAGCCACATCCTGTCGGTCGCCGTCGAGAACCAAAGCATCGGCGTAGAAGGGCTGCACAAGGCGTTTGCCGCGGCCTACTGGCGTCGCTTCGGCATCGAGCTGGCGGAGATCCCGCCGGTGCTGGTCAACCTGCACACCGCGGTGATCGGCGTGCGGCCGGAGATTTCCCTGGCGGTCCTGGCCGCCACCGAGCGCGCGCCCACCCTGAAGGCCGCGCAGGTCGGCGAACGTCGTGTGTGGTTCAACGACGGCTGGCGGCAGACACCGATCTATGCCCGCGAGAAGCTGCCAATCGATGCGCGCTTCGACGGACCGGCGATTCTCGAACAGCTCGACTGCACGACCGTCGTCGAGCCGGGTGACCGGGTCGTCCAGGACAAGCTCGGCAACCTGCTGATCGGCGTCAAAGCCTGAGACCGCGAAGGCCCGTCCTAAGGGCGATAATAAAGGCTGTCGACGGGCATGCGGCGGCCCGTGCCATCGACGCGATAGCCCTGGGCATCGACCCTGTTGTTGTACTGGTCCATCCGGAAGGGCGGAACCGACTGGCTCGGATAGGCCTGCGCCCTGGACTCCTGGTAGGCGATGCAGGTGTCGTAGGTTGGGCCGCCAGGGCGCAAGCCGTAGCCGGCGCAGATCAAGGCGGGAGGCTGGGCAGCGACAGGCAGCTCCTTGCCGTAATAAGGCCCTTCGCAGCCGGCCGCGACCAGCGCCAATCCCATCGTCGTCAATATCCGAGTGCGCATGGATCGATGTTCCCGGTGGCGTCGCTGGGGATAGTACCGAAGCGCTGCCAGGCTTGCCAGCAGCCGGCCCGACTATCGAGCGCCTCGTGTGAGTGACGGTGTCCCCGGCTGACGATCCCACGTCGCCGGATAGCCCCCCGCCACTTTATCGAGGGCCTCGTCGGAGAGTTCGCCGCTGGGCCTGGGCGGCAGCACCAGGTGGTAATGAGTGTCGGTGTTCTCCACCACCTTGACCGTCACGCCTTCCGGCATGGCAACGCCGGCTTCCTTCAGCGTCGCGTGCGGGTCGGCAATCAGCTTCGCCTTGAACGCCGGATCGCGCCACGCCCGGGCGATGATCTTGCCGTGCGCCGTCGCGGCCTTGTCCTGGTCCGTCTGTGGCATCGCGTTTCCTCCCCCCAATGGCGTGTCAGGGAGCCTCTGCCTGTCAACCAAGCATGGATCGAACGCAGGGCCAAGTTACCAATATTCGATGTCCTGGCCGGCGTACGCTGCCAAAATCACCGTGTCGAGGAACCAGCGGGGTTGCGTGCAGAGTCAGGAAAACCAGCTGCAGCAGCTGTTGTCGCGAAGCCCGATTGTCGCGCCGATCGTCGATCGATGGCCGGACATCGGCTTGCCGGACTGTTGGCTGGTCGCCGGCTGTCTCGCGCAGACCGTCTGGAACGATGCGTTCGGGCTGCCGGCCGCGCACGGCATCTCCGATATCGATCTCGTCTACTTCGATGGCGGTGACCTCTCCGCGGAGACGGAGGCTGCTCATGCAGCGCGAATCCGCACCCTGTTCGCCGATCTCGGCCTGTGGATCGACGTCAAGAACGAGGCGCGCGTGCACCTTTGGTACGCCGAGAAATTCGGCGACGTCCTCGCGCCCTATGTCTCGACCGAGGACGCCATTTCCACCTTTCCGACGACGGCCACCGCGGTCGGCGTCCAGCCGCGCGCGGATGGGCTCCATGTCTTCGCGCCTTATGGCCTGTCGGACCTGCTGGGCCTGATCGTGCGACCCAACAAGAAGCAGATCACGCAGGCGATCTACGATGCCAAGGTGAAGAAGTGGCAGGCCCGGTGGCCGGACCTGCGTGTCGTCGCGTGGTGAGCGCCGCGATTGTCCGACGGTTGCACTATGTTTAACGTGCTCACGTTCGCGGGCTCATGCCGAAGGGAGGGCAGCATGCTCATTCCGCATACCATCGCGTCGACCGTCGGCCCGTATGGCACGAACAGATGCCGGCCGGTCCACATCAGGGCAAGCGGAGAAGCTGCGGCGCTTGCCGCCACCGCAGGCGCCGCGCTTCGCGAAGCGCGCGCGGAGGCCCGGCGCCAACTCGGCCGTGCGGTGGTCCGCGTTCGCGCCATCCGCTGTCCGAAGAAGGGTGGCTGCGCGGCGGGATGCCGGCAGGGCCGTACCATGAGGATGGCCTGGGGCACACGACGGGCGCCGGCCATACGGCGCGCCCACCTGTGGGAAGTGTGGGTGCGGGAATACAATGTCTTCCGCATGAATTGTCATTGTCCGGACTAGAGAACTACTGAGGCTCATGGCTGAGGAATCGCTGGTCCGTCTCGCGGAGCGCTATCGCAGGTTCGCAACCGACGAAGCCCGGGGAGTCTCGCCGCACTATGAGCGCCTGGCGCGGGACATCGCTGCTTCGGCCGATGTCCTGCGCTTCCTGATCGACCTGCCGCCGCCGCGACGCCAACCCAACCTGCTGCTGGGGGCTGCGACCCTGATCGCCGGCCGGCCGCCCGACATCAAGTCGCTGACCAGGATGGTCGCACGCCGCGCCGAGGAGCTGCGCGCCACGATGCTGGCGCGCACCACCCAGACCAACGACCCCGCGCGCTGCGCCGTCCTGCTGCCGCTGCTGGCAGCACTTCCGCAGCCGCTGGCGCTCATCGAAGTCGGCGCATCGGCCGGCCTCTGCCTGCTGCCCGACCGCTACGGCTACGACTGGGGACACGCCCGCCTTGCGCCGCCAAGTCCCGACGCGCCCGTCTTCGGCTGCGCCGTGACGGGTCCCGCGCCGCTGCCCACGGCGCTGCCGCGCATCGTCTGGCGGGCCGGCCTCGATCTCAATCCGCTCGACGTTGCGTCCGATGAGGACACGGCCTGGCTCAGCGCGTTGATCTGGCCCGAGCAGGAGGACCGCCGCCGCAATCTCCGCGCGGCGCTTGCCGTCGCGCGACGCGATCCGCCGCGCGTCGTGCGTGGCGATCTTTTACGCGACCTCGAGACGTTGATGGCTGAGGCGCCGGCCGAGGCGACGCTTGTCGTCTTTCACACGGCGGTGCTGGCCTATGTCAGCACCGCCGAGGCGCGCCTGCACTTCGTCGACACGGTCCGCCAATCGCGCGCCGTCTGGATCAGCAACGAGGTGCCATCGGTCTTTCACGACATCGCCATCCGCGCGCCGGCAGCACCGAGTGGCAGGTTTCTCTTGGCGGTCGATGGCGTGCCAAAAGCCTGGACGGGCCCGCACGGACAGTCGCTAGAGTGGTTTCCCGGCAGGGAGGGACCACCGTGACCAGCAGGAATTCCTTCAAGTTCGTCATGCTGCCGCCGCAGACCGACACGACTCGCGGCTGGGCCAGGCGCCTGGCCGAAGCCGTGCCGGAGGTCCGCGTGGTCGTCTGTGAGGATGCGGACACCGCCGCGCGCGAGATCGTCGATGCGGAAGCCGCCTTCGGCTGGCTCGGCAAGGACCTCCTGTCGAAGGCCACGAAGTTGCGCTGGCTGCAGGCGCCTCAGGCGGCGCCGGCGGCCGGCTACTATTATCCCGAGCTTGTCAGCCATCCGGTGGCCGTGACGAACTTCCGCGAGATCTTCAACGACCATATCGGCGCCCACATCCTGGCCTTCGTGCTGGCGTTTGCCCGCGGGCTGCACGTGTTCATTCCGCAACAGCTGCGCCGCGAGTGGAAGAAGAGCCCGCTGGAGACGGGCGACGTCGTACATCTGCCCGAAGCGACGGCCCTGGTCGTCGGCGTCGGCGGCATCGGCGCCGAGGCCGCGCGCCTGCTTGCGGCCTTCGGCGTGACCGTGCTGGCGACCGACGCGCGCCGCACGGCGGCGCCGGAGGGAGTAGCCGAGCTGCATCCACCGACTGCCCTGGACGAGCTGCTGCCGCGCGCGGATTTCGTCATCCTGACGGTGCCGCATACCCCGGCGACCGAAGGTTTCTTCAACCGCACCCGCTTCCAGCGCATGAAGCGGACGGCGTTCTTCATCAACATCGGCCGCGGCATGACGACCAGGCTGGATGACCTGGTGGCAGCGCTGCAAGCGGGCGAGATTGCCGGCGCCGCCCTCGACGTCTACGAGCAGGAGCCGCTGCCGCGCGAGCACCCGCTGTGGGCAATGCCGAACGTGTTGCTCACGCCGCACATGGCAGGCCACGGGCCATATCTCGACGAGCGTCGGTTTGAAATCATGGCGGACAACTGTCGTGCCTTCGGCGCCGGCCATCCGCTGCGTAACCAGGTCGACAAGGCGTCCTGGTTCTAGTCGGGGCGCCTGGCACTGAGGCCAGTGAGCGGACAGTCTGAAAGAAAAGCCTGCCAGAAGCCGGGCTCCTGGCTCTCGGCTGGATTGGCCTGGCACTCGACAAAGTCGAAGGCCACGAGCCCCGCTTCGGCGAAAGCCGCGCGATAGGTGTCCGGAGACAGCCAGAAATTGTCGAATCCGAAGGTCGTGCCGTCCGGCTTGGGGAAGGAGTAACGGATGCGAGAACCCTCCCGGACCGGCGTGTCCACGTCACGCAGGAATCCGTAACCGGCGTAGGACTGGAGGCCCCCGAAAGCCGTCAACGGGTTGTCGTTGATGCCGACGAGCCGTCCACCCGGCTTCAGGTTCGCCGCGGCCGTGCGAGCGAACGCCAGCAGTTCGGCGGCCGTGCGGGCGTAGTTGAACAGATAGCAGGCGACAACCAGATCGAAGGCCCCCAGCGTGCCGAGACTTGCGGCGTCGCCGACCTGGTAGCGAATGCCAAGAGGGGTTTCGCTTTCGCTCAGTCGGGCGCGCTCGACCATGCCGCTGGAGAGATCTACCCCCAGCACCGAGGCAGCACCGCGCCGGGCAAAGGCTCGCGCGTAGGTTCCGTCGCCGCAGGGAAGGTCGAGAACGGTCTTGCCGCGAACATCGCCGGCGAGGGCGAACAAAGTCGGCGCCTCCACCACGACACGATAGGGAAGCTGCTTGGAGGCGGCATAGTCGGCCGCGATGTCATCGTACTCGGCGGCAGGCGAGGGCATGGCTGGGCCGGGAGGCTCCCGCAAAATTTACGTTCTGGCAACTGTCGGGGCAAAGTAGTGTGGCGCGCACGCGAGAAGGCCCTTCAGGTTTGCGGGAGGCGCCGCCCTGGAGGAGCCAATGAAGATAACCGACGTCGCCTGCCACATCCTGCAATGCAAGGTCGACAAGCCGTTCGTCTCGGCGCGCGGCTGGGTCTACGGCACGCGCGCGTCCTGCGTGGTCGAGATCTCGACCGACGAGGGCGTCACCGGTTGGGGCGAGTGCTACGGGCCGGCCGCTGTCGCGAAAACCTTCATTGACACTCAGTACAAGGCGCGTGTCGTCGGCAAGGATCCGTTCGACGTCGAAGCGATCTGGGAGGATCTCTACAATCGCATAAAGGACTACGGCACGACGGGCATGGCGATCTCGGCCATCTCCGGCATCGACATCGCGCTGTGGGACATCATGGGCCGCGCCGTTGCTAAGCCGGTGCACAAGCTGATCGGCGGCGCCTATCGCAGCGAGGTCATTCCCTACGCGACCGGCCTCTACTTCATCGACATGGACCGGCTGGTCGAGGAGGCCGTGGAAGAGGCGCTGGAATTCAAGAACGACGGCTTTCGCGCCATAAAAATGAAGATCGGCCTGGGCGACCTCAAGCTCGATGCCAGGCGCGTTGGCGCGGTGCGCCGGGCGATCGGGCCCGAGGTCAAGCTCGCGGTCGACGCCAACCACTGCTTCTCGGTGCCCAACGCCATCAAGCTCGGCCGCCTGCTGGAGGAGCACGACATCCTGTGGTTCGAGGAGCCGATCAGCCCGGAGGACCATGACGGCTATATCGAGGTGACCCGCGCGCTCGACATGGCGGTGGCGGGCGGCGAAAACGATTTCACGCGCTGGGGCTTTCGCGACGTCATCGCCAAGAAAGCGATGGACATCGTGCAGCCCGACCTCTGTGCCGCCGGCGGCTTCTCGGAGTGCCGCAAGATCGCGACCTTGGCCAGCGCCTTCGGCGTCGAATGCGTGCCGCACGCCTGGGGCTCGGCGATCGGGCTCGCGGCCACGGTGCAGTTCCTCGCGGCCCTGCCGGATCAGCCACCGGCCTTCCGGCCGATGCCGCCGATGCTGGAGTTCGAACAGACGCCCAACCCGCTGCGCGATCGCCTGGCGCTGGAGCCGATCGAGCAGAAGAAGGGGATCGTGAAGGTGCCGGGCGGACCAGGACTCGGCATCGAGATCGATCGCGAGGTGTTGAATAAGTACAAAGTGGCCTGAGGCACACTGTCATCCCGAGCGCAGCGAGGGACCTTTCCTATGGCCTCAAAGGTCCCTCGGGCTTCGCCCTCGGGATGACAGAGGGAGCCACTCTATCTGATTATTGCGCATTTCAGATGCGAGATAATTCTTGCCAAGGTGAGGAAAGCACCTGATTATCCCGCATCTCAAATGCGAGATCATCCATGGGCCTCCACCTCGTCGGCGAGACGATCGATGCCAAACGCGCCCATCAGCGGGCAAAGGCGGGCGAGCTCATACCGTTGGTACGCGGTGTCTATGCCGATCCGGGCGACATCGACGCCATGGTGCTGGGTCATGCCGTGCGCATCGCCCGTTATCTCTACCCCAAGGCATACCTCGCCTCGGCCAGCGCCGTGGTGCTCGGGCCGACATCGGAAGGCAAGCTCTACATCAGCGGGGCGCGCAATCAGCGCACGCGGTTGCGCGGGCTGGAGATAGTCCAAAACGAGGCACCGGCCTACCCATCGATCGTCAATGCGGTTGTCGGCGACGACATGGGCGAAATGCGAGTGGAAGCTTCATCGCCGAGACAGCGGTTCCTGGAATCCTTCCGCCGCCGAAGCGAACATGCGGCAGCCATCGACGATGCGACGCGCAAGGCAATGGCCGGGCGTCTCGTCGAAGAATATGGGACGCCGGAGAAGGCTGCCGATGCCGTCCGCGCCCTGGCCCGGAAGAACAAATGGTTCCATGAGGCGGAGAGTGCGGAACGATACCTGCTGGATCGACCGGCCAGCCGCGAAGTGCCGGCCAACAAGGCCGCGCTCGATCTGATCGTCGCCTGGCACCGAAAGCCGATAGGACGCCTCGTCCATGACGGATACGAGTGGCGGTGGCAGCCCGATGCGAGCTGGAACGGGCCGGCTCTCGTCCGCGCGACGGTGCCCGGCCGTCTGCCGCCCTTCATCGAATCGTTGTTGCCGGAAGGCTGGCTGGCCAGGGTCCTGGGCGAGCGCGACGAGCGCGACACGCTGCGCCAGGGCAGGCGCTACATGTCCAACATCACCATTGCTCCTGACATGGCGGAGCTTGCCGCTCTTCCGGCAGACGTTTTCCAAGTTCGCCTGGAGCGCTTCATGCGTGGCGGGCGATTCAGCGGGCGCTACGCCGGCCCCGAACGAGATGCACTCGAACAAAGCTTTGAAGCGAACCTGGCGCGGATATACGCGAATCGACAGGTCCCGCGACTGTCGGGTGTGCAAATCAAGGCGCCGATGACCCTCAGATCCGATGGAACGCTGGTGCCGGCCGATAGATATCCCTTCACCCATATCCTGAAGCCTGCGGGCACGGGGAGCTACATCAACCTGCCGGTCGTCGAGTGGTGCTGCTTGCAGCTCGGCCGCGACGTAGGCTTCGAGGTGCCGGCCGCCGCATTGGTCGACATGCCGGACGACATGGCGCCCGCGCTGCTCGTCGAGCGTTTCGACATTCGCAACGGCACTCACGATCGTCGCCTGCTGGCGATGGAGGACTTCTGCTCGGTACTCGACCTGCCTCCGTCGGCGAAATACGACGGCACGATCGAGCGCATGGCCAGGGCGTTGCGTCCGCTGTCGACCGATCCGATACACGATCTGGAAATCCTGTTCCGGCGGGCCCTGTTTGCCTGGATGATCGCGGACGGCGACATGCATCTCAAGAACCTGTCGCTTCTGAAGATCGCCGGGCCGCGCTCCCGGCAGTTCGAGTCCGTAAGGTTCGCCCCGCTGTACGATGCCGTGACGACGCGTGTGTTTCCGGAACTCGCCGGCGATCGCATGGCATTCAAGCTCGCCGGCAAGGATGATCGCTTGGTCCGCGCGGACTTCTTGACCCTTGCCCGGACGATCGACTTGCCTGCGGATCGCGCCGAAGAACTGATGACGGAGATGGCGTCGACTCTGCAGAAGGTTTCTGCTCGTCTCAAGTTGCCGTTGGTTGCCAACCGACGGGCAAGGAAGGCAGCGGGCGTGATGCTGGAAAGAATCGTTGAAATCGTCCGGACACGCGCCACGAGGATGCTGTAGCGACGGTGGGGGATCGCAAAATGAAAGTCGTCGACGTCAAAGCCTACCCGACCTCCTTCCGTGTCCCGAAGGAGCAGCAGGTGTCGCTGGGCATCGGCACCATGACCAAGCGCGACTGCGTCATGGTGAAGGTGACGACCGAGGACGGGATCACGGGGTGGGGCGAGAGCCATCATGCGCGCTCGCCGGGCAGCATCGGCCATCTCATCAACACCACGCTGAAAGGCTTCGTGGTCGGCCAGGACGCGACCGACACGGTCGGCATCTGGGCCAGGATCTACAAGTTCCAGCTCGGTAGCCACGGCATGGGCGCGGCCACCGCCATGGCGATGAGCGGCATCGACCAGGCGCTGTGGGACATCAAGGGCAAGGCCGTCGGCTGGCCGCTCTACAAGCTTTTGGGCGGCACGGCCAAGCCGGTGCCGGCTTATGCGGGCGGCATCTCGCTCGGCTACCAGGCGCCCGATTCGCTGGTCGCCGAAGCGGTGCCCATGGTCGAGGCGGGCTACCGCGCGCTAAAACTCCGCATCGGCGACACCGTCGCGGCCGACATCGCCCGCATGACGGCGATCCGCCGCCGCTTCGGCGACGACATCGCCATCCTGACCGACGCCAACACCGGCTACAGCGTCGCCGACGCCCGTCGCGTCATGCCGGCGATGGACGAGCTCAACATCGGCTGGCTGGAGGAGCCGTTCCCGGCGCACGACCACCGCTCCTACGCCATGGCCAAGGGTTTTGGCCGCACGCCGCTGGCGGCCGGCGAGAACCACTACACGCGCTTCGAGTTCCATCGCGTGATCGAGGACGGCAACATCACCATCCTGCAGCCCGACCTCTCCAAGAGCGGCGGCATCACCGAGGTGCAGCGGATCGCCGCGGCCGCCTCGATGTGGAAGCTGCCGGTCCATCCGCACAGCTCGATGACCGGCCTCAACCATGCCGTCTCGATCCATTTCCTGGCCTCGATCGACAACGGCGGCACCTTCGAGGCCGACCTCTCGGTGGCCAACAAGTTCCGCGACGAGCTCGGCAGCGAGCCCTGGCGGATCGGCAAGGATGGCTGCGTCCGGCCCCTGGAAAAGCCCGGAATCGGCGTGGAAATCGACGAAAAGTTCCTGTTGGCCCATCCGGTGATCGAGGGCCCCGGATACGTCTGATCGCCGGCCAAAATGGGCATTTTCAGGGCGATTTGGCCGGTGTGATGAAACGCACATAACGCCGGGGCCAGTCCCCGTACTGATCGCGCGCCGATTGGGCCGAAAGGGGGCGCCTATGAATGCGAGTTCAGTACTAGCCAATCTTCTCCGTCTTCGCATGAACGAGGCGCGCATGGCCTCCGAGCTTCACGACGCCGACCAGCCGGTCCGGCTGCTGCCGGTCCTCGAGCCCGAGGAGCTGCCGCCGGAGTTCGAGCAGGTCGTGCAGATCCAGGTCCTGGGCTATCGCGAGCGGCTGACGCTGCTGCACGGCCGCCGCCTGCGCGTGCTCGACCCGGTGTGGACGCTGGTGCCGAAGCACTGAGTCTTTGCTGGGGGCGCGCCACTCCAGTGGCGCGTGATGAGGCCGGCTGGAAGCCGGCGGTCCGGCAAACCATGAGAAGACGCGCCACTGGAGTGGCGCGCCCCCAGCCCTAAGCCGCCACCACCAGCGTCGACGCAAGCTGGCGCACCGACTTCACCATGGCCATGGCGACAAGCTTGCCGGTCTTGCGGTTCTCCTCGCTGACGGCCACGTCCTCCATGAAGGTGAAGCGGCCGAACGCGCCCTTGGCTTCGAGCTCGACGATGTGGGTGGTGATGGTTGGATCGGCCACGATCACCACGCGCGTCCGGTCGAGGCCGAGCCCCGCGATGGCGGCAGCGGCCGAGATGTTGACGTTCTGCGGATAGAGCCGTGCACCCTCGCGCACGGGCCCGTCGAACACGGTGTGCGGTTGCTTGAGTGCATCGAGGTCGACCAGGGTCTCGGCGACCGTGCCCTTCCAGGCCGACGGGTCCTTGCGCACCGTCACCGTGACGCTGTCGAGCCCGCCGACTTGGGCGCTGCTCAAAATATCGAGCGCGCCGATGCCGGCCGAGGGCAGGATCAGGCGCTTGCCGTTGGCCTTGGCCACGGCAAGCAGGCGGTCGAACAGGTTGGTGTCGGTGAAGGCCCCGACCGAAGTGACCAGCAGGTCCGCGCCACGCTCGAGCACACGCTGGCCATGGCTGCGCACGGCCTCATGCCCGGCGCATTCGGCGACTGCGTCGAATTGGTGTGCGAAGAAGCGATCCGGCTCGTGGGTCAGCAGGCCCGCGTGGTCTTTGGCATTGCGCGGCCGCTTCACCAGCGCCGCGACCAGTTCCAGGTTCTCGATGCTGCCTGCCTTCAGCGCGGCCTCGACATGCTTGCCGATGGCGCCGTAGCCGATCAGGCCGAGCTTCAGGCTCACGAGAGCTTGCGCTCCACCCAGCGCGCCCAGGCGATGAGCTGGTCGTCCTTGCCGCGCGGGCCGATGAGCTGCACCGACAGGGGCAGGCCGAACGGCCCGGTGTTGAAAGGCAGTGCGATGCAGGGCGTCCCCAAAAGCGTCCAGAAGCGGTTGAAGACCGGATCGCCGGTGTTGCCCAGGCCGGACGGCGCCTCGCCCTTGGCCGAGGGCGCGAGCAGAATGTCGAACTTGGCAAAAGCCTCGTCGAGCTGAACCAGCGCGCGGCGTTTGCGCTTCTTGGCGTCGGCATATTGCCGGCGGTTGACGGCGTCGCCCTCGGCCATGACGGCATGCATGATCGGCGAGAAGAGATGGGAGAAGCGGGCGCGTTCCTTGGCGTAGGACTGGGTCGCCTCCTTGGTCATGATGCGGTGCTGGGCCTGCATCAGGCCTTCCCAGGTGTCGGGCGCCTGCCATTCGCGCACGCGCGCACCGGCGGCGCGCAGCGTGCGTGCGGCCTCCTCGATGTTCTTTCTGTTGTAGGGCTCGGCCACGTCCCACCACGGCGTACGGACGAGCCCGATGCGCGGCGGCTTGGTAGGCGGATCGGCCGGCGCGTGGCCGTAGGCGGCGCGGATCAGGGCGAGGTCGTTGGCCTCGCGGGCGAAGAAGCCCAGCGTGTCGAGGCTGGGCGCATAAGCCTTGATGCCGCTCATGTCGGCCCAGCCGTAGCTCCCCTTGTAGGCCACGACGCCGTTGAAGGCGCCCGGCCGGATCACCGAGCCCGCGGTCTGCGTGCCGTAGCCCACCGGCGCCATGAAGTCGGCGACGGCTGCCGCCGAGCCCGACGAGGAGCCGGCTGGCGTGTGGCGGAGATTGTGCGGATTGTGCGTCTTGCCGGCATGGCCGCCGGCGAACTCGGTGGTCACCGCCTTGCCCAGCACGATGGCGCCCGCCTTCACGAGCCGCGTGACGCAGTCGGCGTCCTTGCCGACGACATGGTCGCGATAGATCGGCGAGCCGCAGGTGGTCGGCATCGTCTTGGTCGAGATGATGTCCTTCACCGCCAGCGGAATGCCGTGCAACGGGCCGGCCGGCCGGCTGCGCTTGTCTAAAATGTCAGCCCGCTTGCGCGCGCCGTCGGGATCGAGCGCTTCCCAGGCATGGACCTGGCCCTCGCGCGCCTTGATGCGGTCGAGGCAGGCCTCGACCAGGTGGCGGGCTTTCAGCCGTTTCTGGGCCATGCGCAGCACGGCCTCGCTGGCCGACAACCGATTCGGCGATTTCGCCATGCGTCTTCCCCCTGGTGCGTCGTTCGGGCCATGATGGCTGAGCGCCATCGCAAAAGGTAGCCCATGCCCGACGCCATCGATTTCTGGTTCTCGACCGGGAGCACCTACACCTATCTCACCGTGTCGCGGCTGCAGAAGGTCGAGGCGGCGACGGGCGTGCGCTTCAACTGGCGGCCGTTCAGCGTGCGCGTTTTGATGCGCGAGCAAAACAATACCCCGTTCGCCACCAAGCCGATCAAGATGGGCTACATGTGGCGCGACATCGAACGCCGGGCGGCGATGTACGGTCTCAAGGCCAAGGTTCCCGCCCCATACCCGCTGCAGCAGTTCGATCTCGCCAATCGGCTCGCCCTGCTCGGCCTCGAAGAGGACTGGGGCAAGTCCTACATCGCGGCGAGTTATCGCCGCTGGTTCGTCGACGGCCAGGAGCCCGCCATGGAGCCCAATCTCGGCGCCAGCCTGAAAGAGGCCGGCCAGGATCCGGCGCGTGTCGTGCCCCTGGCAGAGTCGGACCGGATCGGGCAAGTCTATGGGGCCGCCACCGACGAGGCGCGCCGGCTCGGCCTGTTCGGCTCGCCGACCTTCGCGGTGGCGGGCGAGCTCTTCTGGGGCGACGATCGTCTCGACGACGCCCTCGCCTGGTTCCGACACGGGAGTCTAAAACCATGAACCCGCCCTTTGACGTCAAAAAAATCGGCCACGTCGTGGTCAATGTCACCGACATCGAAGCGTCGAAGCGCTTCTATACCGAGGTGCTGGGCTTCAGGATTTCCGACCTCTATGGCGGCGACAAGATGCCGGGCGGCATGGTGTTCCTGCGCTGCAACGGCGATCACCATTGCCTGGCGCTGATCGGCGGCTTGCCGGCGGAAGGCGAGGTCAAGCGGACGCTGCATCACATCGCCTTCGAGCTCGCGACGCTCGACGAGGTGTTCCGCGCCCGCGACCATCTGAAGAAGTATGGCGCCAAGATCGTCTTCGAAGGCCGCCGCCGCGCCGGCTGCCAGGTCTCGGTCGAATTTCTCGATCCCGACGGCCATCACCTGGAGCTCTACTGGGGCGTCGACCAGATCGGCTATGACGGCCGGTCCCGGCCGGAAGAGGAATGGCGCCAGACCATGAGCCTGGAAGACGCCGTGCGCATCGCCCCGCCGGGCCAGGACACGACCCTGCACGACAAGGCGCTTAGCGATCGCATCGGCACTGGCACCGACCGGGCGTGATGTTGCTGCCTCGCCGGCGCGCGCGTGGCGGGCGCCTTGATCGTCACGGCGGCGCTTTGGCCATGTGGCGAGTCGCCTTTTCGAGCCCAATGCCCCGGGATCGCTTCGTCGATTTGTTTCCTTGTTTGGCCGTCCGTCTTCCGGCTCGGCCTGCTTACGGATAAATTGCACAAATCGGGAGACGGCTTGCGGGGTCGTGAAGGCAATGCGCGAATACGACGCCACCGAGTGGGAGATAGGCCGCGCTAGCTTTTTCCGACATCGTTAACTCAGTCACTTGAATAATCGCAAAGAGAGGTCGCGGTCAGATGAACCGGTTGTTGCGAGCGCCGAAGCTCATTCAGCCCAGGCGCTGCCCACGCGTCGCCGCAGTTGGTGTCCAGAACCAGTTTGGTTGGAGGATAGGGTGAGCCTCCAGCTGATCCAGGCCTACTTCAACGAGATAGACCGGCTCAAGAAGTTCTCCGGTACCACAACCGAAGGCGTTATCAGCGAGGCCTTCAAGGATCTATTGAAGGCCTGGTCCCGGCAAAAGAACCTCCAATTCGTCGCCCAATATCAGTTCCTTTCCACCCAGAAGACACAAATCCGGCCGGACGGGACGATCCTACATGACCTGCGGGTGCCGCTGGGCTACTGGGAGGCCAAGGACGAAGACGACGACCTGGATGTTGAGATCGCAAAAAAGCTTCGGCGCGGCTATCCGCAAGACAACATAATCTTTGAAGATTCACGTAACGCCGTTCTGATCCAGAACCGGCAACAGGTTATGCGCTGCAGCGTCACCGATGGTCCGGAGCTTCTACGCCTCCTGAATCTGTTTTTCGGGTACGAACGGCAGGAAATTGCTGACTTCCGAAAAGCGGTGCAGCAGTTTCAGCACGACATGCCGGCCGTTCTGGAGGCGCTGCGCGAGAAGATTACTGACGCTTACAAAATCAACAAGGGCTTCACCGCCAAAGCAGCGGAGTTCCTCGATCATGCACGGAAGACGATCAATCCTACAGTAAGCGACGCTGACGTCCGGGAGATGCTAATCCAGCATATCCTCACGGAAGACATTTTTGCGAACGTCTTCAATGACAGCGACTTCCACCGGCACAACAACATCGCCAGCCGCCTCTACGCGCTCGAGGATGAATTCTTCAAAGGCGCCGTGAAACGGCAGACGCTTCACAGCATCGAACCCTACTACGCGACTATCCGGTCCACGGCCGCGCTAATCACTTCGCATACCGAAAAGCAGCAATTTCTGAAGGTCATCTACGAGAACTTTTACAAGATCTACGACAAGAAAAAGGCTGACCGTCTGGGGGTTGTTTACACCCCAAATGAGGTCGTCAAATTCATCATAGAAGGTGCTGACTGGCTTACGCGTAAGCATTTTGGAAAGGGCTTGATTGATCGGGGCGTCGAGATTCTCGATCCAGCGGCCGGCACGGGGACCTTCATCTGCGAGCTGTTGGAGCACTTCCGCGGCCAGCCTGCAAAGATGACATGGAAATACACGAATGAGCTTCACGCAAACGAAGTCGCCATTTTGTCCTATTACGTCGCAAACCTGAACATTGAGGCCACCTACGCTGCGCTAGCGAAAACGTACACCGAGTTCCCGGCGCTGTGCTTTGTCGATACGCTCGACAACATATCAGGTCTCGGAGTCAGGAGCGGGCAGCAACTTGACCTGCTAGCCGGTCTTTCCGACGAAAACGTTGAGCGTGTGCGGCGGCAAAATCGGGCGAAGATCTCGGTCGTCATTGGCAATCCGCCCTACAACGCGAATCAGCAGAACGAGAACGACAACAACAAGAACCGGACCTATCCTCACATCGACGAGCTGATAAAGCAGACTTACGTCAAGCAGTCGTCTGCGCAGCTGAACGTCAACCAATATGACATGTACACGCGCTTCTTCCGTTGGGCGAGTGACCGATTGGGGGATGATGGCGTTATCGCCTTCATTACGAACAACAGCTTTGCGAAAAAGCCAAACTACGACGGCTTCCGCAAAATCGCCGCTGAGCAGTTCTGCGACATATACGTGATAGATTTTAAGGGCGATGCACGCACTAGCGGCGAGCCGCGACGTCGCGAAGGCGACAACATTTTCGAGAACGCCATCAAGGTCGGAATTGCAATCAGCTTCATGGTGAGGAAGGCATCCTGCAAAGACCCATGTGTGATCCACTACGCTGCCGTCCCGGACTACGCCAAGCTTGAAGAGAAGCAATCGTTCATTTTTGGAAAGCGCCTGGACGACATCTCATTCGAAATCGTCAAGCCAGATGCCAAACACAACTGGGTCGGCATTAGTGAGAACAACTGGCATGCACTTCCCGCAATAGCTTCGAAGAAAGCTCGTGCTGCCAAGGTGGCGAGCCAGGCGCACACAATCTTTAAGACTTATGCGCTCGGTGTTTCGACGAACCGCGACGAATGGCTTTACAGTATGGATAAGAAAGATTTGGCTACTAAAGTGGGAGCCATGATCAACGCCTATGACAAGGTCCCAGCTACGGCGAAGACATACCCGACCACGCTCAAATGGTCGGAGACGCTGAAGCGGCAGCTCGCTGCTGGCAAGCGGGAGCCTTTCGACGCTGCCCTCATAAAAAAGACGAGCTATCGCCCGTTCGTTCCAAGATGGCTCTACCAGTCAAGGCTATTTATCGATCGGTCGAGCGTCCTAGAGACCTTCTTTCCCGCTGGTAGTTCCAATGCTGCAATCTGTTTCAGTGACGTCGGTTCCCGGACCGGGACCTGCATCCTTGGTGTCGACGGTCCAGCGGATCTTCACTTCGGGGCGGCCATCGACGCTTACCAGCAAGTGGCACAATTTCGGTACACGAAGTCTGGCGAAAAGGTCGAGAACGTCACAGACTGGGCGCAGCGGCTATTTGAAAAGACATACGGCAAAACAGGTCAGCTCGACCCCGGCCGAAGCTCAGAATCGCCGACGGTCAAAGGGAGGAAGAGGGGATCGGCAACGCGAAACATCACGAAAGAGAGCATCTTCCACTACGTCTACGCCGTTCTCTATGATCCGGTTTACCGAGATACATTCGCGGACAATCTGAAGCGCGAATTTCCACGCATTCCCTTCTACCGAGATTTCTGGTCATGGTCGGGCTGGGGAAAGGAGCTAATGCAGCTCCATGTAGGATATGACTCGGTCGAGCCTTGGCCCCTCAAGCGGTTGGACAAACCTCGCAAACAGGGAGGCCTCGGGCCTCAACCCAAGGTCCTGCTCAGAGCCGATAAAGCGAACGGCGTCATTGAGATTGACAGCGACACTTCGCTGACCGACGTGCCAGAAGCTGTCTGGTCCTACAAACTCGGTAATCGCACCGCGATCGAATGGGTTCTGGATCAGCACAAGGAACGTAAGCCGAAAGATCCGATCGTAGCGGCGGCGTTCAACACCTATCGTCTTTCTGCTTTCAAGGAGCAGGTTGTCGATCTGCTTCGGCGAGTGGTGCGCGTGAGCGTTGAGACAGTCAGGATAACTGAGCAGATGAAGGCCGTGAAACGATGAGCTGCCGCCGGCTGTTAGAGCCTGGAAGACGCCGTGCGCATCGCCCCGCCGGGCAGGACACGACCCTGCACGACAAGGCGCTTAGCGATCGCATCGGCACTGGCACCGACCGTTGATGCGACGCCGCCGCCTGCTCGTCGGCGCGGCGGGCGCCGCGCTCGTTCCGGCGGCGGTGCGGGCCCAGAACTTTCCCGCGAAACCCCTTCGCCTGGTCGTGCCGTTCACGCCGGGCGGCACGACCGACATTTTGGCGCGCGAGATCGCGGCCAAGCTGCAGGTCGCGTTCGGCCAGAGCTGCGTGGTCGAGAACCGGCCGGGCGGCGGCGGCACGATCGGCTGCGAGATGGTGGCGCGGTCCGAGCCCGACGGCCTCACCATGCTGATGGGCCACATCGGCACGCTCGCCATAAATCCGCTGGTCTATCCCAAGCACAGCTACGATCCCGTCAAAGGCTGGACGCCGTTGGCC
>JAKFVH010000076.1 GCA_021732285.1 Reyranella sp. | reverse complement strand
GCCGTGAGCTTGGCAATGAAGCCTGTCGGTAAGCCGGATGCGGGAGATCCGCACGTCCGGTTTGATGAGCGGGGACGGGAGACGGAGCGACTTCAGCGTCGACACCGCGCCCGTCCTCGACTCTACCGCGCCTCATGATCATGAGCGCGCGAGACGCGCGCGGTCCGGAAGAACATGAGCATGAGCGGGCCTGGAGGCCCGCGGTCCGGCAAGAGACCTACGTCGTTCTGCGCAGCGGCCGACAGTTGAAGGCGATCGGCCTCGCTGTGCCGCTCTCGCGCAACGACGCAAGGTCGTCGCGGCCGGCCCATTCATTCGCCGTGTCGACGTAGCGGAAGCCACCGTCGGTCGGCTGGTACTCCATGCGCCAGGTCCGGCCGTCCAGGGTCACCGAGGCGCGGTTCTTGGCGTAGACCACGCTCACCTCCTTGCGGCCGTCGCAGAGATAGGCGATGCCGGCGGGGGTCGGATCGTCCGGCGCCGGCCGCGGAATGAAGGTCGTCAACGGCTGCTGCTCCCTGGTGCAGCCGGCAAGCAGCAGGATCGCCAGAATCGACAGGCGCTTCATCGTGCGCTTTCCTCCCCATGTCACAATAGCGACGGAAAGGGATTCGATGCCACACGTCAAGCTCCGGGACGGGGCCGAGCTCTACTACGAAAGTCGAGGGGAGGGGCCGCCCCTGTTCCTGGTCCCGGGATTGGGCGGCGACGGCCGTTTCTGGGACGCGAATGTCGAGGGACTCGCCAAACATTTCACGGTGGTCGTGCACGATCATCGCGGCACGGCGCGCAGCACGCTGTCCCGGATCACCTACTCGGTGGCGCAGATGGCCGACGACGCCCTGCAGCTCATCGACGCTTTGGGCTACGCCAAGGTCCATTGGTGCGGACACTCGACCGGCGGCGCCATGGGCCAGGTGCTGGCCATAGAGCATCCCGATCGCATCGACCGCCTGGTGCTGAGCGCCACCTGGGCCAAAACCGACGCGTTTTTCCGCCGCCTGTTCGAGGTCCGCGCACTGACGCTGAAGGAGCTGGGGCCGGAGGCCTACCTCAAGAGCAGCGCGCTGGCGCTCAACATGCCGTCGTGGGTGCGCGACCACGATGCCGACCTCACCGCCGCCGAAGCCAAGGCGGCCGAGACCATTCCCGTCCCGGAGATCGTGCTGTCGCGCATTGCCGCTATCGTGGCCCATGACCGGCATGACCAGTTGCAGAAGGTACGCGCGCCCACGCTTGCCATCTGCGCCCGCGACGATACCGTGACCCCGCTCTATTTCACCGAAGAGCTGGTGCGGCTGATTCCCGGCGCTCGCGCCTATGTCCTGCCTGACGGCGGCCATCTATTTCCGAACGTGCATGGCGCTGAGTTTCGTCGTGTAATGACCGCCTTCCTTCTGGAGTCCCGTTAGCCACATGAAGATCGAACCCAAGATTGCCGCCGCCTCCGCCGAGCTGACCGCCATCCGGCGCGATATCCATGCCCATCCCGAGCTCGGCTTCGAGGAGGAGCGGACGTCCAAGATCGTGGCGACCAAGCTCAAGGAATGGGGCTGCGAGGTGACGACCGGCATCGGCAAGACCGGCGTGGTCGGCACCATCCGGGTCGGCAACAATCCGCGCGCCATCGGCCTGCGCGCCGACATGGATGCGCTGCCGATGGACGAGCACAACACCTTCGATCATCGCAGCCGCCACCAGGGGCGCATGCACGCCTGCGGCCACGACGGGCACACGACGATGCTGCTGGGCGCCGCCAGGTATCTCTCGGCCACCCGCAACTTCGACGGCACGGTGCATTTCATCTTCCAGCCGGCCGAGGAGGGTCGGGGCGGCGCCGAGGCCATGGTCAAGGACGGCCTGTTCGAGAAGTTCCCGTGCGAGCAGATCTTCGGCATGCACAACAGGCCCAAGCTCGATGTCGGCAAGTTCGCCATCCGGTCCGGACCGCAGATGGCGGGCGGCGGCCTGTTCGACATCAAGATCACCGGCAAGGGCGCGCACGGCGCGCGGCCCGAGACCGGCATCGATCCGGTGATCATCGCCACCCAGATCATCTCGGCCCTGCAAAGCGTGGTATCGCGCAACGTGGCGCCGCTCGATTCGGCGGTGATCTCGGTCACCCAGATGCATGCCGGCGACGCCTATAACGTCATCCCGCAGGAAGCGGTGCTGCGCGGCACCATCCGCGCCTTCCGCAAGGAGACCATGGCGCTGGTCAAGGAGCGCATCGAGACCATCTCTTCGGGCATCGCCCGCACCCTGGGCGGCAAGGCCGAGGCCGATGTGCGAATCGCTTTCCCGCCGCTGGTCAACGACCGGGACTCGGTGAAATTCATCGCCGACGTGGCGGCCGAGATCGTGGGCGATGAGAACATGAACCGCGAAGGCCCGTTCGTCATGGCCTCGGAGGACTTCTCCTATATGCTGGAGAAGGTGCCGGGCGCCTTCATCAACATCGGCAACGGCGGCGGCGAAGGCGGCTGCGAGGTCCATAATCCAGGCTACGATTTCAACGACGAGATCATCACGCTCGGCGCCACGCTGTGGTCGCGTGTGGTCGAGAAGAAGCTCGCCAAGGATGCGCGGTAGGGCATGAGCGACGCCACGGAATCCAGGCTGGGAGGCATCGGGCGCTGGCTGCTGCGTGACCTGCCGTACGCGGCCATGCTGGTGCTGGCCGTGGGCGGCATCGCCCTGACAAGCTTCCGCGGGCCCGCGACCTACCTCTACTGGATGGCGCTGGCGCCGATTTATGCCTTGATCGTCATCGCCTCGGGCTGGCGACAGCTCGAGACGGGCGCAGAGCGCATGCGGCTGGTGGTGACCCAGGTTCTGCACTGGGCCGCCTTCTTAGGGACCATGTGGCTGATGTTCCTTCCCGAGGTCGGTGGCGTGGTCAATCTCAACGCCACCAGCCTCACGCTGCTGATCCTGCTGGCGCTCGGCACCTTCGTCGCCGGCGTGCATGCCGCGGTGTGGCGGATCAGCGCCGTCGGTGTCTTTCTCGCCCTGTCGGTGCCGGCGGTGGCCTGGGTCCAGGAATCGGCCATGCTGCTGCTCGTCGGTACCCTGCTTCTGGTCCTGGTCGGCGCGGCGTTCTGGTGGATGTGGCGGCGCGAAAGCCGGCTGTGAACACCCTCGGTAATCAGTCCGGCTGATCGAGCGTGCGGTCGACGCGCTTGTGCAGCGACTTCACCTCCTGCCGCATGACCCTGGCGCGGTCCTGCAGCCGGCGCCGGGCGCGGCGGAAGGCGTCGCTGACGGCAAACTGCGGATCGGAAAAGCGCTCATCCAGGCCGGGAGTGCGATCGATGTCGACCGTGGTGCCGCCGGGCATCTTGATATGAACCGTGACCTCGTAGAGACCACTGCTGCGATGGTTGCCGTCAGGCAGCTTGAACACGACATGGCAGGCGGTCATGCGACCGAAGAATTGCTCGAGATGGTCGGCCTGTCCTTCGATCAATTGCCGGATGGCGTTGCTGGAGGGAGTGTTCTGAAAGGTGATCCTGAGCGGCGTACGCATGCGGTCCCTCCTTCGTTCTGCCATTCAATTAAGAACGCGAGGCGATGAGACCAAGTTGCAGACGCTAGGGAGCCCGTGCCGGCAGGCCTTGGTCCGCGAGATAGGTTTCGAGCGTAGCACTCCAGAGCGACGGTGCCGAGCCGATCCGATGCCCGTCCAATGCCTCGGGCGGTGCATATTCATGGAACGTCCCTTTGCCGCCGGCTTTCTCGAAAGCGGCGAAATTGGCGCGACTGTGGGTCAGCGAATAGTACGGATCCTTGTCGCCATAGAGCCAGATCGTCGGTCGGCCGTACGAGGCGCCGCGTTTGAACAGGTCTTGATTGACGGTGCTCGCGCTCCAGCAGCCATCGCCGAGCCATCTGCCCACGAAATTGATCACGGCCCGCGGCACACTGGCCTGTCGGCCGCTCCAGGCAACGGCGAGGATGCCGCCGCGCGACAGACCAGCGACAGCAACGCGACTGCGATCGACAAAGGGTTGCGCCAGGATCAGCGGCGTGATGGCGTCGAGATCGCGTAGGGCGCGATCGGCACCGGCCAGCGACAGCGACGCTTCGCAGGTGTAGCCGCGCGAACGATCGAGGCCAAAGCTCTCGTCGTAGAGCCCTTCTGAGCCGCCACGGCCGCGCCGCGAAGGTGCGACAACCGCCCAGCCGCGTGCCATGAACCATTGCGCCTAGATCCTGGGATCGTGGGGCCGACCGAACAGTGCAGGATCAGCGCCGCGTCCGGTCGATCCGTGATGGAAGATCAGGGTGGGGAAGGCGCCGGGGCCGTCCGGCTTTTAGGTGATGGTGGCGAGCTTCACGGTCTCGCCGTCGACGGCGACGGGCACCATCGTCCGTTCCTGCGCCGCGGCCGGGAACGTCGCGGCGAGCAGACCTATGACAAAGAAGAGCGGATTTAGTCGCTCGCCGCGACGGCCGAGGTGCGCCGGGTGGGCTCCGGACGCACGACGCGATGCGTAACCATGCGGTGGTGCAAGGCGCGGATGGTGTCGCTTCCCCGGGTGAGGCAGAGCCATGGAAAGAGACCGTGCACGAAGCAGGCGAGCGCGCCAAGCAGCATGCTGCTGCCGAAGCCGAAGGCCTGGCCCATGTGCTGGAAGTAGGTCTCGTTGACCGTGGCGGGATGATCGGTGAAGCGGCGAAACATATGAACGATTCTAGGCGCCGATGCTGGAAACGGCTTGCTAACTTTGCGCCATTCGCGGCTAATTTGAGAAATTGATTCCAAGGAACCGGTCATGGCCGCAAAAATGACACTCGATTCGTTCGACAAGAAGATACTGGATTGCCTGCAGGATGACGCCGACATGGCCCTGGCCGAGATCGCCCGGCGGGTCGGCCTGTCGACCACGCCGTGCTGGCGGCGCATCAACCGCCTGCAGGAGGCCGGCATCATCCGCGCCCGCGTGGCGCTCCTGGAACGCAAGGCGGTGAACGCCGGCGTCACCGTGTTCGTGGCGGTGCGCACCGCCCAGCACAATGCGCAATGGCTCGGCCGCTTCGCCAAGGCGGTGGCCTCGTTCCCCGAGGTCATGGACTGCTACCGCATGAGCGGCGAGATCGACTACCTGATCCGCCTGGCTCTGCCCGACATCGAGGCCTACGACGCCTTCTACAAGCGCCTGATCGCCAAGATCGAATTGAGCGACGTCACCTCCATGTTCGCCATGGAGGAGATCAAGTCGACCACGCGGCTGCCGCTGAACTATCTGCCCTAAAGCCTGTCGCTGTGCGAGTGCCGCGGACCGCGAGACTAGCCCCGAGACTGGCATCGTTCGGACGGCGCCTCTAGGATCGCTGCCGTCCGATTTCGACCGCAGGGGAAACGATGACCACGGGCCCGAACACTGGCAAGAACCGCAAGAAGGTGCTGATCGTCGGCCGCATGCCGCAGGCCGGCATCGACGTCCTGAAGAAGCGCGACGACGTCGACTACGAGATCCTGACCGACGACACCGTGCCGTCGCTGCATCCCAAGCTCAAGGACGCCAACGCCGTGACGCTGGGCGGCACGGCGTTCCGCCAGGCCGAGCTCGATGCTGCGCCCGTCATGATGGTGGTGGCCCGCCTGGGTGTCGGCTTCGACGCCGTCGAGATCCCTGCCTTGAACAAGCGCAAGATCCCGCTGATGACCACCGGCATCGCCAACTCGGTATCGGTGGCCGAGCATGCCATGTACATGCTGCTCGCTTCGGCACGGCTTTCCCGCAAGCACGACCGGTTCGTGCGCGAGAACACCTGGGGCCAGCGGCTGTCGGACCTGCCGGCCGATCTCGCCGGAAAGTCGATCCTGGTGGTCGGCATGGGCCGCATCGGCTCGCGTACGGTCAAGCGCTGCGTCGCCTTCGAGATGGACGTCCATGTCCTCGATCCGAACATCTCCGAGGCCGAGATCAAGAAGGCCGGCGCCGCCAAGGTCACCGATCTCAAGGCGATCCTGCCCAAGGTCGATTTCGTCTCGGTGCACTGCCCGAAGGCGCCCGAGACGGTGAACATGTTCAACGCCGAGACGTTCGGGCTGATGAAGGCCGACGCCTTCCTGGTCAACACCGCGCGCGGCGGCATCGTCAACGAGGAGGCGCTCTACACGGCGCTGACCACCGGCAAGCTGCGCGGTGCAGGGTTGGACGTGCTCGACAAGGAGCCGCCCGATGCGTCGAACAAGCTGTTCGGCCTGGAGAACGTGATCTTCAGCCCGCACATGGCCGGCGTCACCAAGGAGGCGAGCGATCGCATGGCGCAGACGGCGATCGAGAACATTTTAAGCGTCTTCGACGGTCGCCCGAACGCGGCGAACGTCGTGAACAAGGAAGTGTTGTCGTAACGCATACTGCTGTCATCCCGAGCGTAGCGAGGGACCTTTAGGCAACAGGAAAGGTCCCTCGCTACGCTCGGGATGACAGACGTCAGGTTGCCAGGATGTCCTCGACCTCATCGTCGGTCGGGAAGCGGCCGGTCTTGTTTTTGGTGTATTTCAGCGTGCCGTCGACGGTGACGTCGAACTGGCCGGATCTGCCAACGCGCAGCTCGATGTCGGCGGCGCCCAGCTTCTGGAGGCTATCCCTCACACGGAGGGCTTGCGGCTTGTAGTTTCAGGCGCCGCAATATTCGATCAGGACTTTCATGCCTCCAAGATGGGTTGGTAGGGTCCACGCGACAAGGGGGATTTATCGATGAAATACGGACCGCTGGGCCGCTCGGGCCTGATCGTCAGCCGCATCTGCCTCGGCGGCAATTCGTGGGGCGCCAAGGGCCGCCGCGGCTGGGGCAAGTTCGACGAGGCCGAGGCGCCGGCCTACTTCAAGCGCGCCCTCGATGTCGGCATCACCTTCTTCGACACGGCCGACGCCTACAATGCCGGCCGCTCCGAAGAGATCATGGGCGCCACGCTCATGAAGATGACGAAGCGCGAGGACATCGTGCTGTCGACCAAGGTCGGCATCCGCATGAGCGACAGCCAGAACGACCAAGGCACCGGCCGCAAGCACCTGATGTCGGCCGTCGACGTCCAGCTCAAGCGCCTGCAGACCGACTATATCGACGTCTACCAGGTCCACCGCCTCGATCCCTACACGCCGATCGAGGAGACCATGTACTCGCTCGACCAGATCGTGCGTTCGGGCAAGGTGCGCTACATCGGCGGCTCGACCATGCCGGCCTACAAGTTCGCCCAGATGGTGATGATCGCCGACGGGAAGGGCTATGCCCGGCCGATTGCCATGCAGAACCTCTACAACCTCGTCCAGCGCGAGGAAGAGCGCGAGATGAACCGGCTGTGCCACGAGCAGGGTGTCGGGCTGATCCCGTACTCGCCGCTGGCCCGCGGCTTCCTCGCCGGCAATCGCGCCAAGGAAGGCGGCGGCGAGACCGAGCGTTCGAAGAACGACGCGGTGGTCAAGGCCGGCACTTATCGCGACTGCGACTGGGAAGTGGTCGACCGCCTGAAGAAGGTTGCCGCCGGCAAGAATGCCTCGCCGGCGCAGGCGGCACTCGCCTGGCTGCTGAGCAAGCCCTACATGGGCTCGCCGATCATCGGCGCCACCAGCCTCGACCAGCTCAGCTCGGCGGCACAGGCGACCGAGTTCACGGTGACCGCCGACGAGGCCAAGCTGCTCGAGGAGCCCTATCAGTTCCGCGTGTCGCCGGAGAACTGACGCTGGGGGCGCGCCACTCCAGTGGCGCGTCATGGTTATGCTCTTCCGGACCGCGCGCATCCTGCGCGCTCATGATTCATGAGCGAGCTGGAAGCTCGCGGTCCGGAAGACCATGACGCGCCACTGGAGTGGCGCGCCCCCAGCTATGCCGCGCTGCCGAAGCGGGCGGACGCATGTCAACCCGCCCCGGAAAGGAAACGACTCTTGGCGAAGAGCAGCATTGACCTATGGTGGCGGCATGCTGGAAGAAGTCCTGGTCCTCGTCCGCGATCCCAACGCCTGGGCGGCGCTGGTGACGCTGGTGGTCATGGAAGTCGTGCTGGGCATCGACAACCTGATCTTCATTTCCATCCTGACCAACAAGCTGCCGGAGCATCAGCGCTCCAATGCCCGCCGCATCGGCATCGGACTGGCCGTGATCCTGCGGCTCGGCCTGCTGAGCGGCGTGGCCTATATCGTGCAGCTCACCACGCCGGTGTTCTCGCTGTTCGGCCACAGCTTCTCCTGGCGCGACCTGATCCTGATCGCGGGAGGCCTGTTCCTGATCTACAAGGCGACCAGTGAAATCCACGACCATGTCACGGTCGACTACGACACCGAAGCCGCCGGGCGGGCCATTCAGGCCACCGTGATGGGCGTGATCGGCCAGATCCTGATCCTCGACCTGGTGTTCTCGCTCGACAGCATCATCACCGCGGTCGGCATGACCGATGACATCCCGATCATGATCGCGGCCGTGGTCATCGCGGTTGCCATGATGCTGCTGGCCGCCGATCCGCTGGCCGGCTTCATCAACAAGAACCCGACCATCGTCATGCTGGCGCTGAGCTTCCTGCTGATGATCGGCATGACGCTGATCGCCGACGGCGTGGGCGTGAAGGTGCCCAAGGGCTACATCTATGCCGCCATGACGTTCTCCGCCCTGGTCGAAGCGCTCAACATGCTGGCACGTCGCGCGCAGCGAAAACGCCGACCGCTGCGGAAACGACCGCGCTGACAAGCCACGGGTCCGCGCCTAAGCTTGCGGCCATGAAGCTCAAGGATCGCGTGGCGATCGTTACCGGTGGGGCGTCGGGCATCGGCGCCGCCTCGGCGCGGCTGTTCGCGGCCGAAGGGGCGAAGCTCGCCCTGGTCGACCAGGACAATGTCGGCCTGGGCCAGGTCGCGGCCGATATCGAGGCAGCAGGCGGCAGCGCCATCATCATTCCCGCCGACGTCAGCAGCGACGCCGAGGCGCGCGCCGGCGTCGATCGCGTGGTCGAGAAATGGGGCCGCGTCGACGTGCTCTTGACGGCGGCCGGCATGTCGACCGGCGGCACGGTCGATACGATCGAGGAGGCGGCCTGGGACCGCACCTTCGCCGTCAACGTCAAGGGCACCTATCTCTGGATCCACTACGCCATCAAGTCAATGATCGAGAACCGCTCGGGCGCCATCGTCACCATCGGCTCGCAGCTCGCGCAGTCGAGCCCGGGCAAGAATGCGGCGTACATCGCGTCCAAGGGCGCCATCGCCTCGTTCACCAAGACCATGGCCGTCGATCACGCCGCGCAGGGCATCCGCATCAACGCCCTGATGCCGGGCGTCATCGACACGCCGATGCCGGCGCGATCGCTGAAGCGCTATGCCGATCCGGAGGCCATGAAGGCCTTCTGGAAACACCGCCATCCCATGGGTCGTATCGGCAAGCCGGAGGAGGTGGCGCGCGCCGCCCTGTTCCTGGCCAGCAATGATTCCTCCTTCGTGACAGGAACGCTGCTGTTCATCGACGGCGGCTGGACGGCGCACTGATGGCAAAGAAACTCACGCCTGAGCAGATCGCCGGTTACGAACGCGACGGCTATGTCTGTCCGGTCGACGGCTTCTCGACGGAACGCGCGCGCGCCTGGCGCGACCGGATGGAGGCCTTTGAGCGCGCCCAGGACCAGAAGATGACCCGCGGTCACAACTTCAAGCCGCACCTCCTGTTCCCCTGGGTCGACGAGATCGTGCATGCGCCCGAGGTGCTCGACGCCGTAGAAGACCTGATCGGTCCGGACATCCGGCTGTTCCATCTCACCGTCTGGCCCAAGGATGCCGGCTCGGGCGCCTATGTGAGCTGGCACCAGGACGCGACCTATTTCGCCCTCGAGCCGGCCTGTCATGTCACCGCCTGGGTGGCGCTGACCGACGCGCCGATCGAGGCGGGCTGCATGGAGGTCGTGCCGGGCTCGCACAAGCTCGGCCAGCTGCCGCACGCCGAGCTGCAGGACACGGAGAATCTCCTGTCGCGCGGCCAGACCCTTGCGGTCGACGTCGATCGCCAACGCACCGCGTTCATGCCGGTGAAGGCGGGCCAGTTCTCGCTGCACCACACCCATCTGGTGCACAATTCGCGGCCCAACCACTACCATGACCGCCGCATCGGTCTCGGCATCAGCTACATCCCGACCTCGGCGCGATGCACCGCCCGGAATCGCGTCACCGCCATGCTGGTGCGCGGCAAGGACGACTACGGCAACTTCGATGACGAGCGGCGTCCGGTCGAGGAGGGAGGGCCCGCCGAGCGTGCGTTCCACGCCGAGGCCGAGGCGCGCTTTCGGACGATGAATGCCGTGGAGTCGCAGGAGAACAAGGTCGCCGTGGTTAGACGCTAGAACACGCACATTGTCATCCCGAGCGCAGCGAGGGACCTTTGATGCAACGAGTAAAGGTCCCTCGCTCCGCTCGGGATGACAGCTTCACCGTCGTGAGGATCCCCCGATGCTTCGTCTCCCCTACCACAACCGCTACGCCTATTCGCCGATCACCGAGCGCAAGGATTATTCCTGGCCCGACGGCAAGCGGCTCGCCGTCTATCTCGGTCTCAACATCGAGCATTTCGCCTTCGGCGCCGGTGACGGCCATTTGTTGACGGTGGCGGGCACGCCGCCCGATCCGCGCACCTTCGCCTGGCGCGACTATGGCAACCGCGTCGGCGTGTGGCGCTGCCTGGAACTGTTCGACGAGCTCAACCTGCCGGCGGCGCACCTGATCAACACCACAGTGTTCGACTATGCGCCGCAGATCGTGGCAGCGCTGAAAGCGCGCGGCGACGAGTTCATCGGCCACGGCCGCACCAACGCCGAGCGCCACGGCCAGATGTGGGAGGCCGACGAGAAGCGCTTCCTCGAGGAGGTGCGCGACGCCATCGAGAAGGCCTCGGGCAAGCGGCCGCGCGGCTGGATGGCGCCATGGATGAGCTCCAGCCATCACACACCCGACCTCCTGAAGGAGACGGGCTTCGACTTCCTGATGGACTGGCCGGCCGACGACCAGCCGCTGTGGCTGAAGACGCGGTCGGGCCCGATGATGAGCGTGCCCTATCCCATCGAGATCAACGACAGCCCGCAGATCCTGGTGCGCCATCACACGCCCGAGCAGTTCCGCGACTTCATCATCGGCCAGTTCGAGGAGCTGCTGCGCCAGTCGGCCAAGCAGCCGCTGGTGTGCGGCATCGCGCTTCACACCATGATCGTGGGCCAGCCCTATCGCCTCAGGATGCTGCGCGAGGCCCTGCAGCACATCGTCAGTCATCCGCAGAAGGACAAGGTCTGGTTCACACGGCCCTCGGCGATCTACGATCACTGCGCGGCGCTGCCCAAGGGCACGATGGTGCCGCCACCGGCATAGGAGGGAACGAGCCATGGCCGTCGAGATCCTGGAAATCCACCACACCGGCGTTCGCGTCGACGACGACGCCAAGCTGCTGAAGGCCACGCAGGACTTCTATGCCGACGTCCTTGGCCTGCAATGCGACAGCGGCCGTCCGACCATTGCCGGCATTCCCGGCGCCTGGGTGAATGTCGGCGAAGTCGGCCAGATCCACCTGATCGGCGGCAAGCAGCCCTCGCCGGTGGCCAAGGGGCCGGGCGAGGATCCGACGCGGCCGCACGTTGCGTATGCGGTGAAGAGCGTCGTAGAGACCCGCGCCGAGCTCGACCGCCTCGGCGTGAAGTACTGGGTGATCGAAGGCCTCGTCAGCCCCGATTCCACGCAGCTCTTCATGAACGATCCCTGTGGCAACATGGTCGAGCTGCACCAGATCGACAAATGCCGCTGCCGCGCCAGCAGCCGCGTCAAGGCATAGCGGCCGATTGAAGCTCGCCGCCGTCACCGATTGGCTGGCCGAGGCCGGCCTGCGCAGCCTGTCGCTCGACGATATCGTCGATGGTTTCGCGCGCCGTCTGAACGAGGCCGGCGTGCCGGTGGCGCGCGTCTTCGCCGGCATGAACACGCTGCATCCCATGGTGCGCGCACGCGCCCTGATCTGGGATCGCGCGACCGGGCTCGCCAAGCGCTTCGAGTTCCGTCACGTCGACATCGATGCGCCCACCATCCGCGAGAGTCCGTTCGCTCCCATGCTGCTGCACGGCATCTTTGAGCGACGCTACGACCTCACCTCGCCCGAGCCCGAGCACGAAGTGCCGGTGTTCGAGGAACTGCGCGCCGCCGGCATGACCGAATGGCTGGGCCGCGTCTTCCAGTTCGGTAAGCTCGCGCCGCAGGTCGGCGGGCCGACCGATGTCGAGCGCGTCGACGAGCTGTGGCTGGTCTGTTCGTTCACCACCGACCGGACGGGCGGCTTTGCCGACGCCCATGTCGCGGCGTTGCGCGAGCTGTCGCCGGTGTTCGCGCTGGCGGCCAAAGCCACGACCATGCGGCTCGTTCACGAAGGACTTTTAGCTGCCTATCTCGGCCAGGATCCGGCGACCCGCGTCCTGGCAGGTACGGTCCAACGCGGCGAGGTTCAGGGCGTGGAGGCCGTGCTGTTCTTCACCGACCTGCGCGGCTTCACGGCGCTTGCCGATACGCTGCAAGGCCGCGACCTGATCGGGCTGCTCGACGACTGCTTCGACTGCATGGTGCGGCCCGTCATGGCGCGCGGCGGCGAGGTCCTGAAATTCCTGGGCGACGGGCTTTTAGCCATCTTCCGGATCGAGGACAGGCCGCCCGCCGAGACCTGCGCGGTAGCGCTCGAAGCGGCCAAGGAAGCGCTGGCGCTGATGGCGAGTCTGGCCGAGACGCGCCGCGCCCGGTCGCTGCCGACCCCTGATCTCGACATCGCGCTGCATGTTGGCCACGTGAACTACGGCAATGTTGGCGCCGACGCGCGCCTCGACTTCACGGTGATCGGGCCCGCCGTCAACGAGGCCTCGCGCATCGAGCGCCTGTGCGACGAACTTGGCCGCCATCTCCTGATGTCGGAGTCCTTCGCCCGCGCTGCCGAGGCCAGCCGCCACGAACTGGTGTCGCTTGACCGCCATCGCCTGCGCGGCGTGCGCGAGGAGACGGAGTTGTTCGGACTCGCGTCGTAAGACGTCAGTACCGCCAGAGAGCGACGCCGCCCTTCATGCCGGCCTCGTTCGAGACGACGGTGACGTCCGGGTCGAGCGTGAAGTCGATCTTCTTGGCATTGCCGCCGCCGACATAGAGGTGATCGAAGGTGGTGAGCCGGCGCAGGTTGCCGATCGCCTTCTTGACGCGCCTGTTCCAGCGCACGCTGCCAATCGCCTTGCGGGCCGCGTTGCCGAGCTGCTCGTCATAGGTCTCGCCGTGGCGGAACGGGTGGTGTGCGATCTCGAGATGGGGGGCAAGGCGTCCGTCGAGATAAAGCCCCGTACCGAAGCCCGTGCCCAAGGTAATGACCATTTCCACGCCCTTGCCGGCGATGACGGCCAGCCCCTGCAGGTCGGCGTCATTGGCCAGCCGAACCGGCTTGCCGAGCGCAATGTCGAGCGCGCGGGCAAGCTCGAAGCCCTGCCACTGGTCGTTGCCGAGGTTCGGCGCCGTCAGCACCCGACCCTCGCGCACGACGCCGGGAAAGCCGACCGACACGCGGTCGAACGGGCCGAGCGGCGCCACCATGCCGGCCAGCAGGTCGACGATCTGCTGCGGTGGCGCACCGACCGGCGTCGGCCGCCGCACGCGCTCGGTGACCATCTGGGCCGCTTCGTCGACGACGGAGGCTTTCAGTCCCGTCCCGCCGATATCGATCGCCAGCGTAAGGCGGCGCGCGGTGTGTTCGACCCCCGCGCGCTGCACGTCGGCCATGGCCGTCTCCCCTTACTTCTGCGCGGTCACGAGCGTCACCTGACGACGGCTTCCCGGCGCAGCGACGCCAGCGGCTTGCCCGAGCAGAGATGCTTCTCGATGGCCTCGAGCGAATGCCCGGTGGTCTCCGGGACGCGCAGCAGCGTGAAGGCGATGCCGCCGAGGCAAATCACCGCGAACACCGAGAAGGTGAAGGCGAGGCCGGGCCCAGCCAGCATCACGGGGAAGGCGAAGACCACCACGAAATTGAAGCCCCAGTTGCTGATCGACGCCGTGCTCATGCCCGGGCCGCGCACCCTGAGCGGGAAGATCTCCGACATCATGACGTGCGGCAGCGGCCCGATGGCGATCGCGAAGGAGGCGATGTAGAGCATCAGCATGGCGATCACCAGCCACGACGGCACCATGGTTGGATTGGTGACCGCGAGGGCGATGATCAGCATGGTCGCGGCCGCGCCGGCAAAGCCCAGGACCAGGAGCGGCCGGCGGCCCAGCCGGTCGATCAGGAACATGGCCAGGATGGTCGTGGCGAAGTTCACCGTGCCGATGCCGACGGTGGCGAGGATGCGCGTCTCGCCGCTGGCGAAGCCGGCGTGATTGAAGATCTCCGGCGCGTAGTAGATCACGGCGTTGATGCCGCTCAACTGCTGCAGGAAGAACAGGCCGACCGCCACGAGCACCGCCGGCCGGATGTTCGGTTCGAGCAAAGCGCGGTAGCCCACGCCGCGCCCGGCTTCGGCCTTGGCGTTCAGCACCATCTCCTGCAGCTCGGCATCGACGTCCCAGCGCGCGTCGCGCAGCCGGCGCAGGCTCGCCCGCGCCTGGTCGGCGTGACCCTTCAGGATCAGCCAGCGCGGCGATTCCGGCAGGAAGGCGAGGCCGAACAGGAACAGCAGTCCCGGCACCGCGCCGAGGCCGAACATGTGGCGCCACATGCCGTTGCCGGTGATCACCAGGCCAGTGAGATAGGAGATGAGAATGCCGATGGTGATGGCGAGCTGATAGGTCGAGACCATCGCGCCGCGGCTCTTGATCGGGGCGGTCTCCGAGATGTAGAGCGGAGCGCCCACCGCTGCCAGGCCGATGGCGACGCCGAGCACGAGGCGGGCGGCCACCAGCATCCAGATCGCGGTGATGAGGCCGGCGACGATGGCGCCGGCAGTGAACAGCGCGGCGGCGAACATCAGGACGCGGCGGCGGCCGAAGCGATCGATGATCGGGCCGGCGAAGATCGCGGCGATCAGGGCGCCGAGCGGCACGGCCGCGGTCATGAAACCGCGCACCCCTGGCGACATCGGGAAGTCCTTGGCGAGCAGCGGCTCGGCGACCGCGATCACGCCCTCGTCGTAGCCGAACAGGAACCCGGCGATCGCCGCGACGCCAGCGAGGAAGTAGATCATGGGTCTGACCTCAGAAGCTGATGACCGTCTTCAATCCCAGGACCCAGACGTCCTTGTTGATGACGCTTCCACCCGGACTGTAGATGTACTGCAGGTTCGGGCGGATCTGGAAACCGGGGACGGGCACGAAGGTGTAGTCCAACTCGAAGACGTACTCGGAGTCCTTGACCGGCACCGGCCCCAGCCCGAGCGCGTTCTGCAGCATCGCGACCTGCGTGATGCGCTGGTTCTGGTGGGTCGTGCCGACGGCAAAGGCGATGACATCGTTGGGCCGCGCCTCGAAGGGGCCGGTGTACCAGAAGCCCGCAGCGATCTGCCGGTCGGTGGTCGCGGTCACCGTGTCGGCAAAGGCGGCGTTGAAGAACAGGCGCAGGCCGCGGTTGGGATTCTTTTCGTCGGTGCGCGTGATCTGCTGCTGGAAGCTGACATAGGCGCCGTACATGCCCGTGCGCGTCGCCGCGGGCAGGCCGGTGAAGGCGATGAGGTTGTTGTTGATGTCGTAGATCGTATCGGGCTGCTGGCCGGACGAGTACCAGGCGCCGAACTTGTAGCTGCCTTCGAGCTGGCCGCCGGCGAACTTCGGGTTCCAGGCGATCTCCACCGGCACCAGCACGCCGGTCGAGCCCTGGTACCAGACCGGCCAGAGCTTGTTCTCGTAGCCCAGATACTGCTGGTTCTGGTCGTAGACGCCGATCTGGTAGTGGCCGAACCCTTCGAGGTTCACCTTGACGCGGCTGCCCCACTGGCTGATCGGCCAGTTGAAGATGTAGCCGCCGGCGATGTTGCCGGGCTGGGAGCCGCAGAAGGTCAGGTTCTGGAAGTCGCAGGGAAAGCTGGCGAAGTCGCCGCCCATCGAGACGCGGCCGAACTTCCAGTTGATCAGGTCGTCGAAGTATTTCTGCTGGAACCACATCTGGGTGAGGCGGACCGTCTGTCCGCGTCCCCAGACCTCCTGGACGAGCTGGAACGTGCCGAGATTGGCGTCGTCGACCAGGTTGCGGCCGGCGCGCGAGGTATAGGTGACCTGGATCACCGCATCCTTCAGGCCGACGATGCGCTCGAGATCGAAGGTGGTGCCGACCGCGACCTGCTGGGTGTAGTCGACGAGCTGCTTGGTGCCGCCCTGGAGGTTGTAGGCGGACTCACTGACGTAGACGAGCTGGAGGTCGACGCCCTTGTCGAAGAGCTTGTTTCGCCACTCCATGTCGCCGAACACCCGAGGCTCGGCAGGCCGGCGCGCCGTCTCGGCGCCGGCTGCGGTGAAGCCAGCCAGCAAGAAGGCGAGCGCCAATCCAAGCGCCGAGCGGAGTCGCGAGTGGAGTGATGTCAGCAGCGTGCGCATCATGCGCGTCCTGCTGTGGCTTACTGGTGACCGGTGAAGCTAGGAGCGGCTGCGAGGAGCAGGCGCTACAGCTAGGCGTCGCTCTTGACGATCCAAGTCGGTCATCGCATCCCCCGCTTACTTATGAGCACGGCCTCTCTTGTTGCTTTCGATATCGCAACTGACCGTACGCTTTTTTACACTACCTTTTTTCCGCCGCAAAGAATAACTTCGTCAGGGTGCAGATTCACTTGCCCGGTTGCGAATCACAATCACGCATGACGAGCTGCTCATCAGAGTTCATTGATTTTGAAATGGCCGCTCCGGCTGCAAAGCGAGACAGCCAGTTGCGCGATCCCGAATCGCTTCAGCGTCGAAGAGGTCACCCTTGAGCAAAAGAATCACCATCGCGAGTGCATCATCCGCCGAGTATTTCCACTTCCTGCAAGGCATGGTGCTGTCGGTTCGCGACAATCCTGAGAGCAAGGATATCGACATCTCCTTGTACGACCTCGGCTTGACCGCCGAGCAGCTCGCGTGGCTCGGCGGCTACGTCAACAACATCGTCAAGCCGAAATGGGAATACGGGCTCACCGAGAAGAGCGGCATGCGCGATCCCTTCAGGGCTATCCTGGCCAAGCCGCTGTTGCCAAAATATTTCCCTGGCTACGAAATTTACATGCATCTCGATGCCGATGCCTGGGTGCAGGATTGGTCGGCGGTGGAGACGTACCTGAAGTCGGCCGAGAGCGGCGCGGCGCTCGCCATCGCGCCGGAGATCCATCGCGCCTACACGAACAACTACACGTCGAGCAGCGAATTCCACGACTTCGTGGTCGAGCTCTACGGCGGCACCTGGGGCCAGGAATACGTCAAGAAATACAGCTACTATCCCATCCTGAACGCCGGCGTGTTCGCCATGCCCAAGGAATCGCCGATCTGGAAGATGTGGGCCGACAACATCCGGGTGTCGCTGGCCAAGAGCCATCATCATTGCATCGAGCAGGCGGCGCTCAACCTCGCCGTCTTCGAGCATCCCGAGCTCTTCGGCTTCGCCCGGCCCGACAAGAAGAACATCCAGTTCCTGCCGGCCACCTGCAACTGGCTTTGCCATCAGAGCCTGCCGCTCTACGACAAGGCGACGAAGCGGTTCGTAGAACCCTTCCTGCCGCACCAGCCGCTCGGCGTCATCCATCGCTCGTCCGACGACTTCAAGGACAAGAAGGAGGCGCCGATCTATACGACCGACGGCGACAGCGTGGTCTGCAATCTGAAGTACAAGGAAGGCGTCTACGATACGACGGTGAAATCGATCGAGCCCGAGAAGCTGAGCGACTGGCAGGGTCGCGGTGGCAAGAAGTACTGACCTGAAGGCCACGGCATCGGCCGAGCCGACGGCGGCCTCCACCTTCGCGGCGGCAGCGCCGCTGCTGCTGCTGATCCTGGTCGACGCCATCGGCTTTGCCATGCTGACGCCGCTGCTCGCGTCGGCGCTGGCCGACGGGTCGAATGCCGGCATCTCGACGGGCCTGTCGGCGACCCAACGGCATCTGGTCTACGGCATCGCCACGGGCCTCTACCCGATCATGACCTTCTTCGGCGCGCCGATCCTGGGCCAGCTGTCGGATCGCCTGGGCCGCAAGGCCATCCTGCTGGTCTGCGCCACCGGTATCGCCGCGAGCTACGTGGTGATCTCCGCGGCTTTCGCCTGGGGGTCGATCGCGCTCCTGATGGCCGGGCGGATGATCGGCGGCCTGACGGCGGCGAGCCAGGCGGTGTCGCTGGCCGCCGTGGTCGATGTCTGCCGGCCCGAGCGCAAGGATTTTTGGCTGAGCATGGGATTGTTGTGCTCCTCGCTCGGCTTCGTCCTGGGACCGGCGCTGAGCGGGTTCCTGTCGGACACCGCGATCCTGCCCTGGTTCAATCTGCTGACGCCGCTCTATGCGACGGCGGTGGTGGCGGCCGTGAACGTCTTGATGCTGGCCTTGCTTTTCCACGACCGCCGCCAGCTGCTGGCATCCTCGCCGGTGTCCCTGATCAGCGGCTTCAAGAGCTTCGGCGCGGCCTTCGCCAAGCCCGGCCCGCTGCGCGACGTGTCCTGGGTCTTCCTGCTGCAGGAGCTGGCGTGGGGCGCCTACTTCTATTTCATCCCGGTGTTCCTGCTCGATCGCTACGGGGTCAGCGGCAAGGACGCGAGCTACTTCATGTCGGTCATGGGCGTGGGCTTCTGCGTGAGCTTCGCCGTCGCCATGCCTCTGCTCACCAAGTATTTCTCGACCCGCGCCATCACCAGCGGCAGCCTGATCGCTACGTCCATCCTGATCGCCGTAAGCGCCTTCGCGCCGTCGATGCTGGTGCAATGGGCCCTGATCCTGCCGATCTCGGTGGCCGTGGCGGTGAGCTACGGCGCTCTGATCATCCTGTTCACCGACACCGCGACCGAAGACACCAAGGGCGAGGTGATGGGCATCACCGCGGCCATAAATTCGCTGTCGTTCGGCAGCGTTTCGTTTCTCGGCGGCTGGCTGGAAGGGTTGAGCGCGGGGGCGCCGATCTACGTGGCTCTTGCGCTCATGACCATGAGCTGGCTCGTCTTCAGCTTCCAGAAACGACCAAAGTGACCTGACTGAAGGGGCATGACATGAAAACTGTGATCCTGGCCGGCGGCTTCGGCACCCGTCTCTCGGAGTACACCGACGACATCCCCAAGCCCATGGTGCCGATCGGCGGCATCCCCATGCTGATGCACATCATGGGCATCTACGCCCACTACGATTACAAGGATTTCGTGCTGGCGCTGGGCTACAAGGCCGACCGCGTCAAGTCGTACTTCCTGAACTACTACACGCTGCACTCCGATTTCACGATCGACATGGCGACCGGCGAGAAGTCGACGATCAACCGCACGCTCCTCGACTGGAAAGTCACGCTGATGAACACCGGGCTCAACACCATGACCGGGGGCCGGCTGCGGCGGCTGGCGCCGTTGCTCAAGTACGAGACCTTCATGTGCACCTACGGCGATGGGGTGAGCAACATCGACATCCACAAGCTGATCGAGTTCCATCGCGGCCACGGCAAGCTCGTCACCATGACCTTGGCGCGTCCCTCGGCGCGGTTCGGCGTCGTCGAGACCACCAAGGCCAACTCGGTCAAGGCGTTCCGCGAGAAGCCGATCGACAGCGAAGGCTGGGTGAATGCCGGCTTCTTCGTCATGGAGCCGGACTTCCTCAAGTACATCAAATCGAGCGATACGGTCCTGGAGCGCGAACCGCTCGAGCAGGCGGCCAAGGACGGCCAGCTCATGGCCTACCACCACGGCGGCTTCTGGAAGTGCATGGACATGAAGAAGGACGTGCAGGACCTCAACAAGATGTGGGACGACAACCAGGCGCCGTGGCGCTTCGACGCCAAGCTCAGGGCGCCGGCGCCGGCCACGGCCTGAATCCCTGAACGCTCTGCCAGAGGCTTCGCACATGTTTGGAAATTTCTACCAAGGCAAGAACGTCTTCGTGACTGGCCACACCGGCTTCAAGGGCTCATGGCTGTCGGCCTGGCTGCTCAAGCTCGGCGCCAACGTGACGGGCTACGCCCTGCCGCCGCTCTACGACGAGAGCCACTTCGAGCTGCTCGGATTGCCCAAGAAGATGCGCCACATCGAAGCCGACGTGCGCGACCGCGATCGCCTGACGCGCGCCATGACGGAAGCCAAGCCCGACATCGTCTTCCATCTCGCCGCACAGGCGCTGGTGCGCGAGGCCTATCGCGATCCGCATGCCACCTTCGAGACTAACGTGATGGGCGGCGTTAACGTCTGCGAAGCCGTGCTCAAGGCCGAGAGCGTGCGCACGCTGGTCTACATCACCTCCGACAAGTGCTATCGCAACGTCGACTGGGAATGGGGCTACCGCGAGACCGACATTTTAGGCGGCCGCGACCCCTACAGTGCCTCGAAAGGCTGCGCCGAGCTGGTGTACGCCGCCTACTGGACCTCGTTCATCTCGAAGACCAAGCGCATCAACGCGGCGTCGACGCGCGCCGGCAACGTGATCGGCGGTGGCGACTGGGCCAAGGACCGGCTCATCCCCGACTGCATCCGCGCGCTGCGCAAGAAGGAGACGATCGAGATCCATCATCCCGAATCGACCCGGCCCTGGCAGCACGTGCTGGAGCCGCTGGGCGGCTACCTGCATCTCGGCCGTCAGCTCGGCGGGGCCAAGGGTGCCGATTTCTGCGAAAGCTGGAACTTCGGGCCCAACAACAGCGCCAACAAGAACGTCGGCGAGGTGGTGCAGGACGTCATCCGGTTGTGGGGCAGCGGCCAGGTCAAGATCGAGCGCGATCCCAACGCGCCGCACGAGGATCACTGGCTGCAGCTCAATTGCGACCGCGCCAACCATTACCTGAAGTGGAGCCCGACCTGGAACTATCCGGATTCGATCGGCGAGACGGTGACGTGGTATCGTCGCTATCAGGAGGGCGCCGACATCCCGGCGCTCACCGAGTCGCAGATCGAGAAGTACAACCACGACTGGAAGGCGGCAGGCCGTGATTGACGGGGTGGTGCGTCATCCGCTGCGGCAGTTCATCGACGACCGCGGCCGCACGATGCACATGCTTCGCAACGACGACCCGCACTTCCGTGCCTTCGGGGAGATCTACTTCTCCGGCGTGAACCAGGGCAAGGTGAAGGGCTGGTACCGGCACCGCGAGAAGACGCTGAACTACGCGGTGCCCACGGGCACGATCCGGGTGGTGATCTACGACGATCGTGCTGGCAGCCCGACGCACGGGCGCCTCGAGGAGTTCCGGCTCGGCGAGGGCGAGGCCGACTACGCGCTGCTCACCATACCGCCGTTCCTGTGGTACGGCATCCAGGGCCTGGCGCCGGGCGTCTCCATCATCGCCAACTGCTCGGACCTGCCCAACGATCCCAACGAATCGGATCGCAAGCCGATCGATGCGGCCGACGTGCCCTACCGTTGGCCCGCTGTCGCAGTATGAGCGACTCTCCGGCATCGACTTCCTCTGCCGCGATCTTCCTCATCGGCATGGTGGGGTCGATGTCAGGTCTGTTGATCGGCTACAACACGGCCGTCATCGCACCGGCGTTGGCCTTCATCACCCAGGACTTCGCGCTCGGCGCCTTCATGCAGGGCGTCGCCGTATCCTCGGTGCTGCTGGGTGGTTTCATCGGCGCGCTGCTTGCCGGCGCGTTGATCCCGCGCACGGGCGAGCGGCCGACGCTGTTCGTCACTGCGATGCTGTTCATCATCGGCGGCGTCGGCTCGGCCTACGCCGATTCCTTCGTGCCGTGGCTGGTGTGGCGCACGATCTGCGGTCTCGGCGTCGGGGCGGCGACCATGGTCGGGCCGCTCTATGTCAGCGAGACCGCGCCGGCGCGCATGCGCGGGGCGCTGGTGTCGACCGTGCAGCTCATGATCACCATCGGCATCCTGGTTTCGTACCTGACGGGCACTGCTTGGACACCGGCGAAGGATTGGCAGTCGATGCTGCTGGTCGGCGCGGCGCCTGGCGTGCTGCTGTTGGCTGTGCTGTTCGCTGTGCCGGAGAGCCCGCGCTGGTATCTGCTGCGCGGCCGCAGGGAAGACGCCGAACGAGCGCACTTGTGGCTGACCGGCGGGCATGGCGAGCCGCTGCCCGCGCCGGAGCCCGCTACTGCCAAGCTGCGCTGGCAGGACTTGTTTGTCGGGCGCAACCTCATGGTGCTGATGCTGGCGACCGGGCTGTTCGCCTTCGCCAACCTGAGCGGCATCGACGCGATCCTCTACTATGCGCCCACGATCTTTGCCGAGGTGGGCTTCGGCGGCACCTACGGGCCAATCCTGGCCACGGTCGGCATCGGCACCGTGAATGTGGTCGCGACCATCATCGCCATGGCCCTGATCGACCGGCTGGGACGGCGGCCGTTGCTGATCGGCGGCCTGGTGCCCATGGCGGCGAGCCTGCTCTTTCTCGCCGTCGCGCTGAAGGTCGGGCACGGTGCCGAGTGGTCCAACATGGCCGCGGTGACGTGCCTTGGCGTGTTCGTGCTGGCCTTCGGCGTCAGCCTCGGGCCCTTGCCCTATGTGCTGATGTCGGAGCTGTTTCCTCTGCCGCTGCGCGGCGCCGGCATGGGCATCGCCTCGGCCGCTGCCTGGGGCGTCAATGTCCTGGTATCGTTGACGTTCCCCGTGCTGGTCGAGGCCTTCGGCGTGGCGCTGGTGTTCGGGTTCTACGGCCTGATCAGCATTGCAGCCCTGGCCTTCGTTCTGGCATTGGTGCCGGAGACCCGAGGCCGTTCGCTGGAGCTGATCGAGGCCAACCTGGCTGCCGGCCGGGCGGTGCGCGATCTGGGCATGCCGCTTCCCGCCCGTTCCCCGGGCGGCTGATCGGGACAATAGCTGCAGGCAACGAGGTATCGACCCATGACGACACCCGCCTCCGCTTTGATTGCCGATATCGGCGCCACCAACGCCCGCTTCGCGCTGCTCGACGGCGCCGAGCTTGCCGTCTCCGAGACCTATGCCGTTTCCGACTACGCCTCGCCGATCGAGGCAGCGCGCGACTTCCTGGCGGGACCGGCCAAGGGCCATTCGCCCAAGCGGGCGCTGATCGCGGCGGCAGGTCCGGTCGACCGCGGCCGGATCACCCTCACCAACGCCGCCTGGGTCGTCGATTCGGATCGCATCGCCAAGGGGCTCGGCATGGCCGACGTGGCCGTGCTGAACGACTTCGAGGCGCTGGCTTGGTCGCTGCCCGCCTTGCGGGCCGATCACATCGTGACGATGGGCGCCCCGCGCGCCGGCGAGCGCGGCACGATGGCCGTGCTGGGGCCTGGCACCGGCTTCGGATTGGCGGCCATGGCGTTCGCGGGCGAAACCGAGGTCATCCTCGTGACGGAAGGCGGCCACGCCACGCTGTCGAGCGAGAACCGGCGCGAGGACGCCATCATCCTGGCGCTGCGCCAGCAGTTCCACCATGTCTCGGTCGAGCGGGTCCTTTCCGGATCGGGCCTGATCCAGCTCTATCATGCCATCGCCCGCGTCGACGACGAGGCGGTGCCGGAACGCGACAGCGGCGAGATCGTGGCCCATGCGCTGGCGGACGATTGCAGGGTGAGCCGCGAGGCCCTCGAGCTGTTCTGCGCCTTCCTGGGCAGCGCCGCGGGCAATGTCGCCCTGACCTTGGGCGCGCGCGGCGGCGTCTTCATCGGCGGCGGAATAGCGCCGCGCTTCACCGATTTCTTGCGCGCCTCGGCCTTCCGTGAGCGCTTCGAGGCCAAGGGACGCATGTCGAGCTATCTCGCGCGCATTCCGACTGCCGTCATCGTGCACCCAATGCCGGCCTTCATCGGCCTGGCCCATCTGGCGCATGTCCGCGCCCGTCCGCACGGGCGTGAGCGCAGTTGGTAATGCGGGGAGTTGGTGTAGGCTAGATCAGGAGCAGGGGGAACTACATGGCTACAGACTCGCGCTATCTGTCGAACCAGTTGGCGATCGACGGCGGCACGCCGGTTCGTTCGACGCCGTTGCCGTGGGAGCTGCCCGGTGCCTACTTCATCGACGAGGAAGAGAAGCGCCTGGTCAACCAGGTGATCGATGCTCGCAGCCCCTTCCGTTTCTATGGACTGGATGCCCAGGGCATGGTCGACCGGCTCGAGGCCGAATGGTGCTCGACCTTCGGCCACAAGCATGCGCTCGGCGTCAACAGCGGCAGCGCCGCCTTGCACATTGCGCTGGCCGCCTTCGGGGTCGGCCCGGGCGACGAGGTGCTGGTCCCGGGCTACATGTGGGTGAGCTGCATCAGCGCCATCGTCCGCACCGGTGCGATCCCGCGCCTGGTCGATATCGACGGCAGCTTCTGCATGGATCCGGCCGATCTCGAGCGCAAGATCGGCCCGCGCAGCAAGGCCGTCCTGATCGTCAACATGAGCGGCGTCATGGGGCGCAACGACCGCATCGCCGCGATCTGCCGCCAGCACAAGCTCAGGCTGCTGGAGGACTGCGCACAGGCGATCGGCGGCACGCTGAAGGGCCGCCCGGCCGGCTCGTTCGGCGACATCGGCATCTACAGCTTCCAGCTCAACAAGAACATGACGAGCGGCGAGGGCGGGTTGATCGTCACCGAGGACGAGGACCTCTACAAGCGCTGCACGGCGCTGCACGACCTAGGCTACGCGCGCAATGCCGAGGGCCGGCTCGATCCCTCCGACGAGCGCTATCAGTACTGGGGCACCGGCAGCCGCATGTCCGAGCTCGCCGGCGCCATGGCGCTCGCCCAGATGCGCAAGGTGCGCACGATCACCGGCAAGATGCGCCAGGCCAAGTGGAAGATCCGCGACGCCATCAAGGACATTCCCGGCATCGGCCTGCGCGAGGTCGACGATCCGGCCGGCGATACCGGGCCGGTGCTGATCACCGTCTATCCGACGGCCAACGCCTGCCGGCGCTTCGTCGATGCCATCCGGGCCGAAGGCGTACGCGGTCCGGAAGGCAGCCTCACCTGCATCACCATGCGCGAATGGGGCATGCACTGGTATTTCAACATCCCCAGCCTGGTGAAGAAGCGGTCCAACGCCCATGACGGCTTCCCCTGGACGCATCCCTCGAACGCCTTCGCGGCCGGCTACAGCTACGAGCAGGGCGCGCTCCCCGTCTGCGACGACCTCTCCAGTCGCGCGGGCCTCCTCACGGTCTCCTCGGTGCTGACCGACAAGGACGTCGAGGACATCATCGCCGCCTTCCGCAAGGTCGGGAACGCCTTCGCCACTACCCATCTGAAGGCGGCCGAGTGATGCACCCGCTCGCGCCCATCCTGTTGAGCGACGCCCGCGCCATCGCCGGCGCCGCCATCGACTGCCTGGTGATCGGCAGCGGCACCAGCGGCGTCACCACCGCCATCGAGCTCGCCGACCGTGGACTCAAGGTCGCGATCATCGAAGCAGGCCCTCTGATCCTGACCGAGCATGTCGGGTCGGGGCCGTTCGCCAATCGCGAGGACATCGTCCCGCAGATCCACGACCTGGTGCGTTACGGCACGGTGTGGACGTCGGAGAAGGAGCTCGCGGCTGCCAAGGCGCGCACCGCCAAGACCAACAACAACGCATGGTCGCTGGTCGGCGGCCGCACCGTGTTCTGGGGCGGCTGCACGCCGCGCTTCCGCGACGAGGACTTCGCGGACTGGCCGTACGACGCCGCCGAGATGCACGGCTGGTACGCCAAGGCCGAGCGGCTGATCGGCGTCTCCGGCGGCGAGACCGACAACACCGCGCCGCCGTTCATGACCCACGCCGCGCAGGACCACCTGCTGGGCCGGCTCGCCAAGCAAGGCATTCCGGCGACCCACGCGCCGCTCTGTGTCGACACGCGGGCGGTCCATGGCGGGCGCATGTCGCTCGGCTTCGATTCCTCGGTCTCGCGCCTGCTGCGCTGCCGCCATTTCGGCCGCGTCGAGAACGGCGCGAGACTGAGCCTCGCGAGCGAGACCGAGGCGCTACGGCTCGTCGTCGATGGCGGGCTGGTGCGCGCGGTCAAGGTGCGCGACCGGACGGGCGAGACCTTCGATCTTTCGGCGCGCCATGTCGTGCTGGCCGGCGGCTGCATGCAGTCGACGCGGCTTGCGATGGCATCCGGGCTGGGCGACAGCGATCCCCATGTCGGCCGCTACATGGGTGATCATCTGTTCCGGCAAGCCGTATTCGAGCTCGCCGAGCCACTGAAGGAGAAGTCGCTCTACATCTTCATTCCGCCGACGGCGAAGCGGCCGTTCCACGCCCAGCTCCAGGGCATGTTCCAGGAGACCTGGTACAGCCCGCTGCACGCGACCTGCTGGCTCGACGGCGATGTCGGCGGGCGCTACGTGCTGTTCTACTGCTTCGGCATCAGCAAGGCCGAGGAAGCGGGCCGCATGGTGCTGTGCGGCGACGGCAAGTCGATGAAGGACTACTGCATCGTCAACGACCGCAGCCCCGGCGACAGCAAGACCCTGGCCGACATGGCGCGTTTCACCGCCGACGTCGGAGAGGCGCTGGGTGGCAGGGTCGTCCGCACCGAGGAGAACGCGGCCGGCTCCGCTCTGCACGAATTCGGCGGATTGCGCATGGGCCGTGACCCTTCCTTGTCGGTGACCGATCCCGACGGCCGCTTCTGGCGTGTCGGCAATCTGAGCTGCGCCGACGCCGCAATCTGGCCGCATCAGGGCAGCGCCAACTCGTACCTGACGATCACCGCGGTTGCCCTGCGCAACGCCTCGCGGCTGGCGGCTGGCCTCGAGGCGGAAGGACGAGCAGTGGCGGCGCAATAGCCATGCAGAACTGACATGGCGCGCCTTGGAGGGCGTCCCCATCTCCTTGCCAAGGAGGTGGCGGGGCGTCTTCCAAGGAGCGTTTTATGTACAAAGGTTTAGTCGTCGCAGCCCTCTTCCTCTCGAACCTCACCGCCTGCAGCGATCTGCGCCCCCCTGCTAGCGCAAGTTCGCGAACGGAATTCGGCGACTACGGTTACAGCGACATCTACCGCTATTACGGAGGCCCCTCCGCCGCCAGCCAGGAGGCCGATGTCCAACGGCAGCAGCAGCGGTAAGCACACGGCAGGGTCGATCAGACGGGCCATTGGCGTGCCCGGTTCTTTGGGCGAAGCTGAGCTCCATCGTCGCTTCGACCGGGAAGCCAATGAACCTTGGATGCACCAGGCGATCGCTCCTGCCTGTCATGGCGGGACTTGGCTTGCCGTTCGACGTTCTTGCGCAGTCACGCCCGTCGTGGCGTCCCGCATTACAGCTCTACACCGTGAGGGATGCCCTCGACGCCGACCTTGAGGGCACGCTGAGGCGTGTCGCCGACATTGGCTATCGCGAGGTCGAGCTCGCCGGATTGCCCGGCGTCACGGCGCACGCCATGCGCGCGAGCCTGCAGCGCTGCAAGCTGGAGGCGCCGTCAATGCACGCAAGCTACGACAGGCTTCGGTATGACTTTGCTTCCCTTCTCGAGGAGGCACGCGTGCTCGGCGCGAACTACCTGGTATGCCCGTCGGTGGATGCCGGGGAACGCAGGACGGCGGGCGACTGGAGGAACGTCTGCCGGACGCTGAACGGTATCGGGCGTGCCGTTCGCAGCCATGGCCTGGCACTGGCCTACCACAATCACGACTTCGAGTTCGTTCCGTTCGACGACGGCTCGACGCCGTTCCGGCTGCTGATGACGGAAACCGATCCGCGCGAGGTCAAGCTCGAGCTCGACGTGTACTGGGTCGCCAAGGCCGGATTGGATCCTGTGCAATGCCTGAAGGAGGGCGGGGACCGGATCGTGCTCGTACACCTGAAGGACTTGGCGGCAGACGGCTCCACGGCGGAGGTGGGCAGCGGCGTCCTGGACATGGAACGAATCGTCCGGGCGGCGCTTGCCGCCGGCGCACGTCATCTCTTCGTCGAGCAAGACGATTCGACGAATCCGCTGGCGAGCATCGGCGCCAGCTTCCGGTTCCTGGAACACTTGCCTGCCGACCTGAGGCCGCGGCTGGGACCCTAGCTCTACCGCCCGTACACTGCGCTTTCGAAGGCGTAGAACAGCGGCAGAGACTTCACGTCGGCGAAGGGCAGGACCTGCGTTGCGTAGACGCCGCCGACGCCCTTCTTCTGGTCGATCCAGTAGTAGGTGTTGGCGAGGCCGGCCCAAGCCAGCGATCCCGGTGAGCGTCCGGTCGGCGCCTCGGCATTGTTGATCATGAAGGAGAGGCCCCACTGCTTGTCCATGCCGGGGAAGAACTCGGCATCGTTGGAGAAGGGCGGGTTGGCGGTCTTGAGCAGGCAGACCTTGGACTCGCCCATGGCGTTCTTCGACATCTCGGCGACCGTGGCGGGCTTCAACACGGCCTCGCCTTTGTCCGACTTGCCCTGGTTCAGCATCATCCGCACGAACTTGAGGTAATCGCCGGCGGTGCTGTAGAGCCCGCCGCCGCCCATCTCGAACTCGGGCTCCTGCGGGATTTCGATGTTGGGGTCGGGAGTCAGGGTGCCGTCAGCGCCGCGATGGTGGATCTTGGCCATGCGCCTGCGCATGTCGTCGGTGATACGGAACGCCGTGCTTGTCATGCCGAGCGGGCCGAACAGGTTGTCCTGCATGTACTTGCCGAGCTTCTGGCCGCTTGCCGCCTCGACCATCTTGCCGGCGAAGTCGATGTTGATGCCGTAGAACCAACGATCACCGGGATCGAACAGCAAAGGCGTCGTCAGCGCCTTGTTCTGGCAACTGATGACGCCCGGCACTTCCATCGTCTCCATGTACTTGGCGATCTCGGGACTCCAGATGTCGTAACCGAAGCCCGCGGTATGGGTCAGCAGGTGGCGGAGCGTGATGTCCCGCTTGGCCTTGCGCGTCCTGGGCTTGCCTGCAGCATCGAAGCCTTCGAGCACGCCGACGTCGCCCAGCGCCGGGATCACTTCCTTGGCTGGCCCATCGAGCGAAAGCTTGCCGCGTTCGACGAGCTGCATGGCGGCGGCACCGGTGACCGCCTTGGTCATCGAGGCGATCCACACCACAGTGTCGGGCGTCATCTCGGCCGCCTCGCCCAGCATCCGCTTGCCGAAGCCGCCTTCGTAGGTCATGCCCTTGGCGTCGGTCGCCGTGGCGACCACACCCGGCACGTCGCCCTTGCTCACCGCATCCTTCAGAAGCTTGTCGGCTGCTGCTTTCATGGCGTTCCTCCTGCTGTGACCATCGCCTGTGGCCATTGCCTGGCCGTGCTGGTGACCGACTGTGCCCCGCCAGCGTGTCGCCGTCGACTCGCCCGACGTGAAATGGGAGTGGCCCAACGTAACAACGGGTGTAGCATTCCTGTCGCCGTTCAACGCCACTGTCGGTTTCATCATCCAGGGTCGCACGTCCAGCGCGGGAGTAGATCTCCATGGGCCTCGTGTCTCGTCACTTTCGAAACGACAAGAAGCTGCAGGATTGCCTGGTCAAGGACCAGGCCCACGTCACCAAGGACGCCAAGGGCGAGCATGTCGCGAAGATCCAGGCGGCACTGATCACGCTGGAGGGCCATCTGATCGACCCTGCCGAGTTGCGCGACAAGCGGTACGGGACCTCGACCGCCAATGCCGTTCTCGCTTACAAGCGCAAGCGCCAAATCATCAATCGCAGCTATCAGCGTACGGCCGACAATATCGTCGGCAAAAGGACGATCGCGCGCCTGGACGCTGAAATGGCACAGCTCGAATTGAGAACTGTTTCCAGAAATGCATGTTCGGGGATCAGATTTTCGTAAGGCTCGGCTGAAGGGGGCTGACACATGAAAGCTGCCGTTGTGCATAGCGCGTCGGCCCTGGTCGAATTGGACTGGGCGAACCAGTTCGCCGGCACTGGAGCGGAAGCCGCACAGGAGACCGCATTTCCCGGCCCTCACTGGGCTGTTCGGGTACGCCGGGTATTCACGATCCCTGGTTTTGGCACAGGTGCCAACCGTTGGGACCCCATCGTGAACACTATCAAGGCTGCGGCCACCGCGGCAGGGCAAGGCGGAGTGGTCATCGTCGTCAGCGGCCATGGCGGGGCAGTGCCGACCGGGAGTGGGTTCGACCTCGACGGCGGGATGATCAACTGGGATCCGACGGAAACCGACGTCGGGAAGGTCTGGACCGATCCTGCGACCGTCAAGAAGGGCCTGTTCTGGGACGACACGATCGCCCGTTACCTGGAGACGAGGCAGTTTGCGAATCCGCCGACACGCAAAGCCGAGGATGAAGCAGCGATCAAGAAGGCCGATGAGGAATTCGCCAAGACCAAGAAACGACCGGATGTTTCGCTCCCGGAGGGTCGTTTGCTGGCCTTCAAGGCGCTCGATGAGATGGGCAAGGCACTGAAGGGGGCCGGCGTCGCCCGTCTCTCGTTCACCAACTGCACGTCCGGAGCCGCGACGCGTTTCATGGACAGGCTAGCCAAGCTCATGGGTGTCCAGGTCGCTTGTTTCAAGGAAACCACCGTCGTCTTCAACGATGGTTTCGACGCCGATCCCAAAGATCCGTCCAAGAGGAGGCCCAATTCCCTCAAGGGCAAGTCGCGCATGATTCTGGAAAGGGACAAGGCGCCTGTTGGCGAAAACAAGGGAACGAACATTCCGCCGGCCCGGATTTTTTCTCCGGACCTGGACAATTCCTCGATCGCATTTGTCGGAACGCCGTAGTGGCGCCTTGAGCCGAATCGAGCGCACTTTGCGCTCAACGGTCTCTTCCGGTCAGCCGCCGTACAGATAGTTCGGCAGCCACAGCGTCATGCCGGGCCACAGATACATGATCACCATGCACAGGATGACGATCAGCATGTAGGGCATCATGCCGCCGAAGATCTGGTTCAGCGTGACGTGCGGCGGCGAGACG
>JAKFVH010000206.1 GCA_021732285.1 Reyranella sp. | reverse complement strand
GGCCGGGACTGATCTATGTCTCCCTCTCGGCCTTCGGCCATGCCGGCCCGTGGGCGTCGCGGCGCGGCTTCGACACCGTGGTGCAGACCGTGAGCGGCATGACCGCCCGCCAGGCCGAGATCGTGCCGGGCAAGACCGCGGGGCCGCAATTCTATCCAGTGTCGGCGATCGACTACTGCACGGGTTACTTGATGGCGTTCGGCGCGATGGTGGCCCTGGCGCGCCGCGCGCAGGAGGGCGGCAGCTGGCTGGTGCGCATATCGCTGGCCCAGGTCGGCAAGTGGATGGTCGATCTTGGCGAAGTGCCGCCTGAATCGCTGAAGGATGTGCCTGCCGAGTTCGGCGAAGAAGAACTGGAGCGCTGGTCGACGGTGAGCGAGACGCCGTCCGGCCGATTGCGCCACCTCAAGCCCGTCGTGCAGATGTCGGAGACCGCGCCGCATTGGGCGAGGCCCTCGGTTCCGCTCGGTTATCATCGTCCGGTGTGGCCGGCGCGCGAGTCGGGCTGATCGACCGGCTCGTGCTCGCTATGTGACTTTTCGCACAGACCGATGCTGGAGCACCGCTAAGGTCGCGACCAGCGTAGATCGTCGCGGCTGAGCGAGCCGCGCCGCTGGGGAGCGGGGCATGGTGGTAGGCCCGGATGGAAATGCCGGCGTATTGGCGCCGAGCGCCTCGACATTGGCCGCAGCCCTGCCGAGTAGTCTCGCGACGCGCACGATCCTTTGACGACGCCAACAGCAGGTTAGATCGACATGCCTCCCGTCACGCCACTCAACTGGGTGAAATCCAAATCGGCTGGTCAGGTGTCGGAGATCGCCGTCCTGTCGCCGATCAAGCTCGGCCGCGTTCCCGGCGAGCGCCGGACCTACGAGGAAAGGCTGCGGTCGGCGATCGACAATCTCACGGCACGGGTCCAGCAGGGGATCCCGATCGAACTCGACAGGATCCGCACCATTCATTTCGGCCGCATGATCATCGTCCGGCCCGAGCAGTACCTGGTCTATTCCGACGTGCCGGGGGTGCAGTACGACCAGACCGCCAAGGGCAAGGTCCCGAAGCCGCTCGACGACTATGTCCTGCTCGACACCGCGGGCGAAAAGCCGCCGACGTTCCGCTCGTGGCTGCTGACGCTCGTCGAGTTCGACGGCGACATCCGTGTCTATTTCCGCGACATCGCCCAGTTCATCGCCGACGACTTCGATGCGCTGTTCCGCAATTGCGAGGACTATGGGACGACGCGCAATTTCGAGGCGTTCTGGTCCTGGATCAAGCGATACCAGATCGACAGCAACCTCTTCTACTCGCGCTATGGCGACCTTTCCCTGGTGCGTATCAAGCAACTCCAGGATTTCAAGCGTCGGTTCGATGAGTTCGTCGCCGAGGTGCGGCCGGCGAACGGCTCGCGCGGGAAATCCCTGGACGAGCTGTTCGATCAATTCCTGGCAAGGACGCAGCAGTACGCCAGCGATTTTCCGTCGCCTGGCGGCATCTACAGGTCGAAGAGCTGAACGGGGACAGCGATGGCATACGATGGCGAGGCAGGCCGGTTGCCGGCATCTTCCGGGCTCGCAACTTCCGTGCAGGCCCATCTCGGCCGAGCGTCACGCTTTGTCGACGGCAAGACGCGCAACTGGTCGCTGTTCTTCTTCTTCCGCATCCAGTCCAAGGCCCGGCTGGCGGCGAACCTGAAGCAGATCGCGCTGGCGCTCGATCCCAAGGCCGCGGCCGGCGCGGCGCCGACCGTGCTCGACGACCCGCAAGCGCCGGCGCAGCTCTTCCTGGATTGGCTAAAAGTCCTCGTCGACGCCAAGTCGGACGACTTCTGGAAGACCCTCGCGACGGAGTGCGGGAAAGCGGGAATCCCTGTGCCCCCGCAAGCCGGCCCCGACCAGCAGGCGTACGAGTTCCTGTTCCAGGCCATCGAAGACTTCTCGAAGGGTGCGTTCGCCCGTTTGCCGGCAAGCTTCATCACGCCGATCAAGGCCGACGTGGCGCGTGCCGCCTTTGTCACACTGTCGAATCCTGACAACTTCAATGCCTTCGTGGCGAAGTTCGGCAACAATGCCGCCGCCGCCGGGGCCAAAGCGTTGTCGGGTGGCCTTCTGGGGGCATTTGCCTACGAACTGCTCCGGCAGTTCGCACCGGCTCAGGCCGGCCCGAAGGACGGCGTCGACCGGCCTGCGGTGCTGCGCAGCGAAGCCGTCGAAACAGGGTTGAAGCGTGACCAGGGCGAGACGCAATGGGATCCGGTCCCGATCAACTTCGCCTTCACGTTCCCCGGTCTGAAGGCACTGCAGCTGAGCGAGCCGACGCTCGCCTCCTTCCCCGAAGCCTTCAAGCAAGGCATGGCAGCGCGTGCCGAGCGGCTGGGCGACATCGGCCCGAGCGCGCCGGAGAACTGGGAGGGCGTCCTCGGACTGGACTGCGTGCACGGCTATTTCACCGGCGGCTACCTGGTCGACGGCGATGACAGGCCGGTCTCGGAGGATCTTCGCCGGCGGCTGCGCGACGATGTAAGCGCCTTCAACGACAGCACCGGCAGCAATGGGTGGGGCGACACGCTGCGCACCATCCTGACGCTGCTCTGCCTGCCGCTGGGTATCGAGATCCTGCATATCGAGCTCGGTGAGGATCCCTACGAGGTCGACAAGAACGGACAGGCCATTCGCCCGCCGTATCGCATGGAGCATTTCGGCTTTCGCGACGGCATAAGCCAGCCGTTCGTCGACATGAACCTCGGCGATCCGCTGCCGGGCGGCGGCACGCCGAGCCGCAACCGCACCTGGGCGCCGGTCGCCCATGGCGAGATCTATCTCAGCGAACGGGATGAGGACGGCAACGAGCACCAGCTGCCCATTCATCCGTCGCTGCGCGAGGGCAGCACGTTCCTCGTCTTCCGCAAGCTGGAACAGGACGTGGCGGCATTTCGTGCGTATTTGGCGCGCCAACGGCCACACGACCGCGCCGCCCAGGACAAGCTCGCCGCGCAGTTCGTCGGGCGCTGGCCGAACGGCACGCCGCTGACCCTGGCGCCCGATGGGCCGCGCGATCTCGGAAGCGACCCGGGCGGCCTTCTCAACGATTTCCGGTTCGCGGCCGATGATGCGAAGGGGCTGCGTTGCCCTCTCGGGTCCCATATCCGGCGGTCCAACCCGCGCGACATCGGCGGCACCAACGACGTGCGCCGCCATCGCCTCCTGCGCCGCGGCATGGCCTATGGCGGTTCGCTGCTGCCGATGGATTCGCCGGGCGACGGCCGCAAGCGTGGCCTGCTGTTCATCGCCGCGAACTCGCGCCTCGACCTGCAGTTCGAGGTGATACAGGGCGACTGGATCAACAAGGGCGAGATCCTGGGACAGGCCGGCCTCGGTCGTTGCCCGCTGACCGGCGCCAATCTCGGGGGACCAGGCGATTCCTTCCTCGAGAGCGGTGCGGTGGCGCCGGTGACGGGGCTACCGACTTTCGTCATCACGCGCGGCGGCGATTATTTCTTCGCCCCCGGCGTCAAGGCCATCCAGGAGATCGCGCAAGGCAAGAAGTTCAATGTCGATGCGCCGTCCTTGCCCTACGAGGGCTACAGCATGGGCGACGCCATGACTCCCACGCTTCTCAGCGAGGAGCGGATGAAGGGGTACATGGCGCAGATCTTCACGGGAACGAAAGACGTCGTGCGGGTCGGCATGCCGTCAGCGATCCCGGGCGATCCCAGTGCCGCACCCGTCGCATTCGTGGCACGCCTCGCCCACGTCAAGCAGGCGCTCGCGATGCGGACCGATGTCGGCGGCCACATGATCACGTCGGTTCCTCATTACCAGGAGGCCATCCGGACGATCAGCACCGGCCAGGACATGATCGTCAGCACGCAGCCGGACAGTGTCACCGGCGCCAAGCGCGCGCTCATGATCAAGATCCTTGAAGCGGGCTGGGCGGCGCTGTCGACTCCCCAGGAGTCCGTCTACGTGCGCCTGGCCCGGATCACGAAGCGCAGCATCGAGGCGACGCTGCGGCGAACGGCATCCCACCGGACCATCGACATCGTCCACGATCTTGGAGCCGTCACGACCTACAACGTCGTCAGCGAGTTGTTCGGCACCCCTGGTCCGGACTGGTTGACCGAGATGGCCGTCGCCCTGCGTTTCTCTCGCCAGCACTTGACCCAGATTGAGCCGGAGTGGCTTGCCGCCATCAAGGCCTCCAAGCCCGACGACGTGGGCCTGGCGACGTGGCAGGTCTGGTCGATCCTGATGTTCCTCGACATCGTCGGCAATTACCTGCAGCAGGAGGAGCTGAAGGCGCTCGGCGTGCAGGCAGGCCGGGAGTTCCTGACCCATATCGACACGCTGATCGTAAAAGCCAGGAAGCAGCCACTTCCACCGCACACCAACCTGCTGGCGGCGTTCGTCTCCCTGGAGCCGATGTTCACGAACCCGGCCAACCCGCCTGCCCTGCCGGCCGAGGCCTACTACGGCCTGGTCCGCATGCTGCTGCTGGAAGTTGCGAGCTCGGGCATCGTCATTGCGCCGACCCTGGGCGCGGTCGTCCACACGGCGCTGACGGGCGGGATCGATCTGTCGTCGCTCATCCAGCTGCTCATGAAGGTGACGCCGTCGCAGGCGACGTTCGACGAAGGCATCACACGCGTCCTCTACGAAACGTGGCGCCTCAATCCCACCGTCAAGCTGCTGATGCGGCGCAGCGAGCAGGATGAACCGTACGGCAGGGACACCGTCCAGAAAGGCGACTGGATTGCCGCGCTCATCGGCGCGGCGTGCTTCGATCCCACCGCCTTCCCGCAGCCCAAGCAATTCTCGCTCGATCCCATTCTTCCCGGGCCCAAGCGCAACATGGCGGATTACCTGTTGTTCGGCGACGCGCAGGCGCCTGGACGCCTGTGCTGGGGCAGGGACAAGATCGCGCTCTATCTCCTCACTGAGTGCCTCAAGGCGGCAGGGCGGCTGAAGGGACTGAAGAAGGTCGCGGGCGCGGGCGGCGAGCTCAAGAAGTTCGCGCAGGTGAATATCGGCTTGTCGACCCGCTTCGTCAGTGTTTTGCCGGACTGGCCGAAGAAGCAGCCCTGAGCTGCTCGTCGGCGACCAGACCATACTGCCGGCAGAGGCTTGCCTGCTCGGCAAGGTCGGCGGCGATCTGCGCTGATTTGGGTTCGGCTGCCGCAAGCAGGCCGGCACGCACACCAAGACCCTGGACGATCAGGCACGGGTTGCTGATGCTGCGCGCGACGTCGAGCGCGCGGTTGATCGCAGCGAGAGCATCCGACGATGAGCCCAGCTGGGCCAGCGCCTCGGCATAGCCGGCATTCAGGTAGTAGAGCTCGAGCCGGCCGGTGCGATCCTGCAACCCGCGCGCCAACCATGCCTCGACGGCCCACACGGCTTTTGCCGCTTCTCCGGTCCGGGCCAACGCGCTCGCCAGCAGGCCGACGACGTGCGGCAATGCCGGATCGTAACCGTATTGATCGATCAGGTTGACCGCGGCCTGCAGGCAGTCCGCTGCGTTGCGGTAGTGCCCCAGCTTCAAGAGGTTGCGCCCCAGTCCCAGCCGGGCAAGCAGCTCGGAGTAAGGTTCGCCCTCCCGCGTGGCGATCTCCAACGCCTGCTCGGCATGGACCAACCCTTCCTCGTAGAGGCCTACCTCCATCATGAACCAGCCCAGGTAGCTGCGAACGATCGATGCAGGGAGGGCCGCCGCACCAAGGCGTGTCGACTCGAGCGGGCCGCTGAAGGCATCGCGCAGCTCGCGCTGCACGTCGATCGCGCGCTTGATCTCTCCCGTGCCGTACAGGGCGCTGCCCAGCATGAACTTGGCGCTGAATATCAGAGGAAGATTGTCGAGTTCGTTGGCGATCACGAGCGCCCTTTCGCTCTGCTCGCGACAGTCGACGTAGTGGCCTTTGAACCAGCTGATCAAGGCCATGTGGCACAAGGCGGCGCACACCTTGTCCGGCCGATCCTGGCGCTGGGCCAGCTCCAGGGCGCGCGGCAGGTAGGGGTTCATCTTGCTGAACTCGCCGATCTGCAGGAGCTGGGCGAACGCCATCAGCACGAAGTCGACGAACCGCCGTTCCGCCGGTTCGCCGATCCTTTCGACGCACTCCATCGCGCGCTGGAAGATGAGCAGGAGCGATCCGCTCGCCGAGCTGCGCCTGGCGCGCAGTCCGGCCCGCCAGAGATATTCGAGCGCCTGCTCGTCGTTGCGCGCACTTTCGGCATAGAAAGCGAGGCGTTCGAGCTGCCCGCCGAGGTCGGAATAGGTCGCGGTGACGGCGGCGATCGCCGCGCGATGCAACTCCCGGCGCCGAGGTCCGGGCACCGTTTCGGAACAGGCCTCGGCGACAATGGCATGGCGAAAACGGATCGACGTCCCGATCGAGCCCTGGACGATATCGAGCCGCTCGAGCTCGGCGCAGTCGCGCAGCAGAGTTTCGCGATCCTTGTTCAACACGTGGAGGGCAACATCGACCTCGACTTCGTTGCCCAGAACGCTCAGCGCCTGAGCGCACTCCTTTGCGCTGGAGGAAAGACGGTTGAGGCGGGCGTGGATCACCGACTGCACGCTCTGCGGCACAAGGTTGATGCTGTCTTCAATCGACAGCACGATCTGTTCGAGCACGAAGGGCACGCCGTCCGCCCTGTCGAGAATCTTGTCGATGATGGACGGCAGCGGTGCGCCCTCCGGCCACAGCTGATGGGCGAGTTCGCGCATCTCGGTGCGGGGAAGGGGATCGAGCCGCAGGACCATGGTGGCGATTTCCCGAGCCTCTGCCAGCGACTCGGGTCGTCCCGTCAGCAGCAGCGTACAAGGGGCGCATACCGTGTTCTCGCCCATCAACCGCAGGCAGTAGATGCTTTCGAGGTCGAGGAGATGCAGATCCTCGATCACGACCAGCGTCGGAGTGCGCGCCGTCAGCTTCGTCAGGGCGTCGATCAGGGCCCGGGCGACCTGGGTCTGGGTCAAAAGGCCCAACTTGCCGTGTTCGGCACTGGACTTTGCCAACAGCACGGTACCCAGCGGGCCGTCCTCGAGATGTTCGATTCCAGCCGCTGCCAGGCCGCCTATGACTTCGTCATCCGTCGCCGCTTCGCCGAGCGAGGAGGCCGCCAGGATGAGTGCGCGCACGGCCGAGTACGGTGTGGTGCGGAGTCTTGAATCGCCCCGGAACATCAGGACGAGCTTGTTGCTTTGCTGGGCGTCCTCGATGGCCGCCGTGGCCAGCCTGCTCTTGCCGATGCCCGGTTCGCCGATCACGGCGATCGTGCGGCAGCCGCGATCTTGCCGAGCCAGAGCCTGGCGTATCGAGTCGCGCTCACGCTGACGGCCGACCAGCAGGGTACGATGGTTACGCAAACCGCTGTGGCTGGTGCCCGACGCGCGCGGCGGGCCGTACAGCCTGTAGGCTCTCGCATTGATCTGTTTCAGGGACTTGACGTCTTCGAGCGGCTCGAGCTCGAGCGCCGACCGGCACAGTTCGACGGTCTTGGAGCTCACGAAGATGCTATCCGGCGGCGCCAACTTCTGCAGCGCGGCGGCGATGTGAACCGTGCCGCCCACCGGATCGAGCCGCGATCCGATCTGCATGTCCATGCGCCGCAGTCCGACCAGGCCCGAATGGATGCCGACGCGGAAGCGGATGGGCCGCTTGAGCATATCACGAATGCGGCCGGACTCGTCGCCTGGATTCTGGATCAGCCATGCCGTCTCGCAGGCGCGATCCGCATGGTCTTCCATCGAGGTCGGCCAGCCGAACACGGCGATGCCGCCGTCACCCGAATAGTTCACCATCAGCCCGCCGGCACGCCTGACCGTCCCGTCGAGATGTTCGTAGATCCGATCGAGCAGTTCCTGGGCATCGTCCGGATCATCGCCGGCGATATGGCCGGTGGAATTGACGGTATCCACAGCCAGCACCGTCACGATGCTGCGCTCCGCCGTTTCCGCGAGAACCCTCATAGACTCTTCTGCCCCTAGCCCGGCAACCGTACGGCGATATACGCCGAACCTCGTCATGGCCGCCATGGACTTGTCCGCGGCGGCCCCGAGAGCTTGCCGCGTGGCCAAGCCTAGGCTATGCGGCCCTTTGTGGGAACCGGCTTTCCGCGTTGCACCATTGCTACAACAGCCGAGAGGCGGAATGCCGTAGCAGGCCCGTCAACTTTGTTTAAATATGCCGGCGATGCAACGATAGCAGGCATGATGCGCCTTCCCACCATCGCTTCAATCCTGTGGCTTGCAGGCGCCGTTGCGGTCGTCGCCGCCGAGCCCGATGGCTGGGATCGGGCCTATGACCCGACGACGCGCAGCCGTTTCATTCCCTTGCAACTCATCATCGGCGGCGAGTGGAACGGCGAGCGCACGATCACCTATCCGGCGGGCACCTTCGGCGAGTTGATCGAGCACGGCAGCGTCTGGGTGGGTCCGCGCAAATGGACCCATCCCAAGACCACTGAGGAGCTTGTGGTCTACGACCGTTCGAGGAGCGGGCGCGGCATGCTGACGGACCAGATCTTTGCCGTCCGCAAGGATCTGACGGCGATCGGCCGCGTCGCCGACAATCGCTTTGGCATCACCGCCTGCGACCAGGAAGCAAAGTATCCGCTCGGCCTGTGGACCCAGGGCGAGACGCGCACCTTCGAATACACGTGCTGGTACGGCGACCGGGCACGCAGCAAGATCACCACGCTCACCATCCGCGACATCGACTTCGACTATGGCGGCTTCAAGCACGGCTCCGGCTCGAGTGGGTGCTGCGCGACAAGGGCGACAGCCGCACCATCGACCACCGGATCTATACCTTCGCCCCCGGCAAGGGCGTCGTGCATCTGCGTTGACGACTAAGCCGGTTCCTTCTCGCGCGCGTCCCACATCTTCCTGTAGGCGGGCCGGGCCCGGCAGGCCTCGAACCACGCTTTCACCCTGGGCGCCGCCTTGAAGAGCTCCGTGGCGCCGTCGGCGTAGCGCACGACCTCGGCCACGTTGATGTCAGCCACCGTGAAGCGACCGCTGACCAGGAAGCCATCGGCCAGCGCCTCGTCGAGCACGGCGAACGGTCCGCGCAGGGCGTCGAGTGTGGCGGGCGAGGGGCCATGCTGGGCAATCGACAGCGAGTGCGGCTCGACCTCGGTCATGGCCCACAGCGCCCACATGCCCATCAGCCCGTCCTCGGCGACGGTGGCTGGCGCCAGCGGGCCGCCGTGCTTCTTGGCGATGTAGAGATTGATGGCGAGGGATTCGTGCAGCACCAGCCCGTTATCCTCCATCGTCGGGATGTGGCCGTTGGGATTGACCTTCAGGAAGGACGGCGACTTGGTGTGGACGATGTCGGCGGGGATCGGCTCCTTGAGCCGGTAGTGCTGCACCACCGGCACCAACTTGAAGGGGATGCCGAGCTCGTGAGCCAGCCAGATGTTGCGCGAGGCGCGGGAGCGGTGGACGCCGTAGATCGTGATCATGCGGAGGTTCATAATGGCTCCCGACGATTTGCGAAAGGACGGATCGATGAAGGCCGAACGCAGACTTCAGCCCGTCAAGGACGCCAGCCACCTCTACGAGGTCGAGCGCCGCGACCGCCATGCCGAGCGACCAGGCTTCCGCATCAGCGAACTGCAGCTCTCGGCGACGCAGACCGTGCCCTGGCACTTCCACACCAACATCAGCGACACCTTCTATGTGCTGGAAGGCGAGATGAGGCTGTTCCTGCAGCAGCCCAAGGAAGAGGTGCGGCTTGGTGTCGGGCAGAGCTACGTCGCCGTCGCCGGCCGGCCGCATCTCGTGACCAACGCGGGCAAGACCTCGCTCACTTTCCTGGTCCTGCAGGGTGTGGGTGAGTACGACTACGTGCCGCTGGTCTGATGAGGCGGCTTCACAGCGACAAGCGAACCTTCTGAAGCTCTTCTGGAGGTCCTGTTGATCGGCATCGAGCACATCGATCGTGGCCGATCTCGACCAGGCGCTGGCGGCGGCTTGATCGACCGCGGCGCGGGAAGATCCCTTGATGGCGGTCGTCTCAGATTGACTTGAATTCGGAGGGCAGTGCGCCTTCAATGACGCGTTGCCTAGTAAACGGGGGATACAAAGTGTTCTCACTCATCAAGGATCTCGGCCTTCTCGTCGCCGCCAAGCAGGAGGCGGTGCCGTTCCTGATCTCCTTCGGCATCGCCGAGTTCTTCTTCAAGTTCAAGAGCTTCGCGCTCGAGTGCCTGGCCTTCCTGGTAGTCTGGTTCGTGCTGAGCTTCCTGCAATCCCTCGTCTTCCCGCACACCAAGACGCAGCGTTCCTGAGGCTCAGTTCACCGCCTTGGTGAAGCCCTGCCAATAGGGCTCGCGCAGCTCGCGCTTCAGTACCTTGCCGGCGCCTGACAGCGGCAACGGCGTGTCGCGGAAGTCGATGCTGCGCGGGCACTTGTAGCCGGCGATCTGGGCGCGGCAGTGCTCCATGACGTCGTCGACGCCGAGCGTCACGCCGGACTTGGGGACGATGATGGCGTGCACGCGCTCGCCCCAGCGCTCGTCGGGCACGCCGATCACCGCCACTTCGCTGACGCCCGCCAGCAGCGAGATCGCGTTCTCGACCTCGGCCGAGTAGACGTTCTCACCGCCCGAGATGATCATGTCCTTGAGCCGGTCGACGATATAGACGAAGCCCTGGTCGTCCATGTAGGCGCCGTCACCCGAGTAGTACCAGCCGTCCTTCAGCACGGCCGCGGTCTCGTCAGGCTTGTTCCAGTAGCCTTTCATGATGTTGGCGCCGCGAATCGCGAGCTCGCCCGCCGTGCCGCGCGGCACTTCCTCGCGCTTGGCGTCGACCACCTTGATGTCGCAGCCCAAGGCCGCCTGGCCGCACGACTTCAGCTTGCCGGCGAACGGTCCCTCGAGCGTGGTGTAGCGCGGGTCGAGCAGGGTGACGATGGGCGCCGCCTCGGTCATGCCATAGGCATGCATCATCTTCACATGCGGCATCACCTGCATGGCTCGTCGCAGTACGCCCTCGGGCATCGGCGAGGCGCCGTAAAGAATGAACTGCAGCGTGCGGATGTCGAACTCGGCGAAGCGCGGATGGTTGACGATCATGTTGATCATGGTCGGCACGAACTGCGCGTGCGTCACCTTCTCGGTCTGGATGGTCTGCAGCACCTCGGCCGGCTCGAAGCGCGGCACGAAGGCATGGCGGCCGCCTGCCATGGTGACGCCGAAGGTCGAGGCGCCGTCGGCGAGATGGAACATCGGGCCGGAGTGGATGTAGGTGGTGTCGCTGTTGAAGCCGATGCCGGCGACGCCGTTCAGCGCGTTCACCACCAGGTTGGTGTGGGTGAGCATTACGCCCTTGGATCGTCCGGTGGTGCCGCCGGTGTAGAAGAGACCGGCCAGGTCGTCGTCCGCCGCGCCGACATCGAGCGCCGGATCGTAGTTGGTGAGATCCTCGAAGTGCAGCAGGCCTTCCGGCCCCGACGTATCGTCGAGCCAGACGACCTCGCGCACGCCCGGCATCTTGTCCTCGAGCGGCGTCAGGTGGTGCGACATGGCGGTGTCGATGAACAGCGCGACGGCGCCCGAGTCCGACAGGATGTATTCGATCTCCGGCGCCGCCAGGCGCGTGTTGATCGGCACCATAACTGCGCCGATCCAGGGAATGGCATACATCAGCTCGAAGTAGCGGTCGCTGTTCAGCGCCAGGATGGCCACGCGGTCGCCGGGTCGCACGCCCAGCGCGAAAAGTGCGCCGGCGATGCGGCTCACCCGGTCGGCGGTCTGCTGCCAGGTGCGGCGGCGGCTGGCAAAGTGGGTCGACGTGCCGTCGGGCTTGGTCTGTGCGGCGCGGCGAAGTCCCTGGGTCAGTGCAAACATAGCTGAATGCTAGAGCACCGTTCGTGCACGTTGAAACAGTTTTCCTCCCCATCGCGGAATCCGCGATGGGGAGGTGGCCCGGAGGGCCGGAGGGGTCATGAGCATCACACTGTCGCTCATGACCCCTCCGGCCGCTGCGCGGCCACCTCCCCAGCTTCGCTGGGGAGGAAGGGCACGCTCGTTCGCGCGGCGAGGGGGTTCGTGCTAAGGAATTGACCCATGAACGACATGACCCCGCCCGTCGTGGACGGCGCGCCGCTCGAGTTCAATCCGCTCGATCCGGCCTTCATCGCCGACCCATACCCGTTCTATCGCCGCCTGCGCGAGACGGCGCCGGTCTTCAAGACGCCACAGGGCTTCTGGCTGATCACGCGCTACGAGGACGTGGCTTTCGCGCTGCGTGACAAGCGCTTCGGCAAGGACTTCGTGGGCAACATGAAGCGCCGTTACGGCGCCGCCGACGGCATGAACGAGCCCGCGATCGCCAGCCTCGCGCGCACCATGCTGGTGCAGGATCCGCCCGACCATACGCGGCTGCGCGGCCTGGTGACCAAGGCCTTCACCGCCCGCCGCGTCGCCGACATGCGCCCGCGCATCATGAAGATCGTCGACGAGCAGCTCGATCGCGTCGCCGACAAGGGCGAGATGGACGTCATGCGCGATCTTGCCCATCGCCTGCCGGTGATCGTGATCTGCGACATGCTGGGCATCCCCGAGGATCATCGCGCGCCGTTCCTGGCCGGCAGCAACGTCAACGGCCGCATCCTCGAGCCGGTGCCGATGAGCCGCGAGGAGATCGACCAGGCCAACCTCAACACGCAGATGGCGGGTATCTACTTCCAGCAGCTCTGCGACCTGCGTCGCCGCGAGCCGCAGGACGACCTCACCACCGAGCTGGTCCGCGCCGAGGAGGCGGGCGACAAGCTCACGGCCGAGGAGCTCGAGGCCAACATCGGCCTGCTGTTTGGCGCCGGCCACGAGACCACCACCAACCTGATCGGCAACGGGCTTTTGGCGCTGCATCGCCAGCCCGACCAGTGGGAGCGGCTGAAGGCCGACCCATCGCTGATCTCGAACGCCATCGATGAGCTGTTGCGCTACGATTCGTCGGTGCAGCTCACCGGCCGCGTCACCCACACCGAGGTCGAGATCGGCGGCGTGAGGCTGGCCGAACACGAGAGCATCGTCGCTCTGCTGGGCGCGGCCAATCGCGATCCGGCGCAGTATCCCGATCCCGACCGGCTCGATGTCGGCCGTGAGCACATCAGGCCGATGTCGTTCGGTGGCGGTATCCATCATTGCCTCGGCGCCCAGCTTGCCCGCCTCGAGGCGGAGCTGGTCTTTGCCGCCTTGATCGAGCGCATGCCGAACCTCACCTTGCCGGAGAAGGATACGCCGGCCTGGCGGCGCAGCTTCACCCTGCGCGGGCTGAGCCGGCTGCCGGCGGTGTGGCATTAGAGGTTGGCATCGGACATGGCGGGACGATGGCGGGGTGAGGGCGGCCAGCATCAGGGCGCCCGGCCCTATCAGGAAGACAGTTGGGCGCTGCGCACGCTGGGCGACGGGTCAGTGCTGGCCGTGGTCGCCGACGGCATGGGCGGTCATGCCGGCGGCGCGGTAGCCAGCAAGGTCGCGGTCGAGGCCTTCGTGCACGCGATCGAGCAGGGCGGTGGCCTGGCCGACGGGCTTCAGGAGGCCAATGAAGCGGTCGGCCGGACTGCCGCCGGCAAATCCGAGCTTGCCGGCATGGGCGCCACCTTGGTGGCGGCCCAGGTGCGCGGCGATGAGGTGCGCTGGATCAGCGTCGGCGATTCGCCGTTCTTCCTGGTGTCGTCCGGCAGCATCGAGAGGTTGAACGCCGATCATTCGATGGCGCCGCAGATCGACGCCCTGGTGAAGCGCGGCGTGCTGACGGCGGACGAGGCCGAGCATCATCCCGGTCGCCATACGCTGCGCGAGGCCGTGATGGGCCAGCCGCTCAGCCTCATCGACAAGGGCAGCCGCAAGCTCGGCACCGACGTCAAGCTGCTGCTGTGCAGCGACGGCGTGCAGTCGCTCAGCGAAGCGGAGATCGCCGCGAACGCCATCAAGCCGGTCGACGGCCTGGTCAAGGCCGTGCTGGCGACCGCCAAGGAGCATCAGGACAACATCACCGTGATCAAGCTGGAGCGTGCGCGATGAGCAAGTCGGTCGTCATCGAGGTGACGCGCGGTCCGGTGGTCGAGAGCCGGCACGAAGGCATTGCCGCGATCGTGCAGCCCGACGGCGCGGTGGTGGCGTCGTGGGGCGACATCGACTCTCTCATCCTGCCGCGCTCGGCCAACAAGCCGATCCAGGCCATGGCGTTCGTCGAAAGCGGCGCGGTGGAGCGCTTCGGCCTCGGCAACGAGCACATCGCGCTGGCCTGCGCCTCGCACAGCGGCGAGAAGCGGCACGTCGAGACGGTGCAGGCGTGGCTCGCCAAGGTCGGCCTGAGCGAGACCGACCTCGAATGCGGCACCCATGCGCCGCGCCTGCAGGGCACCATCGAGGAGCTGGCGCGCGCGGGCAGGATGCCGACGCCGGCGTTCAACAACTGCTCGGGCAAGCACTCGGGTTTTCTCACCACGGCCGTGACGTACGGCGAGCCGACCAAGGACTACATCAAGTACAATCATCCGGTGCAGCGCCGCCTGCGCGAGATCATGACCGATCTTTGCGGCACCGATGCCAATGCTTTTCCCTACGGCACCGACGGCTGCGGTATCCCGACGCTCGCCACGCCGCTGAAAAGCCTGGCGCGGGCGATGGCCAGCATGGCCGATCCGTCGCGCCTGTCGAACAAGCATGCCGAGGCGGCCGGCCGCATCCGTGCCGCCATCAGTGCCGAGCCTTTCATGATGGCGGGCACCGGCCGCTTCTGCACGCGCATCAACGCGGCGCTGCCCGGCGTGGCGCAGATCAAGACCGGCGCCGAGGGTGTGTTCTGCGGCATGCTGCCGACGCTTGGCCTCGGCATCGCGATCAAGATGTGGGATGGCGCCGCGCGGGCTGCCGAAGTCGCGATGGCGAGCCTGCTTGGTCATCTTGGCGTGCTGCCCGCCGGCCAGCGCGAGGAGATCATGCATCCGCCGGTGAAGAACGTGGTCGGCCTGCTGGTCGGCGAGATGCGGCCGGCCAAGAGCTGGCTGGGGTGAGACTCGACATCCTGGAGATCGGCGCCCGCGGCGATGGCATCGCTGAACAAGAAGGGCGGCGCTATTTCGTAGCCTTCACCTTGCCCGGCGAGACGGTCGAGGCCACGCCGCGCGACAAGCGCGGCGAGGGAATCGTGGCCGATCTCGTAGAAGTCCTGGCGCCATCGCGCCATCGAGAAGCGCCGCCGTGTGCGCACTTCATGATCTGTGGCGGCTGCGCCTTGCAGCACTGGCGGCGCGACGCCTACACCGGCTGGAAGATCGATCTGATCGCCCGGGCGCTGCTGCAACGCGGCGTCGATGCGCCGCGCTTCGAGCCGCTTCTGGTCGGTGCGCCCGGCGAGCGGCGTCGTGCCGATTTCGTGCTGCGCCGACAAGGCAGGCGTGTGCTTGCCGGTTTCCACGAGCGCACGAGCCCTCGTGTCGTCGATGTCGGCGTCTGCGTCGTCGCCCGGCCGACCCTTGGCGCGATTCTCGACCCTCTGCGAACCGCCGTCGCATCGATCCTGCCGGAGGGCGGGGCGGCCGACGCCGTGGTCAACGAGACCGACAGTGGCGTCGACCTGCTGCTGCGACCGCACAAGCGCCTCGACCTGTCGCTGGAACGGCGCGAGGCGCTGGTGGCGTTGGCTGAGCGCGCCGACCTGGCGCGGCTGAGCTGGGGCGACCGGGCAACGGCCGAGCCCGTCGTCGTACGCCGTACGCCGCTTCTTCTGTTCGGTGAAGCTCGGGTCGAGCCTCCACCGGGCGCCTTCCTTCAGGCCACGAAGCGTGCCGAGCAGGCGATGCGGGCTGCCATCGCAGAATGGATTGGCGATGCGCCGCGACTTGCCGACCTGTTCGCCGGCGTGGGCGCGTTGTCGCTTGGCCGGGCCGGCAAGGTCGCTTTGTTCGAGAGTGACAAGGCCGCCGTTGCTGCGGCGGAAGCGGCGGCGCGCCGGCTCGGTGGGCGGGTGACGGTGGAGCGCCGCGATCTCTTCCGCAATCCGCTGACCGCGACCGAACTGAACGGCTTCGATGCCGTGCTGCTCGATCCACCGCGCGCCGGCGCCGCCGCACAGTCGGGCGAGCTGGCGCATTCCAAGGTGGCGCGCGTGGTCTACGCTTCGTGCGATCCCGGCAGCTTCGCGCGTGACGCACGCACCTTGCAGGACGGCGGATACCGGCTGGAGAAACTGCTGCCGATCGACCAGTTCCTGTGGTCCGCGCATGTCGAGTTGATTGCGCTGTTCGCCCGCGCGCCGCTAAGGTCGAACAAGAGCTGAAGGCGAGGAGACAACGAGATGATGTTCGACCTCACGGGCAAGGTGGCGGTGGTGACCGGCGGCAGCCGCGGCATCGGCCGCTCGATCTGCGAGCAGATGGCGGCGCACGGCGCCAAGGTCGTCGTGTCGAGTCGCAAGCTGCCGGCCTGCGAGGAGGTCGTGAAGGGCATCAAGGCCAGGGGCGGCGAGGCGACGGCCGTTGCCGCCAGCATCTCCGAAAAGGCGCAGCTCGAGAACCTGATTGCCGTCGCGCGGAAAACCTACGGCAGGATCGACATCATGGTCTGTAATGCCGCCTCCAATCCTTACTTCGGTCCGCTGACGGGGCTGAAGGAGGAGGTGTTCGCCAAGATCATGCAGAACAACGTCATGTCCAACCTGTGGCTGATGAACATGGTCGGCCCGGAGATGGCCGAGCGGAAGGACGGCGTGTTCATCGTCGTGTCGTCGATCGGCGCGCTGATCGGCTCGGCGCATATCGCCGCCTACAACATGAGCAAGGCGGCCGACCTCTCGCTGGTGAAGTCGCTCGCCATGGAGTGGGGCAAGCACAACATCCGCGTCAACGCCATCGCGCCCGGCCTGATCCAGACCGACTTTGCCAAGGCCTTGTGGGACAATCCCGACATCCGCCGCGCCAACGAGAGCAAGGCCGCGCTCAAGCGCATCGGCCAGCCCGACGACATCGGCGGCGTCGCGGTGTTCCTCGCCTCGAAGGCCGGCAACTTCGTCTGCGGCCAGTGCATCATCGCCGACGGTGGCGTGATCGGCTCGGGGGCTGAGTAACGGAAGCGCGGGCCTCCGGCCCGCATTCATGAGCGGGCCGGAGGCCCGCGCTCCCATTAAGCCAAATTCAGCTCGCACCACACCGGGACGTGGTCGGACGGGTCGGGCAGGCCGCGCACGGGCTTGTCGATGCCCGCAGCGGTGAGCCGGTCGGCGGCCTGCGGCGAGAGCAGGAGGTGGTCGATTCGCAGGCCCCAGTTCTTGGCCCAGCAGCCGGCCTGGTAGTCCCAGAAGGTGTAGACGGGCGTGTCGGGCTCGAAGGTGCGCACCGCGTCGGTCAGGCCGAGGTTGAGCAGGCCGCGCAGCGCGGCACGTGACTGCGGCTGGCAGAGCGCGTCGTTGGCGAAGGCTTTCGGATCGTAGACGTCCATCTCGGTGGGGCAGACGTTGTAGTCGCCGCCCAGCACGAACATCTCTTCCTTGGCCAAGAGTTCGCGGGCGCGCTGGTTCAGGCGATCCATCCAGGCGATCTTGTAGGCGAACTTCTCGGTGCCGATGGGATTGCCGTTGGGCAGGTAGAGGCCGCCCACCGTCAGCGGTCCCCTGGGCGTCGCGATGCGGCCCTCGATGTAGCGGGCGGGCTCGTCGGCTACGGCATCGGGCAAGGCGCGCGCAGTGATTTCTATCGGATGCTGCGACAGCATCGCCACGCCGTTAAAGCCCTTCTGGCCAACGATCTCGACCTTGTAGCCGGCAGCCTCGACTTCTAGCCGAGGGAACTGCGCCTCCTGCGCCTTGATCTCCTGCAGCACGACGACGTCCGGCTTGGCCTGCTCCAGCCACGCCAGAAGATTTCCGGTCCGCTTGCGGACGGAATTGACGTTCCAGGTCGCGATCTTCATCGCAGCCGGATCACACGCTGAAGGAGTTGCCGCAGCCGCAGGACGAGGTGGCGTTGGGGTTCTTCACCTGGAAGGACGAACCGACCATCTCCTCGACATAGTCGAGCTCGCTGCCCTTGAGCAGCTCCAGCGACGTCGAATCGACCAGCACCGCGGCGCCGCTGCGCTCGATCACCAAGTCGTCGTCGTTGCGCTGGTCCTCGAACGAGAAGTTGTACTGGAAGCCCGAGCAGCCGCCGCCCAGGACCGCCACCCGCATCATGACGGGCTTGGCCTCCTTGGAGGCCAAAAAGGCGATCCGCTTGGCCGCGCTCTCGCTCACGGAAAAGGTGGTGTCGGTCATGCCTACAAGATGTGGTTGGAGAGCCGGTTCGTCAATGCTCCTGCCGTGAAATGCCCGCAAAGGTCCTGCGGACAATAATCCCCAGCCGACAAGGGCTTAGCCTCTGTCACGGCAGGGAAACCAGGGCCCGCTCGCGGGCCCGGACACGCTCGCGGTGCAGGATATAGAGGCCCGAGCCGATCACCAGCGGCAGGCCGTACCACACCGTCCAGGAGGGTTCCTCCTTGAACCAGAGGTAGCCGAACAGGACGGCCAGCACGATCGAGGTGTAATCGAAGGGCGCCAGCACCGCGGTCGGCGCCAGCCGCCAGGCCCGCGTGTTCAGGATCTGGGCGATCCCGCCCAAAAGGCCCATCACGATCAGCCATACCCAGTCGATGGGCGTGGGCCACACCCAGGCCGGCACGGCGCCGACCAGCGAAGCCGCGCTGGTCGCGAGCGACAGCCAGAAGAGGGCGACGACATCCGAATCGTGCCGGCTCAGCAGCCGCAGCATCACGGTCGACAACGCGTAGCAGAAGGTGGCGCCCAGCACGACCAGCGACATGGCATGGATCTCCATGCCCCAGGGATCGAGCATGATCAGCACGCCCAGGAAGCCCACGACCACGGCGGTCCAGCGCCGCCAGCCGACCGGCTCGCCGAGCATGGGGACCGACAGTGCGACCATGAACAAAGGTGCCGCGAAGGAAATCGCATAGGCGTCGACCAGCGGCATGCGTGGGAAGACGTAGAAGAAGCCCAGCGTGCTGCCGAAGGCCACGATGATGCGCAGTGCCTGCAGCCGCGGCCGGTTCGGCCGCACCGATTTCAGCCCGCCGGCGCGCCAGATGATGACGGCCACCGGCGCCATGGCGATGGCGCTCCTGAACAGCATGAGCTGGAAGGCGTCGTAGGTGCTGCCCAGCGCCTTCACCATGGCATCCATGGTGCAGAACAGCACCAGCGCTCCGAGCTTCAGGTAGATGCCGAAGAGGGCGGCGTGTTTGGGGATGATCGACAAGGTGCGTTACTAGTAGAGTGACAGATGCAGGGGGACCACCGCCGAATGCGCATGAGATGGTTGTTTGGCCGAGGCAATGTGCGCGCGCCGTGGATCGTCGCCGTCCTCGTGCTGATCAACGCGCTGTTGCTGCGTGCCATCGATCCGCCGGAGCTGTCGCGCCTGCGTGACCTCGCCTTCGACAGCTATCAGCGGCTGAAGCCCCGCACCTACAATCCCGCCGTGCCGGTGCGCATCGTCGATATCGACGAGGAAGCGTTGGCCGAGCATGGGCAGTGGCCATGGCCGCGCACCATCGTGGCGCGCCTGGTCGACAAGCTCACCGAGCAGGGCGCCGCGGTGATCGCCTTCGACGTGGTGTTCGCCGAGCCCGACCGCTCGTCGATCAGCCGCATGGTGCGCGATCTCGTGGCCTACACCGATCCCGAAACGGTGCGGAAGCTCGCCGCCGCGGTGCAGGACAACGACCAGGTCCTGGCCGACGCCATGGCGCACTCGCGCGTCGTCCTGGGCTTCGGCTTCGACCTCAAAGGCGGTCAGACGCCGCCCAAGCGTCATCACGGCATGGCCTTCGCCGGCGACAACCCGTTGCAGTTCCTGCCGGTGCAGCAAGGCACGGTGAAGGCCATTCCGATCCTGGAGGCGGCGGCCAAGGGCAACGGCAGCGTCAACACGGACCTCGAAACCGTGGTGATCCGCCGCGTGCCCCTGCTGTTCCGCCTGGCCGGGACGGACGGCGTCTTCCCCACGCTGTCGATAGAAGCCATGAGAGTGGCGCAAGGCGCCAACAGCTACGTGATCAAGTCGTCCGGCGCCAACCTGGAAGAGTCGTTCGGCACCACGAGCGGCATCGTCGCCGTCAAGACCGGCGATCTGCAGGTCAAGACGGACGCGCGCGGCCGCATGATCCTCTACGACACCGGCCATCGCAGCGAGCGCTACGTCTCGGCGGCGGCTGTGCTGAAGGGAACGGCGCCGGCCGACAAGATCGACGGCCAGATCGTCTTCATCGGCACCAGTGCGATTGGGCTAAAGGACATGCGCAGCACGCCGGTCGACAGTGCCGTGCCCGGCGTCGAGGTCCACGCCCAGCTTGCCGAGCAGATGCTGACGCAGGACTTTCTCGCCCGGCCGGATTTCGCCGACGGTGCGGAGTTCCTCTATCTTGGCCTGATCGGCATCCTGTTCGTGTTGCTGCTGCCGCGGCTGTCGGCCGGCCGCATGGCGATCGTCGCGGCGATCTTCATCGGTATCGGCCTGGTCGTGCCCTGGCTCGCCTTCTCGGAATACGACCTGCTGTTCGATCCGATCTATCCGCCGGTGACCCTGGCTGCGATCTATGTCAGCGGCACGGCGCTTGCCTTCATGCGCACCGAGCGCGAGCGTGCGGCGATCCGCGGCGCCTTCGGCCTCTATTTGTCGCCCGACGTGGTCGAGCAGGTCGCCCGCCATCCCGAGCTGCTGCAGCTCGGCGGCGAGCAGCGCGAGATCACCGTGATGTTCACCGACGTGCGCGGCTTCACGCGCATTTCCGAGCAGTTCGATCCGCAGGGCCTGACACGGTTCATGAACCGCTTCCTGACGCCGTTGACCGACCTGGTGATGAGCCACAAGGGCACCATCGACAAGTACATGGGCGACGCAATCATGGCGTTCTGGAACGCTCCGCTCACGGTGGAAGGACACGCAGCACGCGCCTGCGATACCGCACTCGCCATGCAGGCGCATCTGCGCGATCTCAACGAGGAACTGCGCGCGGAGGCCGAGACGGCAGGGCGCGAGCATATCCCGGTGGCGATCGGCATCGGTCTCAACACCGGGCACGCCTCGGTGGGCAATTTCGGCTCGGCGCAGCGGCTCACCTATTCCTGCCTGGGCAACGACGTGAACCTCGCCTCGCGACTGGAGGGACAATGCAAGACCTACCGGGTCGGCATCATCATCGGCGACAAGACCCGCGAGCAGGCGCCGGGCTACGCCACGCTCGAGCTCGACCTCGTGATGCTGAAGGGCAAGACGGAGCCCGAGCGCGCCCATGCGCTGTTGGGCGGTGTTGCCGTGGCGCAAACACCCGCCTATCAGGAGCTGGTGCGGCGGCAGGCGGAGTTCCTGGCGCAGTACCGGTCGGCTGGCTTCGCCGAGGCGCTGGGACTCATCCCGGGCTGCCAGGCGGCGGCGGATGCGCTGGGCTGGAACCAGGGATATTACGAGATCATGCGTGCGCGCGTTGACGGCCTGATCGACGACTCGCCGCCCGACTGGACGGGAGTGTATGTCGCCAAGGAAAAGTGATGTCGAGCGCATTGCCGCTATCGAAGCGCTGGTCTGCCGCGACGTCGGCCGCAAGACGGCGGAGCTGATCGCGGCAAGCGCCGGCGAGCTCGCCGCTGCGGCGCGATCGCTGGCCGGCGCCACGAGCGTCGGCCTGATCACCGGTTTCTTCGTGCCGCGCGGCGAGGTCGCCGCCCCCGAGACAGACGGCCCGGTCGGGACGGCGCTGCTTGCGGCCGCGCTGGCAGCCTGCGGCGTGCCGGCACGCATAGCGGTCGACACGCCTTGCGCTGACGCCGTGCGCGCGGCGGTCGACGCGGCTGGTGGCGGCGTGGCGGTCGACGAAGTCGGCGTCGACGAAGGTCTCGGTCGGCTGATCGCCGATTGGCGCAGCATCGGCGTCAGCCATGCCGTTGCCATCGAGCGCTGTGGCCGCAGCGCCGACGGCCGTCCGCGCAATATGCGCGGCGTCGATGTATCGCCCTGGACCGCGCCGCTCGACGACCTTTTCCTGGCTGGCCCATGGACCAGGCTTGCCGTCGGCGACGGCGGCAACGAGATCGGCATGGGCAAGCTGCCACCCGGCTTGATCGCCCGCACCGTGCCGAACGGCGAGAAGATCGCCTGCGTCACGTCCTGCGACCAGCTCGTCGTCGCCGGTGTGTCCAACTGGGGGGCCTATGGGTTGATGGCGGCACTTGCTGTCGCGCGTCCGGATTGGGCGGCAAAGATCGCGACGTTCCTGACGGCGGAACGCGACCTCGCGGTGACGCGGGCGACCGTCGACAAGGCCGGCGCCGTCGATGGCGTGACGGCAAAGCGCGAGGCCACCGTGGATGGCTTCGGGCCTGAGATCCACGGCCCGCTGATCGACGAGCTTGGTCGCATTGCACGGGGGCAGGCGGCGGACTAGGTTCGCGCGCCATGGAAAATCCCTACGCCCCGACACATCCTGAAATCCGCGATGCGGTCCGCCAGCTCTGCCTGAAATTCGACGGCGCCTACTGGCGCAAGCTCGATCGCGACCGCGGCTATCCGACGGAATTCGTGCAGGCGCTGACCGAGGCCGGCTGGCTCGCGATCCTGATCCCTGAGGAGTATGGCGGCTCCGGGCTCGGCATCTCGGCCGCGGCTGCGGTGCTGGAGGAAGTCCAGCGCGCCGGCTGCAACGGCGCGGCCTGTCACGCGCAGATGTACATCATGGGCACGCTGCTGCGACACGGCAGCAAGGAGCAGAAGGAACGCTACCTGCCCAAGATCGCGAGCGGCGAGTTGCGTCTACAAGCGTTCGGCGTCACCGAGCCGACCAGCGGCACCGACACGCTGGCGCTGCGCACGACCGCGGTGAAGAAGGACAACAGCACCTACATCGTGAACGGCCAGAAGGTGTGGACCAGTCGCGCCGAGCATTCCGACCTGATGCTGCTGCTCGCGCGCACCACGCCACGCGAGCAGACCAAGAAGCGCACCGAAGGCCTGTCGGTCTTCCTCGTCGACATGCGCGAGACCCTGGGCAAGGGCCTCACGATCAAGCCGATTCGCACGATGATGAACCACAACAGCACCGAGGTGTTCTTCGACAGCATGGAAGTGCCGGCCGAGAACCTGATCGGCGAGGAAGGGCAGGGCTTCCGCTACATCCTGAGCGGCATGAACGCCGAGCGCGTGCTGATCGCCGCCGAAACCATCGGCGATTCACGCTGGTTCATAGAGAAGGCGACGGACTACGCCAAGGAGCGCAAGCTGTTCGGCCGGCCGATCGGCCAAAATCAGGGCGTGCAGTATCCCATTGCCCGCGCGTATGCCCAGACGGAGGCCGCCGACCTGATGGTGCGCAAGGCCGCGGCGCTCTACGAGGCCAACCTGCCGTGCGGTGCGGAGGCCAACATGGCCAAGATGCTGGGCTCGGAGGCGGCGTGGGCCGCCGCCGACATGTGCGTGCAGACTCATGGCGGCTTCGGCTTCGCCGAGGAGTACGACATCGAGCGCAAGTTCCGCGAGACCAGGCTCTACAGGGTGGCGCCGATCTCGACCAACATGATCCTGAACTTCATCTCGGAGCACGTGCTGGATCTGCCGCGGTCGTACTGACGTCTCACCACGACAGGCGCAGGCCTGCCGAGAGCGCGTGGTTGTCGGTCGTGCCGCCGACCTCGCCTTCATAGCGAAGATAAATACGGGTGGCGCTGGCGACCGCGGCCGTGGCGGATAGGCCGATGAGCGCGCTGTCGCGTTGTGGCGTGGCGCCGAACGCCGTCCAGGCAATGCCGGGTGCACCGGCGAAGGATGCGGTCAGCGGGCGGCTGGTGTCGGCATACTCGTGCAGCCAGCCCAGCCGGACGCCGATGTCGACCTCTCGGATCGTCGCTCTGAGGTCGGCGCCGAGGGTGCTGCGCAGCGAGTTCGTGACTTGCGGGGCCACCAGGAGGCTGAGCGAGCCCGCGCCGCTTTCGCCAAAGCCCGCCTGATTGGTCGTCGAACCCTGCAGGCGGGCGAACGGCGTCACCGAGAGGGCAGGCGACAAGCCGTCGAGGGCGATCCTGTAGCCGGTTTCGACCTGGCCCAGGAACTGGCTGGCGCCGGTCGTGCCATTCGCGGTCGGAGTGGCAAGACCCGTGATCGCGATGCTGCGGGTCAGCCGGTTGGTGGCGTTCGCGTAGCCCGCCACGCCATCGAGATAGAGCCCGGATGATGTGAACGAGGCATAGAGGCTCGCGTTGAAGACATCGGTCGTGCCGCGGCCGTCGAAGCCGTTCACCCATTGCGACCCGGTCAGGTAACCAACGCTGGCGCCCAGAAGGAAACGCGGATCGGGACGCCAGTCCGCGCCGACAGCGGCGCCGCCGAGATTGTAGGTCAGCGTCGAGGCATTGCCGTCGCCCAGCACGCTGCCCAGGCCGCCGAGCGCGCTCGCCCAGGCGCCGATGCTCCCGGAGGAACAGGCTTCGCAGGTATCCGCCAGCGCGACCCGGCTGCCCGCTGCGTTGTCGCGGGCCGCCACGATCTGCGCGCTCACGGCATTGAGGAAGGCATAACCCGCCTGGACGTTCAGGGTGCCGAAGTCGGCGTAAGGCTGGCCGCTGAGCGCATTCAGCGCCGCGGCGCCCTGGCCCGAAGGCAGCACCGCGAGCGCGCCGATCGTGGAGGCGAAGCCGCCGGTCGCCGATGGCGCCGCCTGGTCGAGCACACCGCCGACCGCGCGCTGGTTGGCGGTCTGCGCGCCTCGGGTGAAGCTCTGCGACAGCGTCAGGTAGACGTTGTTGGCGTCGTAGCTGAGCGAGGGCGCGAGGAAGGCGAAGGCGTTCGCCGCTGTCAGGGTGCCGTTCGCGCCACCGGCCGCGCTGACGATCGTGTAGGTCGGGTTGCGGGCGTAGTTGCCCGGCTCGGCTGTCAGCACGACCGAGCCGCCTTGCAGCGTCGCCGTTCCGCTGAGGCCAAGGCCGTTGTTCTGTCCCGCCGCCGTGACGTTGATCTGGTAGGCGCTGCCGGCGGCCAGCGTCAGCGAGCCTGCCGCCATGCTGCCGAGCGCGTGTGCGGTGAGGTCGAGCGTGCCGCCGGGATTGACGATCAGGATTGCCGTGCCGCCCGAGCTCGCGCCGGTGAAGAAGGTCGCTCCGCCTGCATTGGTGACGATGGTCGCCGAACCCGCCGTGCTCGAGCCGAGGAAGGCCGTCACCCCGGCCCGGTTGTTGGTGATGCTCGCATTGCCGGCAGTGCCCGTTCCAACGAAGGCCGTGACGCCGGCCTCGTTGGCCGATGGCGCGACGCTGGGGTTGGTGAGGGCATTGATGAAGCGGGCGATGCTGAAGGAGGCGAGACTGCCGCCATTGTTGACGATCGTCGCATTGCCCGCCGACGCCGAAGGATTGAACTGCGTGATGCCACCGGTGTTGTTGGTGATGACGGCGTTGCCGGCCGTGGCCGAGCCCGCGAAGACCGTGCCGCTGAAGAAGGCCGAGCCGCCGCTGTTCACGACGGTGGCGTTGCCCGCCGTGCTGTTGGCGAGAAACGCGGTGACGCCGCCGTCGGTGTTGGCGATGACGGCATTGCCGGCACTCGCGCCGTTCGTGAAGGCAAGACCCGGCGTCGCGGCAACGATGCCGCGGTTGCCGACCCTGAATGTCGGTGCGGTCGCAGCGTTGTTGACGATGCCGGCGCCGCTCAAGGTCAGGCCTGCCGTCTCGGTTGTCGTGCTGAAGGTGAAGGCCTGGGCGCCGCGGTTGAAGGTGAGGCCGCCAAGCACGGCGCTGCTTGAGAAGGTGATGCCCGGCGATCCCGTGGCGCCGAAGAAGGCGGTGCCCGTGGGCACCGCGCTCGGCGACCAGTTGCTCGCGCTGTTGAAGTCGGTCGTCGCTCCGTTCCAGGTGGCGTTCTGCGCATGGGCGGCCGCCGCCAGGCCGAAGCCGGACAACAACGATGCGGCGAACGATGCCCGGATGCGGTTGTTCACGGCGCTCCCCTGCGCCGCAAGATACCGCGCGACCCTAGACCGGCGAAACTCCGCTCAACGCCCGCGCCACCATCCTCTGGAACTGGATCACCAGCTGCTCGCTGTTGATGAGGAAGCGGCCGCGATCGGGCAGGCCGCCCACCAGCCCGTGCTGCACGGAGTCGGTCAGGTCGTCGTCTTCCTTGGCGACCTGCAGATTGAAGGCGATCAGCGACTGCGCGAAGCCCTCATCGACGCCCGGCCCGAAATACTGCTCGGAGAAGCCGCGCGTGGCGGTGGCACCGTCCGGCAGCCAGACGTCGACCGACAGGTTGGGGAAGCCCGGATTGATGTTGATCGTGAGATTCGGCCACAGGAAGTGGTACTGCGATTCCGCAACGTCGCCCTTCACATCGTAGAGCTCGACCTTGCTCTTGCCCTCGAGGGCGGCCGGCCGCACGCGGCCGGCCTGGCTCGAGAACCAGCCGTGCGAGGCAAGCGTATAGACATCGGGCCGCACGTCGATCGCGGCGCTAAAACCCGGATGGGCGACGGCGCAGTGGTAGCATTCGAGGTAGTTCTCCAGCATCGCCTTCCAGTTGGCGCGCCCCTTCCACTCGTTGCGGCTGTGCAGCTTGATGGTGGCGAGGTCGATACCGCTCTTGGCGATGATGTCGAGAATCGGACCGTAGCAGTCCTTTGCCGCGGGCGCGTTCGCATCGAGATTGACGAACACGAACGGGCCGAGCGCCTCGACCCGGATCGGCAGCAGCGGAAAGTCCTCCAGCCGAAAGCCCGGTTCGGAGGCCGAGCGCGGCGCGCGTCGCAGCCCGCCCGCCAGATCGTAGGTCCAGGCGTGATAGCCGCATTGCATCAGCGTGGCATTGCCACGGCCTTTCATGACCAGGTGGCGGCGATGGCGGCAGACATTGACGAAGGCGGCGAGACCCTTGTCGTTGCGCACGACTACGACAGGCACGTTGCCGGCATAGCCCGTGACGTAGTCGCCGAGCTTGGTGAGCTCGGCCGCCGGCCCGACATAGTTCCAGCTCTTGCGGAAGACTTGTAGCATCTCCTGCTCGAGAATCGACGGATCGGTGTACCAGCGCGCCGGCAGCGATTCGCCATGATCGAGCGCGCCGAGCAGGTCGGCGTAGGTTTCGCTGGGCTGAGTCATGTCGTGATCCTAGTCGAACAGGGCGTGCTTTATTGTGGCAATGACCGCCATGAGCGCGGCATGACCGATGATCAGCAAGAAAATTGTCCAAACAGCTGTGAAAGCGCTGAAGAGCCAGCCGAGAATCGCCATGACACCGTCATCTTCGATCAAGGCCAGGCAGAAGAACATGATCGCCCATGCCGGCAACAGGTTGTCGAACGGGATCGGCAACGCCAGGATCATGATGTTCACCGCCCACGCGATGAGCAGGGCGCGTCGCGGCATGCCGTTGACCCACCACTTGTGGCGGGCATGGACGGTGTTCTCGAGCCATTGGATGAAACCACGTGCGCGGCCAAGGAAGGTTTGAAGCTTGCCGCGCCGCAGGCCGCGGCGGCCGACCAGTGCGGGCAGTTTCGGCACCTCGCAGCCGGCGAAGAACTGCACCAGCAGGAACACCATCGGCAGGCCCGTTATGGTCGACAGCCAGGGTATTCCCGTCGGGATGCAGTTCGGTACGTTGATCGCTGCGATCGCGAAGGCGTAGGACCGTCCGTGCAGGCCGCCTAAAAACTCGTCGAGAGTGAGTAACGACTGCCGGTCGCCCGCAAAGAGCTCCTCGAGCGTCTGCAGAAGGCCGAAATTGTCCTTCATCCACCCGTCCGGCCGAGGAGCCGCCGCGCCAAGGTCAGGTGCGGCTTGTCCAGCATCTTGCCGTCGAGCGTCAGCACGCCGGAGCCGGGGTTGCTTTCGAACGTGTCGATGACGCGCTTGGCCCAGTCGACTTCCTGCGCCGTCGGCGTGAAAACCTCGTGGATGATCGCGACCTGGTCGGGATGGATGGCGATCTTGCCGCCGTAGCCCATGCGACGGGCGTCGGTCGCCTCGGCGCGCAGGCCGGCGACGTTCTTGATGTCGGGATAGACGGTGTCGTAGGCGGTGATCCCCGCGGCCACCGACGCCATCAGGTTCACCGTGCGCGCGAGTCTGAAGGTGTCGTCGTATTCGCCGGGCGAGGGGCCCTTGGCCAGTGCGCCGAGGTCGGCCATCAGGTCCTCGCCGCCCCACGAATGACCGATCAGCCGCGCGTGCCTGGCGGGCGCTGCCGTCAGCGCCAGGACGGCCGCGGCGCTCTCAGTGGCGATGGTCAGGATCTTCGTGACGCCGGCTTCGATGCCTTCGCGTGCCTCCAAGGCGTCAAGATAGGTGGCCAGCAGGTCGACGTTGGCTTGGCCGACGCACTTGGGGAACACGATGCCGTCGGGCCGGCCCTGCATGACGATGGCGAGGTCGCCCAGGGTCAGGCCGGTATCGAGCGCATTGACGCGGACGTAGAGTTTTGGACCGGAGCGATTGGCGGACCTGAGATAGGCCAGCACCATGTCGCGCGCGATCATCTTGCGATCGGTGGCGACCGAGTCTTCCAGATCGAGGATCAGTCCGTCGGGACCGGACGAGGGGCCCTTGGCGAGCTTGCGCTCGGAATCGCCGGGGACGAACAGGAACGAACGCATGTGTCTCAACAGTCCTTCGGCTTCTTGCGCATCAGCGCCTGGCGCGTGCATTGCGCGACGGTCTCGCCGCGCTGGTTGATGGCGACGTGGCCGAACTCGACGATACCCGCGTCCAGCCGCGATTTGCTCTCACGCAAGCCGAGCACCGTGGTCTTCACATGCAGCGTGTCGCCGTGAAAGACCGGCTTGGGGAATTTCACGTCGGTCATGCCGAGATTGGCGACGGTGGTGCCGAGCGTCGTGTCGTTCACGGTGATGCCGATCATCAGCCCCAGGGTGAACAGGCTGTTGACGATGCGCTGGCCGAACTCGGTCTTGGAGGCGAACTCCTCGTCGAGGTGCAGGGGCTGCACGTTCATGGTCAGCGAGCTGTACAGCACGTTGTCCATCTCTGTGACCGTGCGCGTCCAGGCATGGTCGAACACCCGGCCGACCGTGAATTCCTCGTAATAAAGCCCCGCCATCTTCCTCCCCGCGAACAGGCCCTTCTAGCACGGATGGACGCTGCCCGGCCCACCATCGTATCAATGCGGCCACAGGACGAAACATCGATGACGGAGCGGAGCCGATGCGCGCAATGATGAGCGAAAACCCGGGCGGACCGGAGAGCCTGAAGCTCATGGAATTGCCCTCCAAGCCGCTGGGCAAGGGGCAGGTCCGCGTCGCCGTCAAAGCCGCCGGGGTGAACTTCCCCGACACGCTGATCATTGCCGACAAGTACCAGTTCAAGCCGCCGCGTCCGTTCGCGCCGGGCCACGAGATCGCCGGCGACATCATCGAGATTGGCGAGGGTGTGAGCGGTTACAAGAACGGCGACCGCGTCATCGGCATGATCGGCCATGGCGGCTATGCCAGCGAGGCCGTCGTCGACCAGGGCGCGCTTCTGCCGATGCCGCAGAATATGAGCTACGAGGACGGCTCGGCCTTCACCATGACCTACGGCACCTCCTATTACGCGCTGAAGCAGAGGAGCGACTACAAGCCCGGCGAGACGCTGCTGGTCACGGGCGCCTCGGGCGGCGTCGGCCTGACAGCGGTGGAGCTCGGCGCGCTGATGGGGCTAAAAGTGATCGCGGCCGTCGGCTCGGACGAGAAGATGGAGATCTGCAGGAAGTACGGCGCCACGATGTTCGTGAACTACGCCAAGGAGAAGATGCGCGACAAGGTCAAGGAGCTGACCGGCGGCAATGGCGCGGACATCATCTACGACGCCGTCGGCGGCGATGCCTTTGACGAATCGATCCGCTGCATCGCCTGGTACGGCCGCCTGCTGGTGGTCGGTTTCGCAGCCGGGCGCATCCCCTCGCTGCCGGCCAACCTCGCGCTGCTCAAGAGCTGCGACGTGCGCGGCGTGTTCTACGGCGCCTGGCGCGGGCGTGAACCGGACGAGGCACGCAAGAACTTCGACGAGCTCCTGAAGTGGTACAGCGAAGGCAAGCTCAAGCCACACATCTCCATGCGCTTTCCGCTGGAGAAGGGCGCCGACGCGATGAACGCGCTGCTTTCGCGCAAGGCGACGGGCAAGGTCGTCCTGACGGTGGCGTGAGCCCGGCGATGATCGGCCGGCGCCGACTCGCGGCATTGCTCGGTACGTCGCTTCTGGCGGCGCCGGCGCGCGCCGACGATTTCCCCACCAAGCCGATCACGCTGGTGGTGCCGTTCACCCCGGGCGGCTCGATCGACATGCTGGCGCGGCTGGTCGCACAGCAGGCCTCGGCGACGCTCGGCCAGCCGATCGTGATCGACAACCGCAGCGGCGCCGGCGGCCTGATCGCAGCGGCATCGGTCGCCAAGGCCGAGCCCGACGGCTACACGCTGCTGATGGCCTCGGCCGCGCAGGTGACGATCCCGCCCTGGATCAACCGGTCGCTTTCCTTCGATCCGCCGCGCGAACTGGTGCCGGTGGCGCATCTTGCCGACACGCCGATGGTGCTGATCGTATCGGCAAGCTCCAAGGCGCAGACGGTCGGCGACTTCATTGCCCTGGCGCGCGCCAATCGCGGCGGCCTCAATTACGCCTCTACCGGCGTCGGTACGATTTCCAACCTGGTCATGGAGAGCCTGAAGCTCGCGGCCGACATCGATGTCGTGCACGTGCCCTATCGCGGCGCCGCACCCGCTTTGGCCGACCTGCATTCGGGCCAGGTGCAGGCGATGTTCACCAGCACGCCCTCGGCCGCGCCCATGGTGGCATCGGGCAGGTTCCGGCCGCTGGCGGTGACGACCAAGGCGCGCTCGCCCCTGATGCCCGACGTGCCGACCATGGCGGAGGCCGGCTGGCCGACTGCCGAGGTCGTGGTCTGGGCGGGCGTGATGGCGCCCGCCGGCACGCCGCGGGTCGTCATCCGCCAGCTCGAGCGCGCTTTCGTCGAGGCTTCCCTGACGCCCGAGACACGCGAGCGCCTGGTCGTGTTCGGCGCCGATCCCGTCGGAGCCGGCACCAAGGCTTTCGCCGAGGTGCTGCAGAAGGACTTGGCTCTGTGGCAGCGCGTGGCGCAGGCGTCGGGCGTGAAGGTGGAGTGATCAGCCGCCCTCATTTCGTCCCCCGTCTTACGGGGGAG
>JAKFVH010000065.1 GCA_021732285.1 Reyranella sp. | reverse complement strand
GCGAGACGCTGGGGGTGGTGGGCGAATCGGGCTGCGGCAAGAGCGTGTCGGCGCTGTCGATCCTGCGCCTGGTCGCCAACCCGCCGGGCCGCATCGTCGGCGGGCAGATCCGCTTCGAGGGCCGCAATCTGCTCGAGCTCAGCGAGCCCGAGATGGAGCGCATCCGCGGCAACGACATCTCGATGATCTTCCAGGAGCCGATGACCTCGCTCAACCCTCTCTACACGTGCGGCAAGCAGATCGCCGAGGCGGTGGCGCTGCACCAGGGCCTGAGCAAGCGCGACTCCTGGGACCGCGCGGTGGAGATGCTGCGCAGCGTCTCCATCCCCGAGCCCGAGCGGCGGGCGCACGCCTATCCGCACCAGCTCTCCGGCGGCATGCGCCAGCGCGTCATGATCGCCATGGCGCTGTCGTGCAATCCCAAGGTGCTGATCGCCGACGAGCCGACCACGGCGCTCGACGTCACCATCCAGGCGCAGATCCTCGACCTGATGCGCGATCTTCAGGACAAATACGGCACCGCCATCATCCTGATCACCCACGACATGGGTGTGGTCGCCGAGAACGCCGACCGCGTCGTGGTGATGTATGCCGGCCGCAAGGTCGAGGAGGCCGATGCCGCCGAGCTGTTCGACAATCCGGGGCACCCCTACACCAAGGGCCTGCTGGGTTCGATCCCGCATCTCGATACAGCCGCCCGCACCGACACCAAGCGCGCCAAGCTGAACGAGATCAAGGGCATGGTGCCGTCGCTGTTCAACCTGCCGCCGGGCTGCAGCTTCGCGCCGCGCTGCGCCTATGCCAGCGATCAGTGCCGCAACCACAAGCCGCCGCTCGAGGAGCATCGACCCAGACACTGGATCGCCTGCTGGCACGCCGACCAGGTGATGGCCGGCATGGCAGGTGCCGCATGACCGCGCTGCTCGAGGTCGAAGGGCTGAAGAAGCACTTCCCGATCCACAAGGGTGTGTTCTCGAAGGTGTCAGGCCACGTCTATGCCGTCGACGGCGTGTCGTTCTCGATCGGCCGCGGCGAGACCTTGGGGCTGGTCGGCGAAAGCGGTTGCGGCAAGTCGACGGTCGGCCGCACGCTCCTGAAACTGCTCGAGCCGACCGACGGCACCATCAAGGTCGGCGGCGAGGACATCACCGGGCTCAATGCCCAGGCCATGCTGCCCTACCGGCGGCGCATGCAGATGATCTACCAGGATCCCTACGCCTCGCTGAACCCGCGCATGACGGCGGGCGAGATCGTGGGCGAGCCGCTGATCGTGCACGATATCGGCACGCCGGCCGAGCGCCGCGAGCGCGTGGCGGCGCTGTTCGAACGCGCCGGCCTGCGCCCTGAGGCGGTGAACTCCTATCCCCACGAATTCTCCGGCGGCCAGCGCCAGAGGATCGGCATCGCCCGCGCGCTGGCGCTCAATCCCGAGCTGATCGTCGGCGATGAGCCGGTGTCGGCGCTCGACGTCTCGATCCAGGCGCAGATCATCAACCTGCTGATGGAGCTGCAGGACGAGTTCAAGCTCTCCTACCTGTTCGTCGCCCACGATCTCGCCGTGGTCGAGCACATCAGCCATCGCGTGGCGGTGATGTATCTCGGCCGCATCGTCGAGATGACCGACAAGCGCACGCTGTTCGAGATGCCGCTGCATCCCTACACCGAGGCGCTGTTGTCGGCCGTGCCGATTCCCAAGTCGAGCGCGCGCGGCCGCAAACGCGTGATCCTGACCGGCGACGTGCCGAGCCCGATCAACCCGCCGCCCGGCTGCCACTTCCACGCCCGCTGCCCTTACGCCATGGCGCGCTGCAAGACCGATGTGCCGACTTTGCGCGAGGTAATGCCGGGCCACTTCGCCTCGTGCCATCTGCACGACGGCGGCGTGGCCTTTCCGCTGCGGAACGCGGGCGGCGAGCCCGCCGCCCGGATGGTCTAGACCGATCCCCGCAAGCGCGGATCGAGCAGGTCGCGGATGCCGTCGCCCAACAGGTTGAACGCCAGCACGGTGAGGGTGATGGCGGCACCCGGGAACACGACCAGCCACCACGGCGGCACCAGGCCGGAGTTCAGCGAATCGGCCAGCATGTTGCCCCAGGTCGGCGTCGGCGGCGGGATGCCGACGCCCAAAAAGCCCAGCGACGCCTCGATGACGATGGCGACGCCGAGATGGGTCGTCGCCAGGATCAGATAGGGCGCCACGCATTGCGGCAGGATGTGGCGGAACATCAGGCGCTTGTGCGAGGCGCCGATGCCGCGCGCCGCCTCGACGTATTGCATCTCCTTGAGCGACAGCACGACGGAGCGGATGACGCGTCCGCCGAACGGTATTCGGGTGATGGCGATGGCCACGATCACCGTTCCCATGCCGCCGCCCAATGCCATGGCGATCGCCATCGCCAATATCAGGTCGGGAAAGGATTGAAGGAACTCGATGACACGCTGACTCGCCATGTCGAAGCGTCCACCGAAATAACCGCACGCCAGGCCCCACAGGGCGCCGACGGTCGTGCCGAACAGCACCGCCCCGAACGCCACGGTGAGCGAGCTCTGGGCGCCGTACATGACACGGCTCAGCGTGTCGCGGCCGATCTGGTCGGTGCCGAACCAGTGCGCCTCGCTCGGCGGCTTCTGCATGGCGCGGAAGTCCGATTTGAGCGGCGGATAAGGCGCGATCACCGGCGCCGCCACCGCCATGGTGAGGATCAAGGCGGCGATCACGCCCCAGAAGGCCGAGAGCGGGGCGCGGCGGAACAGGGCGCGGATACCGCGGCCGATCGCGCCCAGGATCGTGGGCGGCGCGGGAGGGGCCGCGTTGACGGTCGTGCTCATCGCAGGCGGATCCTGGGATCGAGGAAGGCGATGATGAGGTCGACCAGGATATTCAGCATCACGAACACCACCGAATAAAGGAACACCAGGTTCTGCATGACGAAGACGTCACGCTCGCTCACCGCCTGGAACATGGAGTAGCCCAGCCCCGGGGTGCCGAAGGCGCGCTCGACCGGGATCGAGCCCGCCAGCACCAGGCCGAGCAGCACGCCCGAGAGCGTGATCACCGGCAGCAGCGCGTTGGGCAGCGCATGGAGCGCGATCACCCAGCGGTTGTTCAGGCCCTTGGCGCGCGCGGTGCGCACGTAATCCTCGCGGATCACTTCCAGCAGGCTCGAGCGGCCCATGCGGGCGATGTAGGCGGCCTGGCCCAGCCCCAGCACGATGGCGGGCCCAATGACGATCTGCAGGTTGGCCAGTGGATCGGTGAAGAAGCCGACGCCCGCCATCGGCGCGCGGTAGCCGAACCAGAACAGCAGGGCCAGCACGATCAGCATGCCGACCCAGAAGCCGGGCACGGCGATGAACAGGATGCTGATGAAGCGCACCACGCTGTCGGTCGCGGTGTTGGGCTTGAGCGCGCTGACGATGGCCACGGGAATGCCGACCAGCCACGACAGCACGACCGAGATCAGGGCGATCTCGGCGGTCAGTGGCCCGCGCCGCAGGATCATGTCGGCCACGCTCTCCGAGCGGAAGAACGATTGGCCGAAGTTGCCCCGGACGATGTCCTTCACCCAGCGCAGGTACTGCGCCCACAACGGATCGCTCAGCCCCAGCTCGCGCATGTAGCTGGCGCGCTGTTCCTCGGTGAGCTTGGTCATCCCCTCCGGGCCGAAGATCGCGACCAATGGATCCCCGGGCAGGATACGCATCACCACGAAGACCATGATCGATACGCCGATCACGGTAAGCGCGCCGAACGCAAGCCTGCGCGCAATGTAGCTGTACAAGGCGCCTCCCTATGTCATCGGCCTTCAAGGCCTGTTGTTGGCCGCATCATAGGGCGGGTTCGGGGCTGGAGGCGACTCCTATGACGCCTGCGTGACGCCGCTGTCGCGGCAGATCGACGCCACCTCGGCGCGTTCGCGCTCGGAAGCGGCGATGCCGACCACGACGAAGTCGGGGCTGGCCGGCGTGCCCATCATGACGCCGACATAGGGCCGCATGCCGACATAGAGGCCGTTACCGTTGCGGCCGTCGACCTCGCCGCACACGGTGACCGTGCCGCGGCTGTTGCGCGCGCCGCTCATGGTGCCGAACCGGGTCGAGGCCGGGGTCTTCATCCATTTGCTGACGCCGGCCACCACGGCTTCCTGCTGGCGGGCGTCGAGCGTCACCTTGGTGCCGGCCTCGATCGCCGTGCCCGCCGGCGCCGGCGGCAGCTCGTTGTAGGGCGGCACGAGCGACACCGGATTGTGGGCGGCATGCTGGGCGGCGTCGGACACACAGGCGCCGACGCAGGCAAACGCTATTGCGCAGAGGATGGGCCGAAACAGGCTGCGCATGAACTCCCCTTCAAACGCAGAGTCGAACAAGCCTAATCCGCTTGGCGCGGGCCGTCGACTCTTGCGCGGCAACTTTCCGCGTCGCCGTCCCGTTGCAACGGGACTGAAACGAGGAGGGAAGAATGAAAAAGACGACGCTGGCGACACTTTTGCTCCTGTGCCTGGCCGTCTCGGCCGCCTCGGCGCAGATGACCAACCAGGGTGCGGTCATGCAGGAGGCTCCGGCTACCCTCGGCGACGCCGAGTTCGTGCGCCGGGCGACCATCGCCAACCGCTTCGAGATCGAGGAGGCCCAGCTCGCGCTGGCCCAGGGCAGCGATCCCCGTCTGAAGGACTTCGCCCGCACCATGGTGATGGACCATGGCGCGGCGCTGAAGGACCTGGAGACGGCCGCCCGGATGGCCGGCGTGACCTTGCCGGACAGGACGCTCGACGAAACCCATCAGGGCAAGATCAATGCCATCTCGCGCAGGAAGGGCGCCGACTTCGACCAGCAATATCGCGCCGACCAGCGGCAGGCGCATGACGAGGCTATCGCGCTGCTGGTCGCCTACCAGCAGAGCGGCAGGAGCGAGCAGCTCAAGGCCTGGGCGATCAAGATGCTGCCGGTGGTGCGCAAGCATCGCGAAGCGATTGGCGTCCTGAACGCGCAGTAGCTCCTGCTCGCGGGTCTGGTTATCGTCCGCCGAGAACCGACGGAGGAGATGACCATGAACGCGCCAACCGCAAGACCTGCCTTGACCGCGCCGCAACGGCTACGCGCCGTGCTCGCCGAGCCCGGCCTGGTCGTCATGCCGGCGGTCTATGACGGGCTGTCTGCCAAGCTCACCGCCAACGCAGGCTTCAAGACCGCTTTCCTTTCCGGCTCGTGCGTGGCGGCGGCGCGGCTGGGCGGTCCCGATCTCGATCTCCTGTCGTTCGGCGAGATGTTCGATTCCTTCCAGATGGTGCATGGCGCGGCGCCCGACCTGCTGGTGCTGGCCGACGGCGATCACGGCTACGGCAACGCCATGAACGTGCAGCGCACGGTGAGCGCCTACGGCCGCGCCGGCGCCGCCGCCGTGCTGATCGAGGACAAGATCACGCCGCGCGCCCTCACCGCCGCCGGCAAGCCCTGCCTGCCGCGCGCCGAGGCGCGCATGAAGATCCGCGCCGCCGTCGAGGCGGCGAAGGAGTCAGGCATCCTGGTGCTGGCGCGCACCGACTGTCGTCCCACGCAAGGGATCAACGAGGCCGTCGCGCGCATCGAGATGTATGTCGAGGAGGGCGCCGACATCCTGTTCCTCGATTCGCCGGCCGACGACGCCGAGATCGGCCGCGCCATCGCCGCCGCCAAGGGCCGGCCGTCCTTCGTCGTGCTGTCGCCCGGCGCACCGCGCGCCACGCCGTCGCAGAAACAGGCTGAAGCGCTCGGCTTCAAGATCGGCACCTTCCCGACCGGCCTGCTGTCGCCCGCGACCGCCGGCATGAAGGCGGGCCTGGCTGCGCTCAAGGCCGGCGACTCGGAGGCAAAGAGCGCGCTGCCGCCGCCGGAACTGCGCACTATCCTGGGCTACGGCGATTACGACAGCAAAGCCAAGCCGTTCATCACCGGCTGATCGACCAATCAGCCGCCTGACTTGTTGGCCGGCTGGCGCCGCTCGTACTTGTAGTCCGGCATGGCCTTCAGCGACTCCTTGGTCCAGCTCGTCATGATGACGATGGACTTGTCGTCGCGTGAGAACTTGAGGTCGCTCCACTTCACGGCGACGTCCTTGGCGCCGACGCCTAGAAAGCCGCCGACCGACACGACGACGGTCTTGATGGCGCCGCTGCCATCGACATAGACGTCCTCGACCTTGCCCACGGCCTCGCGCTTGTCGTTGCGCACCGTGGCGCCGATCAGCGCATTGCCCGACATCTCGCCCGCGGCGTTGAAATCGCCGGTCGAGGTGGTGGCGGCGACGTTCGGCCGTTCGCCGGGCTTCTCGGTCGCGCGATCGGCCGGCGGCATGGTCGTCTGGGCGAGCTGATCGCTCGCCGGGCGGGCATCGCTCGGCCGCCCCGCCCACGGGCCGGTGTCGGTGAAGACCTGCCCGCGCCACGATTCGTTCCTGTACCTGTACTCGGGCTTGGCCTTGAGTTCGTCCTTGGTCATGTTGACCATGACCTTCTCGCCGTTGTCGGTGATTTTCAGATCCGACCAGGCGATGCGGACCTCGCGGTCGCCGACGCCTAAAAAGCCGCCGACGCCCACCATGACGCTGTCGACCTTGCCGTCCTTGTTGATGTAGATCGACTTGATCTCGCCGATCGTGTCGCCGTCGGCATTCTTGATGTTGCGCCCGATCAGCTTGCGGGTATCGGCGGTGGCCGGCGGCGCCATCTTCGCATCGGCTGCTGTAGATGCGGGCGGACTCGCCGCCTGCTGTGGCTGTGCGTAGGCAGCCGCAGCGCCGCAGGTCAGAAACGCCGCGAGTACGATGTGCTTGAGCATTGGTACCACTCCTTCAGGGGAGGACTGATACCGGGCTAACGAGAGCTTGGTGTGGGCGTTGCCCGTGGCGGGCCGGGGATCGGCCGCAAGTACGGCAGAGGCAGCGTGGCGTCGCGCGGCAGCTCGCTCAGCTCCTCGCTCTGCCGCAGGCCGGGCATCGGCATGATGGCCTGGTTCTTGGAGTTGGAACCCAGGGTCTGGCCGCTGCTGCCGACGACCGCCGGACCCGACTCCGGCATCTTCGAGGCCTCGATCGCCTGGGTCGGACCCTGGGCCTTCAGGACGGGCACGCAGAGCGCGAGCGGCAAGGCGGTGAAAAAGGCGAACGTGAAAAGGATCGCGCGTTTCATGGCAAACCTCCGCCGTTTGCCTATTCAACAAGTCGGAGACCGGTCCCGTTGCGCATCTTTCATGCAACTTTTGTCGATCCTGAGAACTGATTTTATCGAAGGTTCCCTGGTCGCAGTCTGATCACAACCGCCGAACGGCAAAGGCGCTAGACAGGGGCTCACCCCGACAACGCACCACCATCGGATAGTCGGAATGCCCGATTCGCCACCGCCGCCGTTTCGTCGTCCTGCGACAGTGCACACGGCGGGACCCGCTCCGGGCGGGCCGCGGCCGGGCGATCGCAACGAATTCACGGATGCCGTCGCTCGCCTGTTCGAGCATCGGCAACGCGTCGCCCCTGACTTCGCGCCGCCGCTGCGCGACGACATTTCCGTTCGCGACGATTTCGACGAACCGGAAACCTCTCGCTCCTCTCTCCTCAGCGCACTGGTTGGCCCGTCCGCGCTGCGTCGCGCCCTGTCGATCGTGCCGGTGGCCATCATCGGCTACGCCATCGCCTGGTTCCTCTATTTCGAGCCATCGCAGAACGTCACGGCCAAGCCGGTCATCGAGGCGAAGCCGCAGGTGACCCAGGCGGCCGCTCCCAGCGAGCCGGCGCCGACGGCGCGACCGGAAGTGGCCGAGGCCAAGCCGGCGCCGATGCCTGCGCCGGCCCCGGCTGCGACACCACCCGTTGCACCGGCATCGCCTCCGGCTGTTGCCGTCGCGCCGTCGCGGCCTTTGTCAAAGGACGAGATCAAGGAGCTGCAGGACAAGCTCAGCGCGGCCGGTTTCACCGCCGGGCCGATCGACGGAATCGTCGGGCCGCAGACAGAGGCCGCATTGCGCCGCTACGCCCAGTCGCGCCGCCTCGCCAAACCCGAGCCGACGCAGGAGACGCTGCTTCGGTTGCGCTCGGAAACCCAGGCCAGCCAGTAGTCCAAATCACGATAAGATCACAGTGTTGCGGCCGACAGCTTCCTAACCTCGCCTGACCAGCGGGGCCGGGAGATGCGTTCAGCCGTCTTTGCGTTGCTTGTCTTGATCGCGGGTGCCGACACGGCGCAGGCGCAGGCTTGGCTGACCGTCGCCGACGCCGAAGGCCGCTTCCGGCTCGAGATACCTGTGCCCTTCGATCTGCCGTCGTCGCAAGTCGAGCCCGACGGCACCGTCACTTTCGCCTACGTGCACGAGACGCCCGAGCTGGCGCTGCGCTTCGAAGTGGCCGACCAAGGTGAGGCGGTGCAGGCGCTGCCGACGCTCGTCAGCCGAGTCTGGGACAGCGAGCGAATGGTGCAGATGCGCTCCCACGTCGCCGGCCGGCGGACCTATCGGATGGTCGCCATCTTCCCGCTTGAGCTCGAAGGCGATCCCATGATCCTGCGCTTCATGCAATCGGCTCGATATCGCGACGATCGGAATTAGGGACCGCGACGCCGCAGCCATATCGCCAGGGCCGCGGTGAAGAGCAGTCCCAGGCTCGCCATGATCAGCACGGCGGTGCGCGGGCCGAACTCGGTGGCGATCGCGCCGGCGGCCAGCACCCCGAGCGGCCCGGTGCCGATGCCAACCGTGACGATGCCCATCAGGCGCGAACGCATCTCCGCCGGCGCCTCGGTCAGCATCAGGGTGGTCTGCATGTTGCCAAAACCCGCGGTGCCGAAGCCGCCCAGCACCAGCACGGCGAAGGCCAGCCAATAGGACGGCGACAACGCCATCACGATCAGCGCCACCATGAACAGCGCCGCGCCGCCGGCGAAGGTGAGCCGCCGGTCCATGCGCACGACGCCGGCCGCGATCAGCGCCCCGCCGGCCAGCGCACCGATCGGCTCGGCTGCCGCCAAAAGTCCGACCAGGGCCGGCGAGACGTGGAAGGCGCCGATGCCGAGCGGCGCCACCAGGCCGGAATAGGCGAAGGCGAAGGCATTGGTGACGATGGTGATGCCCCAGACCAGCAGGATGGTGGGCTTCGTCCAGGCGAAGGCCAGGCCCTCGGCGATCTCGGCCGGGATGCGCACGAGGTCGAGGCGGCGCACGAGCTGCGGGTGGACGAGGCCCGCGAGCGCGAAGGCGCCGGCGAACTGGACCAGCGCGGTGATGGTGTAGGCGCCCTTCATGCCCAGCCATTCGAAGGCGATGCCGCCCAGCAATGGGCCGACCATGCGGGTGGCCGCATTGGTCGCCGAATCGAGGGCGATTGCCGGCACGATGCGGTGCGCGCCTGCGACCTCTCCCACCATGCGTCGCCGGGTCGACATCTCGGTCGCCCACATCGTGCCCGACACCAGATTGCCCAGCGCCACGTGCCACAGCGTGAGCTGGCCGGTGGTGGCGAGCGTCGCCAGCGCGGTCGAGACGAAGGCCGGTATGACGAGTGCCAGCATGACGATGGTCTTGCGGTTCACCGCTTCGGAGATCGCGCCGGCGAAAGCGCCAAACAGCAGCTGCGGCAGCTGACGCGCCGCCACGACGGCGGTCGCGGCCAGCGCCGATCCCGTCACCTCGTAGGCGAACAGGCCGGAGGCCAGGAGTTCCAGCCAGCGCATGGCGTTGGCGAACGCGCCCACCAGCCACAGCCGCAGGAAGTCCGGTGTCTTGAGCAGTTCCCCGATCGGGCCGTTCATTGCTTTTTTCCTCCCCCGTCATACGGGGGAGGGCAGGGAGGGGGAAAGCCACAAAGGTGATCTGCGAAACGTCGAGATCACGATCTGAAATTGACCGACACCGCGACTGAGGCTTGCCCCCTCCTCTATCCTTCCCCGTATGACGGGGGAGGAGGCAGGAGCTAACGCCCAATCTTCTCCAGGCTTATGCCGGTCGTCTCGATGCGGAACTGCCAGGTCACCCAGGCACCGAGCAGCGAGCTTGCGATCAGGACGCTCAGCAGGAAGTTGACGCCGGCGTCGGCCAGCAGCACCGGGAACAGGAACGCTGTCAGCACCGCGCCGACCTTGGCGAAGGCGGCGGCGAAGCCCGCGCCCTTGCCGCGGATCGCGGTCGGGAAGACCTCGCCGGCCAGCAGGTAGGTCTGGGCGTTGGGTCCGACATTGGTCATGAAGTTGAACAGCATGAACCCGCCGAACAGCAGCACGCTGCGCGTCGGCTCGGCCGCGTGCAGCGACAGGGCCGCGAGCCCGAGGCCGGCGGCGCAGCCGATGAAGCCCACGATCTGCAGGCGGATGCGGCCGACCCGATCGGCCAGCAGCACCGCGGCCAGGATGCCGACGATCAGCAGCACGTCGAGCAGCGCCGCACCCTTGGCGGCCAGGATGTCGCGCGCAATCAGCGCGCTGACATTGTGCGCGGCGGTGTCCTCATGGCCGATCACCTTGACCAGGATGGTGGGCGTGAAGATGCCGATGCCGTAGGTGCCGAGGTCCTGCAGGAACCACGGCACCGAGGCGAGGATGGTGGCGCGCCGGCCGGGCGCCCCGAAGAGTTCGCGCCAGCCACCGTTGCGGCGCACCCGCGCCGTCGCCGCTTGCGCATCGGCCGGCAGATCGGCCAGGCGCACTTCCTTCGGGTACGGCGGCTCGCGCTCGAGCAGGCGCGCGACCTCGGCTTCGGCCTCGGCCTTGCGGCCCTGGCTCATCAGCCAGTGGCCGCTGTCGCTGATCCTGAGGCGGCCCAGCACCACCACGATGGCCGGCACAATCGCGGTGGCGTACATCCAGCGCCACGCCCTGATCTCCGGCAGGTTCGACAGGATGAGGAAGCCGACGACGGTGCCGACCAGCGCGCCGATCGCCTGGAAGGCGAAGGCGCTCAGCACCAGCTTGCCGCGGTCCTTGCTGGCGATGCTCTCGGAGATCACCAGGTGCGCCGTCGGATAGTCGCAGCCCAGCGCCAGGCCGACGCCGAACAGGAACACGACCATCGAGAGATAGGTCGGGCTCCAGGTCAGCCCCGTCAGGAACAGGGCGAACACCACCATCTCGACCACGAACATGCGGCGCCGGCCGTAGATGTCGGCGAGGCCGCCCAACGCAATGGCGCCGACCATGATGCCGGCCAGCGGAGCGGCACCGACGATGCCTTTTTCGACAGGCGACAGGCCGAAATCCTTGACGATCAGCGGCAGCGCCACACCGGTCATGAACACGACCAGCCCCTCGAAGAACTTGCCGGCCGAGGCCAGCACCCAGATCCGCCACTGCATGGCGGTCATCGGAATGAAATCTGTCGGCGTGCCGTCGGGCCAGGCCGGCGTTTGGTCGATGTAGCTCTGGACGGTGCGCGGCGGCTCGCTCATGTCATGGGACTAATAGAAGAAAGACCACAGCGAGGAAACGTGATGCTGAGACGCAGCCTGCTTGCCTCTTCCCTCGCCGCGCCGCTGGTGGCGCGCGGGCTTGGCGCCGAGGCCCAGGGGCAATGGCCGGCCAAGACCGTGCGCTTCATCGTGCCCTTCGCGCCGGGCGGCGGCACCGACACGGTGAGCCGCCTGATCTGCGACCAGCTCGGCCGCAGCTTCGGCCAGCAGTTCGTGGTCGACAACAAGGGCGGGGCGGGCGGCAACATCGGCACCGCCGAGCTCGCGCGCGCCACGCCCGACGGCTACACGATCGGGCTGATAACGGTGGCCAGCCACACGCTGAACCCGATGCTCTACAGCAAGCTGCCCTACGATGCCGACAAGGACATCGTCGGCATCTCGCGCGTCGCCGTTCTGTCGAACCTTTTGGGCGTGCCGCAGTCGCTGCCGGTCAGCTCGGTCGGCGAGCTGATCGCTCTCTGCAAGAAGGAGCCGGGCAAGTATTCCTTCGCCTCGTCGGGCCCGGGCACGTCGCTGCATCTCAGCGGCGAGCTGTTCAAGACCATGGCCGGCGTCGACGTCATCCACGTGCCCTACAAGGGCGCCGGCCCCGCCTACAACGACCTGGTCGCCGGCACGGTGCAGATGATGTTCGCCAACATGCCGTCGATGCTGCCCCAGGTGCGCGGCGGCAAGCTGAAGGGACTGGGCGTCACCTCGGCCGAACGCTCGAAGGCCGCGCCCGACATTCCGGCCATCGCCGAGACGCTGCCGGGCTACGTCGCCACCTCGTGGTATGGCGTCGGCACGCCGGCCGGCACGCCCGAGCCGATCCTGGCCAAGCTCGAAGCCGCCATCGCCGAGGCGCTGAAGCAGCCGGACATCCAGAAGCGCTGGGCCGACGATCTCGGGCTCGACATGCCGCCGCCCGGCCGCGCCGGCTTCGACGCCTTCCTGGCCGAGGACCGCAAGCTCTGGGCGCCGGTGGTCAAGGCGTCGGGCGTCAAGCTCGATTGATCGCTTCAGGTCACGGCGACGGCGACGGCAATGGCTGCGACGGAAATGCCGGCACCCACGGCGAACCACAGCCCGTGGTCGGGCTCCGCGTCCGGATGGAACAGGGAGCGCAATCCCGCCGCCTTCTCGGCGGCGTCGATCTGCTCGGCGATCTTCTGGTCGGTGTGGGCGTGATCGATGTCGTGGCGCACCTGGTCGACGGTCGAGCCTCGCATGACGACCTCCTTGGCAACTCTGGACCAACGCCTTTCTGGGCGCGCGGGTTGCCAAGCGATGGCGTGAGATGCGGCTATAGGAACTGGCGGATCGCCGCCAGCACGACCAACGCGCCGACCGCCATCACCACGCTGCCCAGCGAGATCACGTAGAGCGCCCGTCCCGGCGACAGCCGCGCCATCGAGGCGGCGATCCAGAAGAACGGATCGTTGACGTGGCAGATCGCCATCGAGCCCGCGCTCACCGCGGCGGCGGCCAAGGTGCGGCCCATGGTGCTGTCGAGCCCGAGGGCGGGCAGCATCGGCTCGACCATGCCCGAGGCGGTGAGGATGGCGGTGAGCGAATTGCCCTGCATGGTCTTGACGATGGCCGCCGCCAGGAACGGCGTGAGGATGCCGTAACGCGGATGGAGCGCGTGCTCGGCCAGAAGCTCGGCCATGCCGGTCTCGTCGAACACGCGGCTGAGCCCGCCGGCCGCGCCGACGGCGAGCAGCGAGGGCGCCCAGCCGCGGCCGGCCAGCGCCGAGGGCTGCCAGCGTCCGGCAAACAGGACGGCGAGCGTGATGGCGATCGCCGCCAGCATCAGCGGCTTGGAGATGCCGATATAGAATTCGCGCGCGCCGCCCTTGCCCAGCGGCTCGCTCGGCATCTGCGCCACCGCCTGAACGATCAGGAGCCCGATCGGGATCGCGATGGCGAGCCACGCCCAGCCGAGGCGGCCCGGCGTCTTGCTCGCCGGGACCTGGCGCGAGACGTGCCACCAGCCCAGCAGGGCGGCGATCACGGCGAGCGGCAGGCCGACCATCGCCATGGTGCGCGGCGGGATCTTCATCACCGACGCCGCGGCGACGGCGAGCGGCGAGGGCGTCGCCAGGGCAGCGAAGGCAAGCAGGGTGAGGGCGAGGCCGAGCGCGCGGCGCGGCGCGTCCTGGCCGGCCGGCTGCAGCAGGGCGAGGCCGCCCGTCGCCGAGGCGCCGAGCCCCGCCAGCGCACCGGCGGCGGCGGCCGTGCCGGTGCCGAGCGGTTGGCGCAGCACGAGGGCGCAGACCAGCGCGCCCGCGACCACCAGCAGGCCCGTCTGCTCGATGGCGGCCGTGAAGCCCAGGCCAAATGCCTTGCCGACCGACATGAAGGTCATGTCGGCCGCGATGCCGTAGACCACGACCGTCGCCATGATGGCGAGAAAGGCGGGAAGATGCAGGCGCTGGACCAGCAGCACGATCGCGAGCACGGCGATCGGCAGGAGAAGGGAAGCGAGGAGCATGACGGGCGAGACATTAGCGCGGTTTGAATTCTTGTCACTCTTGCCGGACCGCGGGCCTGGAGGCCCGCGGTCCCGGAAGATATAGTCCCGCCGTGCGTCTCCTCCTCGCTCTGCTGTTATTCCTCGGTCTCGCGGCCTCGGCGCGCGCCGATACCCTCGTCCGCATCGAGGGCAAGAACTTCATCGCGCCCGACGGCGGCACGCTGCAGATCAAGGGCATCAACCTCGGCAACTGGCTGATGCCCGAGGGCTACATGTTCAAGTTCGAGGTGGCGAAGTCGCCGCGCCAGATCTACGGCGCCTTCGACCGCCTGCTCGGGCCCGAGCGCGCGCAGGCGTTCTGGCGGCAGTTCCGCGACACCTACGTCACGCGTGACGATATCGCCTTCATCAAGTCAGCCGGCTTCAACACCGTGCGCATCCCGCTGCATTGGCGGCTGTTCATGGATGCCGACGGCGAGATCACCGGCGAGGGCTGGTTCCTGCTCGACCGCGTGCTGGGCTGGGTGCGCGATGCGGGGCTTTTAGCCATCGTCGATCTGCATGCGGCACCCGGCGGCCAGACCGGCATCAACCACGACGACGGCCCGGGCTATCCCTTGATGTTCTACGTGCCGCGCGACCGGCAGCTGACGGTGAAGCTGTGGCAGGCGATCGCCAAGCGCTATGCCGGCAATCCGGCGATCCTGGGCTACGACATCCTGAACGAGCCGATCGCGCCCTATCACGACGTGGCGACGCTCAATCCGCGGCTCGAACCCTTCTACAAGGAAGTGACGACGGCAATCCGCGAGGTCGATCCCGGCCGCGTCGTCTTTCTGGCCGGCGGGCAGTGGAGTTCCAGCTTCGACATGTTCGGCCCGCCCTTTGCCGACAACCTCGCCTACACGTATCACCTGTTCTGGGCGAGCACGAAGCGCGATTCGATCCAGCGCCATCTGAACTTTTCCAGCCGTTACGACGTGCCCATGTTCCTGGGCGAGACCGGCGAGCTCACCGACGAATGGAACGCCCGCTTCCGCAAGCTGAACGAGACGCACGGCATCGGCTGGTCGTTCTGGACTTATAAGAACCTCGACACGCCCTCGACCGTGGTCTCCATCCCGCGCCCCGACGGCTGGAACGAGATCGTGGCCTTCGCCGACAGCAAGCGGGCGGCCAAGCCCGACGAGGCCCTGATCGACCGCGCGATCGCCGGGTATCTCGACGGCATCCGCTTCAGGAACGGCGTGGTGCAGTGGAGTTATCTGGAGTCGTTGGGGTTGAAGAGCGAGCCGTAACCGCCCTCTCATCTCCTCCCTCGTCATACGGGGGAGGGTAGGGAGGGGGAAAGCCTCGCGAGCGATCTCTCAGCTTATGAGATCATGATCTGAAACTCGCGGCGCCGAGCCTGTTGGCCTGCCCCCTCCTGTATCCTCCCCCGCGAGCGGGGGAGGACAAGAATGGCCGTCAGTTGGCCAGCCGCTTCGCGTAATGATCCGCCAGCGCCGACAACGCTGCCGCCCCATCGCCCTTGAACGCAGGCCCGTGCATCAGCGCGATGGTGGTGGGCTTGAGCGACGTCAGGCGGCGCAGCGTCGGCTCGATCATGGCGGTGGGCGGCATGTAGGGCAGGCGGTCGCTGACGGCGATCGCGGGTCCCACGATGTCGCTCTCGGTCGTCGGCATCGCCGGTCCCATCTGCGTGAACAGATCGCTGCAGAACAGCGTGCCGGTGGTCTCCTCGTAGATCACGCCGGCGTCCCAGTTGTGCGGGACGTGCGGCGTGTCGAGCCAGCGCACCTTCTTGGCCCCGAGGTCGAGCACCTCGTCGTTCTTCAGCGCCCGCGGCGGCCGGTCGGCCATGTCGGTCAGCCAGATGTTGCAGCCGATCTGGCCGTGCGCCGGCGTGGCGTTGGGTGCGGCGGCCAGCCATTGGTTGAGCGCGCCGCTCTCGTCGGCCTCGACATGGCTGCACGTCGTCCAGCGCAGCTTGTCCAGTGGGATCACGCGCTTCACCGCGTCGGAGATCAGTGGGAACAGCGAGCGCTGGCCGTAGTGGAACATCAGCGGCTCGTCGGCATCGATCAGGAACTGGTTGAAGGTGAACCCGTTCGGCCCGATCTGCGGCACGAAGGTCGACAGGCGGTAGATCTTGTCGGCGATCTCGGAGACTTCGGTCTTCATGGAACGCTCCCGGAACAAGTCATTGATCGCGCTCTTAGACGCCCATCCCGCCAAGCCACGTCAGCATCAACGCGAGAGGACCTCGATCAGCTTCTTATTGAACGCGTCCGCAGCCTCATAGGCAACCCAATGGCCGGCGCCCGCGATCGCGTTCATCTCGAAGTCCGGCTGCAGGGCGCGGAACAGGTCGATTCGTTCCTGGATGTGCGGGTAGGTGGTCGAATCGAACTCGCCCCAGATGCCGGTCAACGGCGCCCTGACGCGCGGCAGCACTTCGCTGAGCTTGTAGGCCCGGCCCATGTCGCGGCTGCGCGTCTTGGCGCGGGTGGTGTTCATGATCTGCATGTGGATGGCGACGCCATCGACGTTGGCCGGATCGTGCAGCATCAGGATTTCGAGATTGCGCCGGGCCTCGGCGGCCAGGGTCTCGGCCGGCATCTCGGCCAAAAGCTTGCGCAGCTTGGGGCCGGGCTTGCGTGTGGCTTTCAGGCCTCCGGCACCGACCATGACGATGCGGCGGATGCGCGGCTGGAACAGCGTGGCGATGTGGCCCGCCACCATGCCGCCGAAGGAGAAGCCGGTGATGGCGAAGCTCTTGTCGGCCGGCAGCAGCTCCTTCATCGCCGTCTCGACGCAATGCGTCACCGACCAGACATCGCGCACGTCGTCGGGCGGATCGCTGTCGCCCAGGCCCGGCATGTCGGCGGCGTAGATCGTGAAATGCTGCGACAGCGGCCGGACGTTCCTGATCCAGTGGATCCACGAACCCGAGCCGCCATGGAACAGGAGCAGGATCGGCTTGCCGGAGCCCTCGCCCCAGATGTGCCACATCATCTTGCCGCCGTTGCCCATCGGAACGCGCACCTTGCGCGAGGCCGTGGCCTCGACGGCGGCGATATGTTCGGCGGCGGTGCGGCCGTCCGGCATGCGCGGCACGGCCGAGTAGTCGAGGCTCATTTCTCGAGAGCCCCCAGCAGGCGCTCGACGAAGCCCGGCGCCTGCTTGCGGTCGATCCAGCGCAAAACCGTCACCAGGTCGTTGTCCGGATCGATCCAGACGATGTGGCTGCCCCAGCCCAGCGCGAAGTAGCTGCGTTCTGATGCCGCCGCGAACTGCCGCTTGTTGGTGTTGAGCCACCACATCAGCCCGTAGAACGGCGCCACCGGGCTGGGCTTCACCAGCTCGTCGGTCCAGCCCGTAGGCAGGAGCTGCTGGCCGCCCCAGGTGCCGCCCTGCGCCACCAGCAGGCCCATCAGGGCGAGGTCACGCGCCGAGATCACGATGCCACCGCCCCAGTGGCCGCCGCCTGGCACCGAGACCATCTTCTTGCCGTCGATGGCGACGGTCGAGTTGCGATAGCCATCCCACTTCCAGTCCGGCGAGGCGCCGATCGGATCCATGATGCGCCGCTTCAGCACTGACGGCAGCGGCTCCTTGAAAAGTTGTAGCAGCGACAGCGACAGGCGGTTCACGCGCACGTCGTTGTATTCGTAGAAGCTACCCGGCTTCTTCAGCTGGCGCCGCGTGCCCTTGGGCGCTTCGGCGACTGCGAGCCCGACCACGCGGTTGTGGTCGATGCGGTCTTCCTTGTCGAACAGCGTGCCCTGCCATTCGCTGGTCTGCGTCAGAAGATGCCGCCAGGTGATGTCCTTGTTCTGCTCGCTGGTGAAGCCGTCATCGAGCGCCGAGGGACCGGCCTTGTCGTCGAGGTCCTTTATGAGCCCATCGCCGACGGCGAGGCCTGCCAGCAGCGCGAGGAAGCTTTTCGCGACGCTAAAAGTCATGTCGGGACGCGCCACGTCGCCCCATTCGGCTAACACCTTGCCGCCGCGATAGACGATGCCGCTGTGGCCGCCGCGCGGCGTCACCGGTCCCAGCACCTCGTTGTCGGGGGCTTTTTCGCCCGAATCGAAGGTCATCACGAACTGACCGTTCGGCATCTTCATGCTCTTGGGCCACTTGGATTCGGCGGCCTTGGCGAAGGCGATCGCCTCTTTCAGTTCATTCATGCCCGCAATCAACATTGGAGCCCGCCCGGGAGCAAGCGTAGAAAACGCATCATGCCTTTGCCGAGCTCGATCACCCTCCGCCGTCCCGACGACTGGCACGTCCATCTGCGCGACGGACCGATGCTGCAGGCCTGCGCCGTGCATACGGCGCGCCAGTTCGCCCGCGCCGTCATCATGCCCAACCTGGTGCCGCCGGTGACCCGGATCGCCGAGGCCGCCGCCTATCGCGAGCGAATCCGCAGAGCGGTTCCAGCCGGGCTGAAATTCGAGCCGCTGATGACCTGCTACCTGACCGACGGTGCCGATCCGGTCGAGCTCGCCAATGGCAAGCAGCAGGGTGTGTGGGTGGCAGCCAAGCTCTATCCCGCCCATGCCACGACCAACTCAGCGCATGGCGTCACCTCGATGGACCGCATCGCCAAGGGCCTCGAGGCGATGGAGAAGGTGGGCATGCCGCTCCTGGTCCACGGCGAAGTGACCGATCCCGACGTCGACATCTTCGACCGCGAGGCGGTGTTCTTGGACAAGGTGCTGGCACCGCTGCTGCGTCGCCATCAGGGATTGAAGGTCGTGCTGGAGCACATCACGACCAAGGAAGGCGTGGCGTTCGTCGAGGCCAACGGCGCGCGCATGGGCGGCACGATCACGCCGCATCATCTCAGCTACAACCGCAATGCCATCTTCAAAGGCGGCATCCGCCCACATCTCTACTGCCTGCCGATCGCCAAGAGCGAGGAGCATCGCCTGGCGTTGCGGCGCGCCGCGACCTCAGGCAGCCCGCAATTCTTCCTCGGCACCGACACCGCGCCGCACACCGCCGACACCAAGGAATGCGCCTGCGGTTGCGCCGGTATCTTCAACGCGCCGGTGGCGATGCAGGTCTACACGCAGGTCTTCGCCGAGGAGGGCGCGCTCGACCGGCTGGAGGCCTTTGCCTCGCTGAACGGCCCACGCTTCTATGGGCTCCTGCCCAACGAAGAGCGCGTCACCCTGCGCGCGGGAACGCTCGATGCGCCGGAGCGCATCGACGTTCCGGGAGGCGATAAGAGTGTCGTGGTCTTCCGGCCCGATACGTCTGTGGAGTGGTCTTTCTGATTCATGGTCTTCCGGACCGCGAGCCTCCGGCTCGCTCAGATTCATGAGCGAGCCGGAGGCTCGCGGTCCGGAAGACCATGAGCTATCGTGACTCCATGGCTAAACGAGGCATTCCTGCCGGTGCCGTCGTGCGCGGCACCGACAAAGGCTACGACCATTCACCGACCGCCCCGGTCCTGAAGCCTGGCAGCGAGCGGCCAGTCGAGAAGTTCGACCAGAAATATCCCTACCTGCGGCCGCGCGATGCCGCGACGCTGATCCTGGTGCGCCAGCGCGGCAAGATCCCCGAGGTGCTGCTGGGCTGCCGCGACGCCAAGCACGCCTTCATGCCCAACCGCTACGTCTTCCCCGGCGGCCGCGTCGATCCGGCCGATGCCCGCGTGCCGGTGGCCACCCCCCTCGACCGCTTCGTCGACGAGCGCCTGCGCAAGGCGGCCACAGCGCAGCGTGCGCGAGCGCTGGCCGTCGCCGCCGTGCGCGAGACCTTCGAGGAGACCGGCCTGATGCTGGCCAAGCCCTTGAAGGGCGGCGCACCCGAGGACGATTTCGGCGAGCACTGGCAGGGTTTTTTGGACAAGGGCATGGGCCCGGCGCTGGACTGCCTCGACCTGATCGCCCGCGCCGTCACGCCGCCCGGCCGGCCGCGCCGTTTCAATGCCCGCTTCTTCATGGCGCGCGCCGAGGATGCGACCGGCGACATCCGCCATTCCAGCGAGTTGGGCGACATCCGCTGGGTCAAGCTCGACGAGGCGCGTGAGCTGCCGCTGCCGACCATCACCGGGCTCATCCTGGGCGAGATCGGCCGGCTGGTGAAGGAGCCGCCCAACCGCAAGCGGCAGCGCAAGATCCCGTTGTTCACCACGGTGCATCGCAAGCACCTGATGCTCGAGGAGTAGGAGCATGGCGGGGCGCACCGAGATCGCCTCGACACAAGCCAATGGGCCGATCGTCCAGGGTGCTGCCGCCACCAGCTTGCCGCCGCGCGGCGGCGTGCGCCTTCGCACGCTGGTCCTGATCCGCTGGGCCGCCGTCGCCGGCCAGCTCTTCACTGCCGCCGTCGTCCATTGGGGCCTCAATTTCACCCTGCCCGTGCTGGCAGTCGGCGGCGCCATCGCGCTGTCGGCGCTGCTCAACCTCACCGTCAGCCTCGGCCGGCCGGCCTCGGCGCGCATCGACGATCGCGAGACCACGATCTTCCTCGCCTTCGACATCCTGCAGCTCGCCGTCCTGCTTTATCTTACCGGCGGCCTTATAAATCCGTTCTCGCTGCTGCTGCTGGCGCCGGTGGCGATCGGCGCCACCATCCTGTCGCTCACCAGCAACGTCGCGCTGTCGCTGCTCACCATCATCAGCATCGGCCTGCTCGGCCTGTTCCATCAGCCCTTGCCGTGGCGCGGCCCGCCGCCGGAGCTGCCGGAGATCTACCAGGCCGGCGCCTGGGCGGGCCTCACGCTCACCACGCTGTTGGTCACGCTCTACGGCTGGCGGCTGGCCGAGGAGCAGCGCCTGATGGCGGCCGCGCTCGCCGCGGCCCAGGCTGCCCTCGAGCGCGAGCAGCGCATGTCGGCGCTGGGTGCGCTGGCGGCGGCGGCGGCGCACGAGCTCGGCTCGCCGCTCTCGACCATCGCCGTCGTCGCCAAGGAGATGCTGCGCGAGGTCGAGACCGACGATCCGCTGCGCGAGGATGTCGAGCTGCTTTCGTCGGAGTCCGACCGCTGCCGCGCCATCCTGGCGCGCCTGTCGGTCGATCCGGTGGGCGACGTGTCCGACGCCTACACGTTGGTGCCGTTGCCGGCGCTGATCGAGGTGGCGGCGCAGCATGCGGAACGCGAAGGCATCGCCGTCAGCTTCAAGGCCGGGCCGGTCGGCGAGGGCGTGCCGACGACGGCGCCGATCCAGGTGCGCAGCCCGGAGATCACCCAGGGCATCGGCAACATCGTTCAGAACGCCGTGTCGTTTGCCCGCCACGAGGTCGAGATCAGGACGCGCTGGACGGCGGCATGGTCGGAGGTCGAGGTCTCCGACGACGGGCCCGGCTTCTCGCAGGCGCTACTCGATGAGCTCGGCACGCCCTTCATCTCGACGCGCCAGGGCGAGGAAGGGCACATGGGATTGGGTGTGTTCATCGCCAAGACGCTATTGGAACGAACCGGGGCCACCGTGACTTTCGGTAACCGCCGGGGAACGACCGGCGGCGCGCTGGTTTCCGTGCGCTGGCCAAACCCGGTCTTCAAGGCTACATAGCGGCCGATGTCGAAGGAGCAGCCATGAGCCAGGACACAGGCGCCAACCGCCCCGTGTCGCCCGCCATAGCCGGCGCGACGGCCAACAAGGATCGTACGCTGCTGATCGCCGATGACGATGCCGCGTTCCGCAACCGCATCGCGCGGGCGCTCGAGCTGCGCGGTTTCATCGTCACCGCAGTGGGTTCGGTCGCCGAGGCGCTGGCGCAGACCGCGCGGCCGCCCGCGTTCGCCGTGCTCGACCTCAGGCTGGGTGACGGCAACGGGCTCGAGCTGGTGGGGCCGCTGCGCCAGGCGCGGCCCGACATCCGCATCGTCGTGCTGACCGGCTACGGCAACATCGCCACCGCTGTCGCCGCCGTGAAGGAAGGCGCCGTCGACTATCTCGCCAAGCCGGCCGACGCCGACGCCATCGAGCAGGCGCTGACCGCGCACGGCCGCAAGCTGCCGCCGCCGCCCAGCAACCCGATGTCGGCCGACCGCGTGCGCTGGGAGCACATCCAGCGCGTCTTCGAGCAGTGCGATCGCAACGTCTCGGAGACGGCGCGCCGCCTCAACATGCATCGGCGCACCTTGCAGCGCATCCTCGGCAAGCACGCCCCGCGCGAGCACTGATCACTGTCCAACTTCTGCTCAACGCTTTGGCGTTGGGCATGGCCTATGCGCTGGTGGCGCTGGGCTTCGTGCTGGCGCTGAACGCCGCCGGCGCCGTGAACTTCGCGCACGGCGATCTTGTGGTGCTGGGCGGCGCCGTCGCGGTCTTCATCGGTCTGTCGACTGGCTTGCCGGCCGTGCTGCTGTTGCCGCTGGTCGCGTTGGCGATCGGCGTCGTCGGCATTCTCGCGGCGCGCATCGCCATCCTGCCATTGGCGAGCCGACCGCCTGAGGCGACCTTCGTCGCCACCATCGCGCTCGCTGCCATCATCGAACAATCGCTCACCATCGCCATGGCCGGCGCGCCGCGCACCGCGCCATCGCTCGTCGGCAGCGGCTCGTTCTATATCGCGGGCTTCGTGCTCGGCCGCCAGCCGCTTGCCATCGTCGTGCTGGGCGCCGTGCTGGTCGCCGCGGTGTGGTTCCTGCTGGAGCGCACGCAGACCGGCCGGCGCATGCGCGCCGTCGCCGCCGACCGCTACATGGCGCGCGCAGTCGGCATTCCGGTCGGCCGCTACGTGATCCTGTCCCTGGCGCTTTCCGGCGCGCTGGCGGGCGTTGCCGGCTTCCTGCTGGGGCACCAGTTCCTGGTGGCGCCGACCCAGGGCGCCGGCCACATGCTGAAGGCCTACATCGCCGTGGCACTGGGCGGCTGGGGCAGCGTGCCCGGCGCGCTCGTGGGCGCGCTCGGCATCGGCCTCTTCGAGACCTTCGTCGCCGCGCGCTTCGGCGACGCCTGGGCGTCGGCCGCTCTTTATATCTGCGTTCTGGCGGTGCTGGCGCTCCGGCCGCAGGGCCTGTTCGGCGAGCCTGTCGGCCGGCGCGCCTGACATGCGTCTGTCGCCCTTCTGGTTGGTCCTCCTGGTGCTGCCGCCGCTGGTGGCGCTCGCTGCCCTGCCGCCGTTCGGCCAGCGCATGGTGATCCTGGCCGGCATCTATGGGCTGATGGGCCTGGGCTACCAGCTCGTGTTCGGCCAGCTCGGCGCGCTCAACCTGGCGCAGGGCGCCCTGTTCGGCCTCGGCGCCTATGCAGCGGCGCTGACGGCGCCCGTCCTCGGGCCGTTCGCCCTGCCGGCAGCGATCCTTGCCGCGGCGATCCCGGCGGCGCTGGTGGCGGGGCCGCTGCTTCGCCTGCAATCGCATTACTTCGCGCTCGCCACCCTGGCGCTCGCCTCCCTGGTCAATCTTTTGGCCGTGCATGCCGAGGGTTTCACGGGCGGCGCCAACGGCCTCGCCGGTTTCGCGACATCGTTGCCGCGCGGACCCGTCCTGCTGGCGACGGTCTGGATCTGCCTGATCGCCGGCGTGCTGCTCTACGCCTGGCTGTTCGAAGGCACGACAGGCAAGAAGGCACAGCTGTTGCGCGAGGCGCCGCTGCTTGCCGCCACGCTCGGCATCGATGGCGCTGCCTGGCGGTTCGCGGCGTTCGTCGTGGGCGGCGCGCTGGCCGGACTGGCCGGCGCCTGCTCCGCCGCGTTGAGCGGCGTCGTCTCGCCGGAAGCGACCGGCTTTTCGATCATGGTGCTCTGCCTGACCCTGGTGGTGCTGGGCGGCTCGCGGCATCCGATGGGCGCGGTCGTGGGCGCCGCCCTAGCCGTCGGCCTGCCCGAGCTTTTGCGCGACCTGCAGGGCGCGTGGCTGCTCGCCTACGCCGTCGCCACGCTGGCCGTCGTGCTGTGGGCGCCCGAAGGCCTCGCCGGCCTCATAGACCGCCTGCGCGGCGCGCGACGCGCCCCTCCCATCCCACCGGGCCTGCCGACGTCGGTGCCGCCTCTGCCCGGTGCGCAACGGCTGACGATCGACGGCGTGTCGAAACGCTTCGGCGGCGTGCAGGCGCTGGACGGCGTGTCTTTGCTGGTGGACCGCGGCGAGATCGTCGGCCTGATCGGGCCCAACGGCTCGGGCAAGACCACGCTGCTCAACGTCATCAACGGCCTGGAGCAGGTCGACGAAGGCACGATCTCGCTCGACGACAGGCGCATAGAGCATCTGCCGGCGCACGCCGTCTCTCGCGCCGGCATCGGCCGCAGCTTCCAGGCACTGGCGCTTGCCGGCGACACCAAGTCGGCCGACCTCGCACGCGCGGTGGCGACGGGTGCGGCCTTCCTGCTGCTCGACGAGCCGGCGGCCGGCGTCAGCGACCACGAGCGGCGGGCGCTGCCGGCGTTCCTGGCCAACCTGCGGGACGCCGGCCGCGGCGTGCTGATCGTCGATCACGACATAGAACTCCTGTCGCGCACCTGCGATCGCCTGGTCTGCCTCGACCGCGGCCGCGTCATCGCCAGCGGCAGTCCCGCCGAGGTGCGGGCCGATCGCCAAGTGCGCGCGAGCTTTCTCGGTCTCGACGGAATCGCGGCATGAGCGCCGTGCTCGAGATCGGCGAGGTGTCGGTCGAGGCGGGCGAGATCGTGGCCCTGCTGGGCGGCAACGGCGCCGGCAAGACCACGCTTTTGGAGACGGTGCTCGGTTTCCATCCCGGCCGTGTCATGCTGTTCGGCCGCGACGCCAGCGCGCTCGCCGTCGAGCAGCGCGTCGACCTGGGGGTAGGCTATGTGCCGGAGGGGCGGCGCGTCTTCGCCGGCCTCACGGTGCGGGAGAACCTCGAGGCGGCATCGTCGCTGCCGGCTGGCCAGCGCTGCCAGCGCGTCGAGGAGATGCTGGCGCTCTTCCCCATGCTCGGCGAGCGGCCCGCGGCGCGAGCGTGGCTGCTCTCGGGCGGCCAGCAGCAGATGCTGGCCTTGGCGCGCGCGTTGATGGACTGCCCGCGCCTGCTGCTGCTCGACGAGCCGACGCTCGGCCTGGCGCCGGTGGTCGTCGCCGACCTTCTAAAGCGGCTTAGCGCCATGACCGCCGATGGCACGGCGATCCTGCTGGCCGAGCAGCGTGCGGCACTGGCGCTCGGTGTCGCCCGGCGCGGTGTCGTGCTCAGTCGTGGCCAGGTGGTGCGGCGCGGCTCGGCTGCCGAGCTTGCGGCCGATCCGGCGCTGGCGGACCTGATGGCCGGCGCTTGAGGGCGGGTTTGGCGGCCGGCTTGCGCTGCCGCCCGGGAAGAACGTCGTCGCGCGAGAGATTGTCGTGCACGTCGTCCATGCGCCGGTAGTCGATCGTCACTTCTTCCCCGGGCTCGATGTCCCGGAGCGCGTAGTAGGTCACGTCGCCATCGTCGGACTGCAGGTTGGGCGCCTCGGAATGGTTCATGTACCAGCCGACGGAGATGCGCAGGAAGTCGATGGGCGCCCAGTAGCCGCCGGTGGTCCGGATGCCGAAGCGCTGGAAGAGCTTCTTGTGCGGCGAGGCGTGCGCCTTCTTCAGGGGCACCCATCGGCTGTCCTCGGGCGACCAGACGCGAACGAATTCGCCTTTCCTGATCCTGGTATCCGAAAAGCAGCCAATGCCGTGGATCTTGGACGGCCCCAGATACAGAAGAGCCTTGTGCCATTTACGCTGACGCATCGTGCAGTAGTCTCGAGGTTCTCAGGCAGCCGCGCTTGTGCCCTGCTTCAGCGTCGAGGGCAACGGAAAGTGTTCAGGCGGCTGACTATTTGTCGAACACCACGACCGAGCGCAGGTCACGACGGATGTTGGACAGCAAGCCGACGAGCTCCCGTGAGTGTTCGGGCCGGCAGACCTGGCCTTCGGGGGTCGTGACGAACTCCCGCCGCACACGCAACGTACCCTCGCTGAAGCGGTAGCTCGACTGGTACTCCGCGATCGACGCCTTCCAGCTTCTGTCCGCCGGCAGCCGGGAGGGTTTTAGGCCCTCCGGCAGGTTCACCTCGATGGTTTCGATCTGGCGCCCGGCATGGCAGGGGAACGGATGCTTGCGCGGCGCATCGTGCACGCCGACCAGGAAACTGCCCGGCCGCACGCCAAAGCGCAACCCGAGCGGCGGGAAGAGCGCCTCGCCCCCTGCAAGGTCGATCGGGTCGGAAAGCTCGAACTCACCCATCAGCTCGACTGATGGGCTGGCCGGGTTCTTCTTCACCGTGAGCCACTTGCCGGTGCCGGGCGATCCGAAGTGCCGCAACTGAGACGCCGCTTTGGCTCCGCTTGTGTCCGACGCATAGCTCCGCAAGTCGGCCGCCATGACACCACGGGCGATCTCGCGCGTCAGGCCGCTCACCTTGCCGTCAGCCGAGACAGTGGCCTCGACGTGGACCTCGCCAACATTGTCTCCGGCTTTCTCGGTCGGTATGCGCGCCACGCGCGACTTGCCGTCGACGGCGTGCAGCACGGGCGCATCGTAATGGCCCCACGGCAGCACGCCGAACGAGGCGTTCTGCCAGGTCGAATCGACGTAGAGGCCGAACTCGGGCAGGTAGAGGATGACGTGGTTGAAACCTCCGACCGGGACTTCGGACAGGGTGTAGCGCGAGGCGTTCGCATTGATGAACACTGCCTCGCTGTTGATGCCACGGGCGGACAGCAGCGCCGCCAGCAAGGCGACTTGCGCCTTGCAGTCGCCATAGCGGTGCTTGATGGTCTCGGCGGCGGGCGTGGGCGTCAGCTTGCCTTGTCCCACCGCGACCGCGACGTAGCGGATGTTGCGCGTCACCCAGTCGTACAGCAGGCGCGCCTGATGCCTGCGGTCTGCGGTCGATCCAACGATCTCGGCCGCCAGAGCGGCGACTTCCGGCGATACGCCCGACGATGCGGCGTGCAGCCGGCCGTAATGGTCGCCGATCTCGGCGTAGCTGCGCAGAGTCGTGATCGCGTAGCGAGGACCCCAGTCGAGCGACGACGTCGCCCCGGCCTCGTTGTCCGTGCGGGTCGGATTGGTCCAGGAGAAGATGCGCCGGACCCGCTCGCCCATCTTCTCGACACGATAATCCGTGCCGTGACGTTCATCTGCGACATGCATCGATGCCGGGTGGTCGAAGATGTGCTCGACAAGAACGGCTCGTGACGTGGAGTTCCAGGATTGGGCGATGAAGAAGCCCGGCCAGGTCATCTCGACCTTTTCGAGGCGATACACGTAGCGGATGGAATCGCCGGCCTGAAGGTCGGGAAAGACGATGCTGCGTGTCCGGAGATCGGTGTAGAGCGCGACCTCGCGCGAGACCTGCGGGGCCATGTCGAATATCTTGTCGGCGTCGACGGGCACGCGGCGGCCGTCTGACTTGATCGTCACGGCTTCGACGATCTCGAGCTTCTGCTGGCTGGCCGAATAGCTGAGATCGATGCGGCCGCCGTCGCGCGCGGCCTGCGCATCGTGCGCTTTTCGCTCGCCTTCGATCGTCGCCGTGTACCGGCCGTCAGGCGCGAGGACATAGGTCTGGCGAGAGATCGTCCAGGTGTAGCCCCAGGTCTGCGCCTGCGCCGCTGTTGCGCAGAAAGTGAGCACCGCCAACAGGACGGCGGCTGTCGTTCGCATCGGCAATCGGCTTCTCCTCCGCGATCAGACGGCAGGAGCGTAGCACGCAGCCGCGCGAATCGGCAGCGGCTGTACACGCATATCTAGAAAATCACGCCCGGCGGTTCTGCGCGTTCCAGAACAGTTCTAGGTTGGAGATCAGCGCCGGGCTGAAATGGCACAGCGCCTGCTCGCGGGCATAGAGCGCGGCGTAGCGGCGGAAGGTGTCGAGTGGCTCGGCCGAGAGCCGCAGGGCGCGGCGGTTGCCGATGGCGCCGACGGCGCCCGAGCCGGTCAGGCGGTCGATGACGCGGGCGATGGTCTGATCCATGTCGGCGGGATCGATGATCTCGTCGCAGATCATGCGGCCGACCTCGGAATCGCAGTCGATGCGGCGTTCGTACATGATTGCCTGACGGGCGATGCGGTCGCCGACGAAGCGCGCCAGCCTGAGGTTCGCCATCGCCGGGATGATGCCTTCCTTGCGCGCCGGCAGGGTCAGGTAGGCGTCGCGGCCGGCGATGTTGAAGTCGGTCGCTAAAAGGATCTGGCAGCCGCCGCCGATGGCGAAGGTTTCCACCGCCGAGATCCAGAGCTTCTCGATCGAATCGCCCGCGACCTCGTCGGGCGGCACTTCGGGCCTGGCGAGCCCGCGCATCATCTTGTTCACGAAGCCGAGGTCACGGACCAGGAACCACAGGAACGGGATCTTGCCGTAGTAGAGGTGTGTGAGGTTGATGCCGGCATTGAAGATGCGCCGGCCGGCATACTTGCCCTCGGGCACGACTTCTCCGCGCAACACCGCGACTTGGCTCTGCGGATCGAGGATGCAGACGTCGGCCGCGATCTCGGTGGCGGGCTGGGTGAAATTGTCCTCGGAGTTGAGGAAGCGCTTGTTGGCCAGCAGCAGGACGGCCGCCTTGCCCTGGCGCTCGACCTTGGCGAAGCCGAGATCGAGCTTGCCGTCGCGCAGGAACTTGGCCAGCGCCTCGGTCGATTCCTCGCGCGGCAGCAGCATGGCGTGGCAGAGATGCAGGCCGCAGACGGGATCGGCCAGGAACTGGTTGAACAGGATGCCCTGGTCGATCTCGCAGCCATCCTTGTCGGCCTGCCGCAGCTCGGCCTCGGCCGCGACTTCGGCGCTGGTCGGCACGAGGCCCGGCACCATCTCGGCCGCGTCGTAGGCCAGCCGCTCGATGCGCACGAACTTGCCGCGGCCCGCCGTCAGCCGATCGTAGAGCGCGCGGCCATGGCGGCGCAGGAAGGTGAAGCGGGCGTCGCGCGCGGCCTGCTTGATCGTTTCGGCCCTATCGAAGGCGGCGGCATCGCGCTTGGGCTTGGGACCGAGGCGGGCGAGGCGGTCCTTGGCGTCGAGCCAATAGGCAGAGAAGTGCGCGGCATCGGCCGCGAAGTCGCCGTTTGCGACCGGTGCCGAGACCACCGAATCCATGCCTGCTTCCTGCCCTTCGGAAAATTGGAGCGGGCGACGGGATTTGAACCCGCGACCTACGGCTTGGGAAGCCGACGCTCTACCCCTGAGCTACACCCGCGTCGCCGTCTTTCTAGCTCATTTTACCTGACCGTAGAAGATGATCCAGATGGCGAAATCGTCGGTGAAATTCTCGAAGCCGTGTTCGGGATGGGCGGCGGCAAAGCACATGTCGCCGGCCGCGACTGGCGTCAGCTTGCCGTCGACCCGATAGAAGCCCGAACCGGCGGCAACGATGTAGACTTCGTCACGCTGATGCGGCTTCTGCGGCCCGTCGGTCGGCCGCGGCGTGAAGCGGATTTCCAGGTCGCCGTCGATGAAGGCCTCGGCGGAGCGGCCGGGCTTCCAGGGGAGCCCCCGGGCGGTGGCGAGCGAAATGGCGTCGGGGGTACGATCCATGAGACCCTCTATCGTATGGCAGCCGAGATGATACTCATCGATCCGAAAGGACGTCCGCATATCTTTTGCCCGAAGTGTCGTCAGAATGTGGTCTGGTCGGCGTCGTTGTCAGCGGAAGATAAGAGGCTGTTCGCCGAAACGAGCCGTCGGAATCGGTTAATGGGTGCTCAGCTGGGATGTGAGAAGTTCAGCCTCGATTTGCGCGAGGCCAAGGCCCTTTCACTTCACGTCAGCAGATTACCGGGTAAATGCCATAGATGTGGGGTTGCCATATCGGGCGAGATTTCGATCTGCACAAAGTGTCGATCCGCAAATTTGGATTGGTGACCTAGAGAATGTTGGACGAAGTCCTGACCCCTGAAGAACGCGCTGTCGTAGCGCGCGCCCGCGATTTCGCCGAACGGCACGTCGCCCCCAACGCCGCGCGCTGGGAATGGGAGCGGCGCTATCCGCTGGAGACCATCAAGGCCGCCTGTGCAGAGGGCCTGCACACCATCGAGCTCGCCAAGAAGCATGGCGGGCAGAGGCTCTCCTTCTCCTGCAAGCTGCGCGCCTTCGAGGAAGTCGCCAAGCACGACTTCGCCTTCGCCTTTGCGCTGATCAACCATCACAACGCGGTTGCGCGCTTTGCCCGCGACGGCCAGCCGGCGCACGTGGCGCGCCTGCTGCCGCGCATGATCGCGGGCGAGGTGATCGGCTGCGCGGGGCTCAGCGAACCCGGCGTCGGCAGCGACTTCGGCGGGCTGGAAATGTCGGCGGTGCGGGTCGAGGGCGGCTGGAAGCTGAACGGCGCCAAGGCCTGGATCACCAACGCCGCGGTCGCGGGTCTCTCGGTCGCCTATGCACAGACCGATCGAACGCAGGGCTATCGCGGCATCGCCTGCTTCGCCGTCGAAGCCGGCCGGCCGGGGTTCCACCGGGAGAAACCGTTCGAGCTACATGGCGGCCACGCGATCGGTGTCGGCGGCTTCCGGCTGGTCGACTACATCGCGCCCGACGAGACAGTGCTGCATCCGCCGGGCCAGGCTTTTAAGGCGGCCCTCGCCGGCATCAACGGCGCACGGGCCTACGTCGCCGCCATGTGCTGCGGCATGCTGCAGGCCTCGCTGGAGACGGCGGTGCGCTACACGCGGCAACGCAAGACCTTCGGCCAGCCGGTGCTCGATCACCAGGGGGTGCGCTGGAAGCTGGTGGACGTTGCGACCGACCTCGAGGCCGCGCGCCTGCTGACCTATCGCGCGGCGCGATTGATCGACGAGGGCGGCGACGCCGTGCTGCCAGCAGCCTACGCAAAAAAATTCGCGACCGAGATGGCGCTGAAGCGCATTGCCGACTGCATCCAGGCGATGGGTGCCAACGGCCTGCGCGCGGAGTATCCGCTGGCCCGCCATCTCGCCTGCGCCAAGATCGCAGCTTACACCGACGGCTCGATCGAGATGATGAATGAGCGCATCGGCGCCGGCCTGCCACAGGTGTTCGGGTGATCCTGTCCACCGTCGAGATGCACACCGGCGGCGAGCCGACGCGTATCGTCGTCGACGGCTGGCCGCGCTTTTCGGGGAAGACCTTGCTCGACAAGCGACGCGAGGCGCGCGAGCACTTCGATCATCTGCGCCGCGGCCTGATGCTGGAGCCGCGCGGCCACGACGGCATGTACGGCGCGCTCCTGGTCGAGCCCGACCATCCCGAAGCGGATCTCGCCGTGCTGTTCATGCACAACGAGGGCTATTCGACGATGTGCGGTCACGCGACCATCGCGCTCGCACGGTGGGCGGTCGACAGTGGCCGCGTGAAGCGAAGCGAGCCCGAGACGGTCGTGCGCCTGCAATGTCCCTGTGGCTTGGTCGTTGCGAGAGTTGCGGCCGACGGCACGGTGCGCTTCGAAAGCGTGCCGGCCTTCGCCTATGCCCTCGATCGCATCGCGCCAACGCGCACCTGGGGGCCGGTGACGGTCGACATCGCCTATGGCGGCGCCTTCTACGCCTTCCTGTCCGCCGATTCGATCGGCCTCGATCTTTTATCGTCGCCGATGCGCGCCATCGTCGATGCCGGCGAGGAGATCGCCGAGGCCGCGGCGAAGGCCGTGCCGATCGTGCACGCCGACGAGCCCGATCTCGCCTTCCTCTACGGCACCATCCTGACCGACGGCGGCAACGGCGCAGATCGCCCAAGCCGCAACGTCTGCATCTTCGCCGGCCGTCAGATCGACCGCAGTCCGACTGGCAGCGGCGTGACGGCGCGCATGGCGCTGCAGATGGCGCGCCGCGAGGCACGGCTCGGCGATGAACGCCGGTTCGAGAGCTGCACCGGCGACGTCTTCAGCGGCCGCATCGTGCGCGACGCGCCACCGGTTGGTGGACGAAAGTCGGTGATCGTCGAAGTCGGCGGCCGCGCGCATCAGACCGGCGAAGCGCGCTTTCGCTTCGACGACGACGATCCGTTGCGCGAGGGTTTCTCGCTCGGCCTCTAGGTCTTCTGGACCGCGCGCGTCCCGCGCGCCTCATGATCATGAGACGCGGTAGAGTCGAGGACGGGCGCGGTGTCGACGCTGAAGTCGCTCCGTCTCCCGTCCCCGCTCATCAAACCGGACGTGCGGATCTCCCGCATCCGGCTTACCGACAGGCTTCATTGCCAAGCTCACGGC
>JAKFVH010000052.1 GCA_021732285.1 Reyranella sp. | reverse complement strand
GCTATGGCGCGATCGTGACGGGCGGCGCCACAAGCAGCAACAGCGGCACGATCTCGGGCGGCACTGGCGGCCGCGGCGGCGGAGCAAGCGGCGGCGTCACCGTTACCGGCAACGGCGGCGACGGTGGCGTGGGCGTCTCGTTCAGCGCGTCGGGGGCCACCTTCACCAATTCCGGCACGGTGAATGGCGGCAACGGCGGGGCAACCGGCTTCTTCGGCACGCGCGGCACCGAGGGCGCGGGCGGCGTCGGCATCACGGGCGCCAATCTCACGGTCGTCAACAGCGGCACCATCTCGGGCGGCCTGAGCGGCGATACCTTGACGCGAGCCAACGCCATCACCTTCACCGGCGGCACGAACATCCTCGAGCTGCAGGCCGGCTCGTCGATCACCGGCAATGTCGTGGCCGCCAGCACGGCCGATACCCTGCAGCTGGGCGGCACCACGGCAGCGAGCTTCAACGTCGGCACGATCGGCAGCACCGCCCAGTACCGCGGCTTCGGCAACGTCGTGAAGACCGGCAGCGGCACCTGGACGCTGAGCGGAAACAACGCCACGACCACGCCATGGACCGTGAACAGCGGCACGCTGATCGTGGGGAACGCCCAGCTCCCCAGCAGCAACTTCACGGTGAACAGCGGCGGCGTCCTGGTCGGCAACGGCGGCAATACCGGCGTCACCAATGCGATCGGCAGCCTGGTCGTCAACAGCGGCGGTACCGTCGCCCCCGGCGCCGTGACCAACATGTTGAATGTCGGCGGCAACTTCACCCAGGCCGCCGGCAGCTTCCATCAGGTCACGGTCAATGCCGCCGGTCAGAGCAGCCTGTTGACCGTCAGCGGCACCGCGACGATCAACGGTGGTACCGTGCAAGCCGTGGCAGCCTCCGGCTCCTACGCGCCCACCACCACCTACACGATCCTCATTTCAGGGGGCGGCGTCAGCGGCACCTATTCAAGCGTCACCAGCAATTACGCCTTCCTCACGCCGGCGCTGAGCTACGACGCAAAAAACGTCTATCTCACGCTCACCACCAACTTCAGCAACAATGCCGCCAGCTTCAACCAGTCGGCGGTCGGCAATGCGCTGAACATCATCGGCGCCTCCGCCACCGGTGACATGCTCACCGTGCTGAGTGCGCTGATCGCGGTCAGCCCGGGGCAGGCCGAGTACGTGCTGCGCTCGATCAGCGGCCAGAACCTCTCGGGCTTCTCCACCACCATGGTGCAGACGGCGCAGATGTTCATGAACAACCTCGCCTCGCAGGCCGGCTCGGCCGGCGGCGGCAATCGCGTGATGATGGCCGAGGCCTGCGACGTCGCCTGCGATACCACTACGCCCGCGCAGTGGGGCGCCTGGGGCGGCGCGGTGGGCGGGCTCGGCACGATCGGTGCGGGCCAGAGTGTCGGCGCCGTCACCTACAATGCCGGCGGCTTCGCGGCCGGCCTCGACCGCCGCTTCGGTCCCAGCTTCCTGGCCGGCGTCACGGTGGGCTTCACGACCGGCACGCAATGGGTCTCAGGCTTCGACGGCAAGGGCACGTCCGACACGTACCAGGTCGGCCTCTACGGCAGCTTCACCCAGGACCGCTTCTACCTCGATGGCATGGCGGGCTACGGCTACGCGTATAACCAGTCGTGGCGCAACATCGTGATCCCCGGGCTGCAGCCGCGCACGGCGATGGGCCAGGCCGGCGCCAACCAGTTCTTCGGGCAGCTCGAGGCCGGTTATCGCGTCGACCTCGGCGGCACGGCCCAGGCCTATGTCACGCCCTTCGCCCGCCTGCAGGGCTATACGGCGACGCAGAACGCCTACACCGAGACCGGCGCACAGTCGCTCAATCTCAACGTCGCGGGCGTGACCACCAATTCGCTGCGCTCGGTGCTGGGTGCGGTGGTGGGCGCCAACATGAACGTGGGCTGGCGCAGCCCGATCGCCGGCCAACTGCGGCTGGGCTGGAGCCATGAGTACGCCAACGTCGACCGGCCGGTGGCGGCATCGTTCGCCGGCGCGCCCGCCGTCCCCTTCACCACCTATGGCGTCTCACCGACGCGGGACGGCGTGCTGCTCGGCCTGTCGCTCAACACCGACGTCGCCGACGCCACGGCCCTCTACCTGAAGTACGAAGGCACGATCTCCGGTCAGGACTCCGCCCACGCGCTTACCGCTGGCGTCCGCGTCATCTGGTAGCCGGTTAGGGCCTGTGACGGAATAAACGAATCGGATAGTGCGGAACAACGCAGGGAAAGAATCGAGGAAGAGAAGGCGCCGGGCGAGATACGCTTTATATTGTGGGAGTGCTCGACGTCGACGCCATTCGCTCCATGCTCCCCCGACTGATCCGCTCCCGCGCCAAAGTGAAGCGTTTGTTTCGTCACAGACCCTTAGTCGGCCGACACGCTGCCGCTGGCGTCGACCCTCAGCATCACCGTCGTCTTGCCGCGCAGCGCCGAAGCGTGCCAGACGCCGTTCGCCCCCTTGCGCAGCACCTTCACGCCCTTGTAGCCGTCCGCCTCGATGGCGGCGCGGGCCGCGTTCGCCCCGGCCGGATCGACCGCGGACGCTTCCTCAGGTTTCTCGCCAGACTTGCCGGACGCCTTGGCCTCGGTCGCCTTGTCCTTGTCTGCGACGGGCGGCAGGTTGACCGGCGAGCGGGGCTTCATCTGGTACGGCACCGGCGCCTGGCGCGGTTCGACCGAAGCCTTCTGTGCGGTCGGTGCCGCTGCGCGCTTGGGAGCGACAGGGGCGACGACTGGAGCGGCAGGTGCAGGCGCGGTGACAGGCGTTGCGGGGCCGGTCGTCGCCACGGCCCGGACAGCTTCGCTTGCCGGCTGAGGCCACGGCGAGGCCACACCTTGAGGCGCCGTCGTCAGCAGATTGGCGCTGGCAACGCCGGCCGCCGTCATTATCAGGGTCGCCACGAGAATGCCGCGCTTCATCTGCCGTCCCGCTTCCTGTGTCATCAACAACCCAAGAACGACACCACTCCCCAAGCGTTGCGCGCCGACATGGCGTAAACGGGGCAGTCCGCGACGGCTCAGCCGAATCCAACCAATAGTGATCTCCCCGCCACACCGGACCTAGCGTCCGTCGGCCGGGCAGCCGCTACCGGAAGAGGAGGCCCCTCGGCTCCGCTCGGGATGACAGATTTATTTGCCGCCGGGCGGCACGATCTTCATGACGAAGGAGGTCGGCGTCTCGGTCGGGCCGAACGGACCCGGCACCTTGTTGGCGACCGGCGGCAGGCTGCGCAGATAGGCCACCATGGCATCGACGTCCTGCTTGGTGAGGTTGGCGAAGGCGTGCCAGGGCATGATCGGCGCGAGCATGCGGCCGTCGGGCCGCTGGCCCTTCTGGATCGCCGCGACGATCTGCGCATCCGTCCAGTTTCCGAGCCCGGTCGCCTTGTCGGGCGTCAGGTTGGGCCCGTGGAAGACGCCGAGCCCGGGGATCTCGAAGCCGACTTCCGAGCCGGCGAGGAAGCGCGCCATGTCTGGCTTGCCGAGGAAGTACCCCGGCGTGTGGCAATCGTTGCAGCCGGCAATGGCGACGAGATACTTGCCGCGGGCGATGGCCGCCGGATCGGCGGCAGTGGCCGGCATCAAAGGTGCTGCCGCCGTCAGTGCGGCGACGGCGGCGAGCATGGTCGATTTCGTCATGAGTCTCCCCAATAGGCGGCGCACCATAGAGCGGCTTACGTGCCTCCTGCTAGGGTAGATCATGACCGATCTCGTGATCCGCGACGCCACCGCCGATGATGTGCCCGCGATCAGCGCGCTGGTGCAGCACACGGTGCGGAAATCCAACGGCCGGGATTATCCGCCGCAGGCCGTCGAGCTGATCGTGGCCAACTTCGCCCCGGCCAAGGTCGGCCAGCGCATGGCCGAGCGCGACGTGTTCGTCTGCCAGAAGGGCGATCGCATCGTCGGCACCATCGCGCTGGGCGGCGACCGGCTGCGCTCGCTGTTCGTCGATCCCGAGCTGCAGCAGGCGGGCATCGGCGCACAATTGGTCGCCCATCTGGAGGCGCACGCGCGCAAGGTGGGCGTCGGCGAGCTGAAGCTCTCCTCCTCGCTCACCGCGCGCGGCTTCTACGAACGGTTGGGCTACCGCCTGATCCAGTCCGAGGAACACGACGGGGTGTCGTCCTTCCTCATGGTCAAGGTACTCACCTCACCCTGAGGCAGTGGAGCCAGGTTACGGACGCAAAAGCCCGGTTTCCCTGAAATACCGTGCAACCCCGGGATGGAGGCGATCGGCGGGCGCCGCGGCCACGGTGTTCTTCGCCGAGGTGTCGACGAGTTGCTGAGGTGCGCCACCCTGCCGCTCCAGCTCGTGCAGCGCCTTGACCAGGCGATAGGCCACGGCTTCGTCGAGGCCGGGCCGCGCCAGCACGAAGCTCCACGAGCCGACCGACGGGATGGGCTCGTTCTGGCCCTGGAAGCTGCCGGCCGCCTGCGTCACCTCTTTCAGAAAGGAATGCTTGGCGAGGATGCGCTTGATCTCGCCGGCGTCGGGCGCCACGAAACGCGCGCCCTTGTCGCTTTTCGCCACCGTCGTGAATCCCGGCCAGCCGGCGCCGCCGCCCCACAGCGCCGCGACCCGGCCGTCGAGCACCATCGCCGGCCCGTCGCCCGCGCGCTCGAGGTAGATGGGCTGGAAATCCTTGGCGGCATCGAGGCCGAGCCCATCCATGGCATAGCGGCCGAGGATCACCAGGCCTGACCCCTGCGCGCCCCAGGCGATCGGCTTGCCCTTGAGATCGGCGATCGTGCGGTAAGGCGAATCGGCCCGCACCACGAACATGCCGGCGGTGGGATACATCGCCGTGATGATCTTGAGGTTGGCCGGCGGCCGGCCGACGCCCGTCAACGATTCGTGCACGACCTCGCCCTGCACCAAAGCGATGTCGAGCGTGCCGGCTTCGAGCCGCGGCACATTCTCGGTGCTGCCCTTGGTGTTGACGGCCTCGATCTCCAGTCCGGGATCGATGCGGCGCACGCCGTCGACGAAGGCCGCGCCATAGACCGGGAAGCCGCCGCCCGGCGTCGCGGTACCAAGCGTGATCTTCACGGGCTGGGCCTGCGCCGGCACGGCCACCAGGGCAGCGGCGCCAAGGAGAAAATGTCTGCGATGGGGCATGGCATGTCAGTGGCTGTGGTTGCAGCGGTGGACTTCGACGGTGACGTGGCTCAGCCGCGCAAGGTCGGCCAGGCGCATCTTATAGTCGTCGACCGGCAGCGGCGAATCCGACACCAGCGAAACGATGGCGGCGTGGTGGCCGGGACCGACGCGCCAGACATGCAGGTCGGCGATGCGGTCGTCGCCGCGTTCGAGACGCGTGCGGATCGCCGCCGCAAGCGCGGTATCGGGCGCCGCATCGAGCAGCACCGCGCCGGCATCGCGGATCAGGCGCCATGACCAGTGGGCGATCACCAGCGCGCCCACCAGGCCGATTGCCGGATCGAGCCAGGTCCAGCCATGGAACCAGGCCACCAGCAGCCCCACGATCGCCAGTACCGATGTCAGAGCATCGGCCATGACATGGAAGAACGCGGCGTGCAGGTTGTGATCGTGCTCGTGATGATGATCGTCGTGCCCATGATCGTGCCCGGCACCGAGAATCCAGGCGCTCAGAAGATTGACCACGAGGCCGACCGCGGCGATGGCGGTCGCCTCGGCATAGTGGATGGGGACGGGCTGGAAGACCCGCGCCACGGATTCGTAGCCGATCAACAGGGCGATCAGCGCCAGCAGGACGGCGCTGGCGAAGGCCGCGAGATCACCCAGCTTGCCGGTGCCGAAGGCGAAGCGCGGGTCGCGCGCATGGCGGCGGGCGAATCGATAGGCGAAGGCCGCGATGGCGAGCGCGCCAGCGTGAGTAGACATGTGCCAGCCGTCGGCCAGCAGCGCCATCGAGCCGAACAGCGTGCCACCGGCGATTTCGGTAACCATCATGGCGGCGGTCAGGCCGACCACCAGCCAAGTGCGCCGCTCATTGCGATCGTGCGCGGCGCCCAGGAAGACGTGCTCGTGGCGCCAGTCGTCGAGCGTGTGGCTGTGCATGAAAACCCTACTTCTCGAGATACGGTTCGACCTTGCCGGAGAGCTTGATCGTGAGCGGATTGCCCTTGCGGTCGACGGTCTTGCCGACGGCGACGCGGATCCAGCCCTCGCTGACGCAATATTCCTCGACGTTGGTCTTCTCCTGGCCGTCGAACTTTATGCCCACGCCGCGCGTCAGCAGCGCCTCGTCGTAGTAGGGGCTCTTGGGGTTGGTCGAAAGGCGGTCGGGCAGCGGGGATGATGATGTGTCGGTCATGTGCGCAGTATACCAGCGCGCCGTGTCAGGTCACCGTAATGAGGGCGGGAGCAACTTTGCCCACGATGCTACGGCCCTCCCCTTGTGTCATTGCAGGCCTGCTCGCCGTGCTGGCGGCTGGCGCGTGCGCCGAAAGCCCCTACCGGACGTCGAATCTTCAGGAGGTCAAGGGCGACGGCACGTCGGTCGTGGTCACCCACGCCAGGAACGAGGCGGAGGGGCGTCCCCTGGCCGAAGACTATTGCCGCACCCACGGTGGCGCCGCCCAGTTCAAGGGCATGGTGCAGTATCGAACCAAACGAGAGACCTCGAAGGTGGCGTCGTTCGAGTGCTACGACCGGACCTCCTGACGCTCTTCTGGTGGCCGGACATGGCTGAACATTGCCAGCAGCGCCAGGTCGTAGCTTGATTTCAGGATGCCGCCGATCAGCAACGGCCATGCGAAACCCGACAGCAGGAAGAGATAGCCTGCGATCATCGGGCCGACGGCCGACGCCAGGCTACGCGGCACCGAAGTGACGCTCGCGGCCGCCGGCCGCTCGCTGGGCGTCACCACCGCCATGACATAGGAATTGCGCGTCGGCACATCCATCTGCGACAGCAGGCTGCGCAGCAGCAGAAGCGCGATGACGACCGGCAGGCTGGAGACGAAGGGAATCGCCACCAGGCACAGGCTTGACGGCAGATGCGTGAAGACCATGGTGCGCACCAGGCCGATGCGGTTGGCCAGCGGCACGGCGGCGAACATCGAGACCGCCGACAGCACGTTGGTCCAGAAGAACAGGTTGGCCGCCGTCGTCACCGACATGCCGAATGTCTGGAAGAGCCACAGTGCCAGCATCGATTGCACGATCAGGCCGCCGGAGAAGGCGTCGATGCTGAACAGCGCCGCCAGCCGGTAGACGATCCCGCGCGAGGGGCCAAGGGGTGCGACGCGCTCGCCGTCATGGGTGGGCCGAGGGTCGTCGATCCGACGGTAGATCAGGCCGCTCGCCAGGCCGATGACGGCATAGAGCAGGAACATGACCTGCATGGCGCGAAGCGGCGGCACGTCCCACCATTCCACGGCGATGCCGGGCAACACCGCGAGCAGCGTGCCGGCCGCACCCATCAGCGATCCCGCGAGACTGTAGCGGACATAGAGCGCCGTACGGTCGCGGTCGGCCACCGACTGGGCAAGCAGCGACTGCTCGAGCGGCAGGAAGACGCTGACATCGCCGCTCGACGGGTTGAGCGTGCCGGCGAAGGCCACCAGCAGCAGCGGCCAGAAGCCCTGCACGCCGGCGAAGGCGCATCCGGTCGCGATCATCAAGCCGGCGGCGGCCAGCAACGGACCACGATGGCCGAACCGGCTGGTGACCAGGCCGACGCACAAAGTGAGGCTCGCGGACCCCATGAGCGTCGCGGTGGCCAGCACGCCGACCTCGAAGGAATCGAGGCCGAGCGCCAGCAGATAGGCCGGCAACAGGATGCTGACATAGCCGTCGGCCAGCGCCCGCAGGCCGCGCGCCAGGACCAGTCGCCTGGCATTGGCATCCGCCGTCGGAGGAAAGAGCCGCATCAAGCTACCAGGCAGACGAACGCTTCCGCTCGTCATTCCTCCAACAACCGCACCTTCCCGCCCGCCGCCTTCCAGGCATAGTGGCCGCCCGCCATGTAGCGCGCGTCGTAGCCCGCCTTGCGCAGCGCGATCGCCGTCTGGCAGCCGATATGGAAGCCATAGACGCAGTAGGTGACGACCGGCTGCTGCTTGGAAATCTCGCCAATCCATTCGTCGAGCCGCTCGGGATCGCGCCACACCGCGCCTTCCATGATCTCGTGCGAACGCGTCGTATAATGCCGCGGCCGCGCATCGATGATCTGCACCGGCGTGCCGTTGTCGATCATGGCCTGCACGTCCTCGACGCTGATTGCCGGCACGTCGGCGAACTCCTTCTGCTCGAGCGGCCTGGGAGGCGCCACCTTGACTGCGTCCTCGTAGCGGCCCTGCACCTCGCTCCAGGCGATGTTGCGCATGAAGGCCGCAACATAGGCCTTGGCGTTGCTGCCGAAGTCGATGTGGTAGGCATGCTCGTACATGTCGAGCGCCAGGATCGGGATGCCGCCGGCGATGCTCTGGCCGTGGTCGACCGCACTCTGGTTGATCAGCCGGCCGTCGCGCGGCACCCACGTCAACAGCACCCAGCCCGAGCCGCCGGCAAGCGCCTCGGCGAGCGCCATGAACTCGCGCCGCCAGCGATCGACCGAGCCGAAGTCGCGCGTCAGCGCGGCGGCCATGGCCTCCGGCACGGCACGCCCGTCGCCGCCCAGGCTCGCGAAGTAGAGCTCGTGCAGCAGCGTCGAGTTGAGCGCGGCCGACTGGTCGCGCTTCAGGCGGCTCACGCTTTCAGCCGGTACGGTCGACGGATCGAGCGCTTCCAGCTCCTCGGTGAGCAGGTTGAGCTGGCGCACCGCGCCGCCGTAGTTGGTCTCGTAGTGGCTTTCGATCAGCCGTGGCGTGATGCCGTTCAGGGCCCACGGCCGGCAAAACAAGGGGGCGAGACGGTATTGCATGATGGTCTCCTTCAGGTCAGCGAAAGGCGCGTGCCCGCACCGCTGGCGAGCGCACGTCGGTAGATGGCCGCGGCTGCAGCGACGTCCTGCAGGCCCATGCCGGTGCTGTCGAACAAGGTGATGGCGTCGGGATCGCGGCGGCCGGCCTTGGCACCGGCCAGGATCTCACCCAGCGTGGCGTGGACGTGGCCAGTCGTGACGGCGCCAGCCGCCAACGCGTGGTGCAGGTCGCCGATCTCGGCGGCCTGCTCGAGCGAATCCACGATGGAAAGGCTTGCCGCGTAAAGAGCAGGAGAAATCTCCTGTTTGTCGGAGTTGTCGGCGCCCACCGCCGAGATGAATGTCCCGGGTCTCACCAGGTCGGGCGTCAGGAAAGCGCTGCGCGCCGATGTGCAGGTGACGATGATGTCGCTCTCGCGGGTCACTGACAGGTCGGCGGTCGCACGGATATCGAGCTTCAGCGTCGACGACATCTCGCTGGCAAGGCGCTCGGCCACCTCGACCTTGGCGTCCCATATGTTGACCCGCTCCAGGTGCGCGGCAGCCGCGATCGCGACGAGCTGGATACGGCCCTGCACACCGGCGCCGCAGATGGTGGCGACCCGAGAATCCTGCCGCGCCAGATGACGTGCGGCGAGTGTGGTCGCGGCGCCCGTGCGGTTGATCGTGACCTCGATCGAGTCCATCACCGCGAGCGGCCGGCCGTTGTGGCCGTCGGCGAGATAGATCACGCCTTGCACGGTCGGCAGCCCGTTGGTCGCAGGATTGTCGGGAAAGTTGCCGTTCAGCTTGATGGCGGTCACCGCGCCCTCGCCCAGCAAGGCAGCGCCCTTGGCATGGAACGACCCGTCAGGAACATGCAGGGCGGCGGCCGGCGGCGCCACCGCGCGGCCGTTCTCCGCCGCGATGAACGCCGTCTCGACCGCCGAGACATAGTCCTCGTAGGCCATCAGCCGGGCGATGTCAGAGCGTGACAGGACGAGCAGGCCCGGATCGGTCATGATGTCGCCACCTCGTAGAGGGCAGCGCGATGCGTTCGCGGCAGGAAGGCGCACAGCCAGTCGCCGGCCGGCGACAATGCCGTGGTGTGGGCGCCCGGCTCGGTCTCGATGGTCGCGAGCTTGGCCATCGACGCCGTCGAGAAGACGTCGATCACGCCCGGGTCACCGACGGCGACATAGAGATGCTGGCGCTGGCGGTTGAAGAACACCACGTCGGGCACGCCGCTCAGCGGCTTCTCGTCCAAGACCTTGCCCGAGGCGGCATCGAACGTGACCAGCATGCCGGCATCGCAGGCGCAGAACAGGCGGCCGGTGGCAGGGTCATAGTCGAGCCCGTGCGCACCGGCGTGCGGCACCGCGATGGTGCGGGCGATCCGATCGGGCTGCCGCGGATCGACGACGACGATCTCGGACGGCTCCATGATGTTCACGAAGAAGAGGTCTTCTTCAAGAGCGTAGACGGCCCAGCGCGTCCGGCCGCGCACGGCGATTTCCGTTCGCTGTCCGTCCTTCGCGAGATCGATCATGGACAGCGTATGGGAGCCCGGCACCGCCGGATCGCCGACATTGGCTGCCAGCACGATCTGGCGTCGGTGATCGTAGGCCAGCCCATTGGGCCGCACGCCGACGTCGAACTTGCGCACCGAGGGATTGGGACCCGGTGCGAACACGCCGATCGTGTTGACGCCGCGGTTGGACGAGAAGATGAGCTGGGCCTCGTCGCTCACCAGCGCGCCGGCGACGCCCGGCAGGCCGGGCACCGAGTAGAGGTGGCGCCGGCTTGCCGGATCGAAGACGTCGACCGCGTCGTTGGCGGTGTGCGCCACGTAGACGTGGCCGCTCGCGGCATGGACGGCGGCGTGATCGAAGCCGCCGTTGCCGACGTGCGCCGGCAGATCGACGTGACCCGTGAGACGTAGCGGAGAAGCAGTCATTGTGAACCTCCAAGCTTGCGGCGCATGCCGAGCCAGAACGCGACGGCGACGATGGCGCCGCCGACGGCAAGGCCCGCCGCCGTCACGATGGCGATCCCGATGACGCCGCCGTCCATGACCGACACGACCAGCCAGCCGCCGATCGCCAGCACCGCGGCGCGGCTCAGCACGGCCATCAGCGGCCAGAAGGTCTGGCCCATGGCCTGGAACGCCGGGGTGAGCGTGTTCATGCCGATGAAGGCGTAGCCCAGCGCTGCGATGCAGAGGTAAGCGGAGGCCGGGCCGCTGACTTCCGGCGCCGCGGTGAACAGGGAGATCCAGGCCTGCGGCCAGACGATCGCCGCCACGCCGATCAGCGCGGTGACCAGCACCGCGATACCGGCGGCGACCCAGGTGATGCGAACTGCGCGCGCGAGCTGGCCTGCGCCGACATTGGTGCCGACCATCGCCACCAGGGTTGCACCCAGCCCGAATACGACCGGGTACATCAGGTATTCGAGCCGCACTGCCGCGCCGACACCCGCCAGCGCCGCCGCACCCAGCATGCCGGCGTAGCCCGTCAGGAAGGCGAGCGCGATGTTGTTCAGGATCGGCTGCAGCGATAGCGGCACGCCGGTGCTGAGGATGTCGCCGAACAGGCGGCGCTCCAGCCGCACACCGGTGAGCGACAGACGGACAGGCGTCCTGCCGCGCGCCAAGTACGCGAACAGGAAGGCCGAAGAGGCGGTGAAGGCCGTGACCGTGGCAATGCCCGCCCCGGCGATACCGAGCGACGGCACCGGCCCCCAGCCGAACATCAGCAAGGGCACGAGCGCGATATGCAGGACTTCCGCCGCGACGTAGACCCAGGCCAGGATCGCCACCTGACCGGTGGCCCGCACCACGCTGGTCAGCGCGCCGAGCAGCCAGTAGGCGAAGGCGCCGGCGAAGATCACGTTGGAGTATTCGATTGCCGCCGCCAGGATCTCGCCCTGTCCCCCCATGACGGCGTAGATCGCGGGCCCCGCCAGCAGGAACAGCAGGCTGAAGAGTACCGCGAAGACGATGGCGATGATCAGCCCATGCGTGACCAGTGCGGTGGCGTCCTCGCGCCGGCCGGCGCCGATGGCGCGGGCGAGAGCGGAGGAAAGCGCGCTGCCCATGGTGGCGTTGGCCATCTGCTGCATCAGCATCAAGAGCGGGAACACCGGCGCCAGCCCGGCCAATGCCGCCGGGCCCAAGCGGCCGATGAAATGGGCGTCGACGCTGGTCGTGACGGTGATCAGGACGACATTGACGACCAGGTTCGGCGCGGAGAGCCGGAGCAGGGTCGAGACGATCGGTCCTTCGAGCAGCAGGCGTGTGCGCGCCGCCGGAGGTGGCGAACGGGCCGCCTCCGCTGTGGTGACAGACATGGCATCCTCACATCTTGGGTGGCCAGTTGTGGGTCTCGCCGGTCAGGCTGCGGCACCAGGCGTAGAGCGCGTCGTACATGACCATGCCGTGACGCAGCATCTCGTGGTCGTCCTGGTACATGTGGCTGAGGCCGAGCGAGATGGCGAACAGCCCGGGCGATTGCGGCGTGAGATCGAGCCTGGAGGTGTCGGCGCCGCGCACGATGTCGGCGAGCGTGTCGAGCCCCGGTGCGTCGAGCTTGTACTCGGCGATGAAGGCATCGAAGCTGCACTTGTCACCGACATGGCTGAACTTCGCGTTCGGAATGTCGTAGGGGATCGCGCCGGTCTCCTTGGCCGTCGCCAGCACGCGGTCGGCCGGCACGTAGAGGAACTCCGGCTCCTTCTCGATGAAGCGCTGGATCAGCCAGGGGCAGGCAATGCGATCGATCTTGGGACGCTCACGGGTGACCCACTTCATGACGGCTCTCCTTCCTTGATAGGTTCGGTCGGCAGGCCATCAGCCCGCCAGGTGCCGATGCCGCCCGCGACCGCGACGGCATCGATGCCGCGTTCGCGCAGCTTGGCCGCGCAATCGCCGCCGATCTCGAAGCCCCAGGCGCAGTACACGACCGCCTTGGCGCCCTTGGGCAGCGACGCCGCGACGGCGTCGACCTGGTCCGGTGGTGCGCGGCGCGCGCGCGGCAGGCGCACCGGCACCGATGCGGCGTCGGCAGCCAAACGAGCGTCGATGACGACGATACTCGGGTCGCTTTCGATCAGGCGGCGTGCCGCCTGCGTGTCGACGGTATGCGGCCGGGCGGCCGGCGCCGTGCCGGCAAAGCGATTGGCGATGCGCTCCCAGGCGATGTTGGCCATGAAGGCCTCGACATACCCATTGGCATTGGCGCCGAAATCGAGGGCGTAGGAATGCTCGTACATGTCGAGCGCCAGCACGACCGTGCCGCCCGCCAGGGTGTGGGTGTGGTCGGCCGCCCAGACGTTGCTGAGCGTGCCGTCACGCGGCGAGCGCGTGAGCAGCACCCAGCCCGAGCCGCCGCGCAGCGCCTTGCCCATGGCGACGAACTCCGCACGCCACTTGGCGACCGAGCCGAAATCGCGCGCCATCGCCTCGGCCAGCGCGCCCGACGGATCGCCGCCACCGCCCTCGCCCATGGCCTCGAAGTAGGCCTCGTGCAGGAGCATCGAATTGGTCGCGATCAGCTCCTCGCGCTTCAGGCCGTTCAGGCGGAACGGCGGGATGGCGGCCGGATCGGCCGCGGCGAGTTCGCCGCGGATCGCGTTCAGGCGGCGCACGGCGCCGCCGTAGTTGTTCTCGTAATGGCTGGCGACGAGCTTGGCCGACAGCCCCTTGAGGCGTGGCGGTTTGAACGAAATCGGCTTGGCTTGGTAGGGCATCTGGCCTCCGTGATACATCTGTTTCGTGACTATATAACAACCGTATCATCGTATTGCAAGGAAAAAGATACAAGTGTTGCAAATAGTCTCGAATCGAGGTACAGGTGCATCATGTCGATGGCGAACGGAGGCCCTAAGTGGCTGTTTTTGCTGCATCAGTTGCCGGCCAAGCCTGCCTATGCGCGGGTCAAGGTGTGGCGGCGGCTGCAGTCGCTGGGGGCAGTGACGGTCAAGAACGCGGTCTATGCGCTGCCCGACAACAGCGAGACCCGGGAGGACTTTGCCTGGCTGGCCAAGGAGATCGTCGAAAGCGGCGGCGAGGCGCTGGTCTGCGAAGCCGAGCTGGTCGAGGGCCTGACCGACGAGGCGCTGCGCGCCACGTTCGTGGGCGCGCGCAACGAGGACTATGAGCGCATCGCTGCGGAGGCGTGGATGCTGGCCGAGCGCCTCGACGAGGAGTCATCGGACGCCGTTGCTGCGGACGTCGCAGCCCAGGCGGTACGCCTGCGTCGCCAACTCCTCGAGACCAGGGCGATCGATTTCTTCGGTGCCGACGGGCGCGACGCTGCCGACAGGAGCATCGCCGACCTCGATGCCCGATTGCAGGAAGGAGCTGTCATGACCGATCGGACACCATTGCCGCAGGCGGCAGGCGCCGACGCGCTGCGCGGCAAGGTCTGGGTGACGCGCGAGACCGTGCAGATCGACCGCATCGCCTCGGCCTGGCTGGTCCGCCGCTTCATCGATCCGGCGGCGCGCTTCAAGTTCGTGCCCGGCCGGGCCTACCTGCCGCGCACGGGCGAAGTGCGCTTCGACATGTTCGAGGGCGAGTACACCCACGAGGGCGACCGCTGCACCTTCGAGGTGCTGCTGCAGCGCGCCGGGCTCCACGACGACGCGCTCGCAGCCCTCGGCGAGATCATCCACGACATCGATCTCAAGGACGGCAAGTACGGCCGCGAGGAGACCGCCGGCATCCGCATCGTCATGGCGGGCATCGCCAACGGCCAGCGCGACGACGAGGAGCGGCTGGCGCGCGGCGGCGCCGTGCTCGACGACCTCTATCAGTCGCTCAGGACGCAGATCGCGGAGAAGGCCAAATGACCGACGTTCCCCTGAGCCGCGACGCCGACGTGCCGCAGCACGGCGTGCCGTTCGGCGAGGCCATGAAGGTATGGGCGCGCGTCGCCGCGCTCTCCTTCGGCGGACCGGCCGGCCAGATCGCGGTCATGCATCGCATCATCGTCGAGGAGAAGAAGTGGATCGGCGACCAACGCTTCCTGCAGGCGCTGAACTACTGCACGCTGCTGCCTGGCCCCGAGGCGCAGCAGCTCGCGACCTACATCGGCTGGCTGATGCACAAGACCAGAGGCGGGCTTTTGGCCGGCACGCTGTTCGTGCTGCCGGGCCTGATCGCGATCATGGCGCTGAGCTGGATCTATGTCCTGTTCGGCAAGGTCACGGTGGTGCAGGGCCTGTTCTTCGGATTGAAGGCCGCCGTGCTGGTGATCGTGATCGAGGCCGTGCTGCGTGTCGGCCGGCGGGCGCTGAAGAACAACACCATGCGCGGCCTGGCTGCCGCGGCCTTCATCGCCCTTTTCTTCTACAACGTACCCTTTCCGGTGATCATCCTGCTTGCCGGATTGATCGGCTATGTCGGCGGTCGCGCCAACGTGCCGGCCTTCGTGACCGGCGGTGGCCACGGCAAGGTCGGCGACAAGCAGCTGGCCGATGCCGATTCCCTGCTCGGCGAGGAGACGCCGGCGCACGCCCGCCCCAACCTGCGCTGGTCGCTTTCGATCACGTCGGTATTCCTGGCGCTGTGGCTGGTGCCGGTCGCGCTGCTGTGGTTCGGCCTGGGCGGCAGCAACGTCTTCACCCAGATCGCCATCTTCTTCAGCAAGATGGCGATCGTCACCTTCGGCGGCGCCTATGCCGTGCTGGCCTACGTCGCCCAGCAGGCGGTCGACAACTATCACTGGGTGACGGCCGGCGAGATGCTGGACGGGCTCGGCATGGCCGAGACGACGCCCGGCCCGCTGATCATGGTGACCCAGTTCGTGGGCTTCCTCGGCGCCTGGCGCGACCCCGGCAACCTGCCGCCGCTGCTCGCGGCGACGCTGGGTGGGCTCCTGACCACCTGGGTCACCTTCGTCCCCTGCTTCCTCTGGATCTTCTTCGGTGCGCCCTTTGTCGAAGCGCTGCGGTCCAACAAGGCGTTGAGTGCCGCCCTGGGCGCCATCACGGCAGCGGTCGTCGGCGTGATCCTGAACCTCGCCGTGTGGTTTGCCCTGCACGTGCTGTTCGCCGAGCTGGTGCCGGTCGTCTGGCTGGGCGCGTCGGTCGAAGTGCCGGTGCTGAAGTCGGTCGACGTGCCTTCGCTCGTGCTGTCGCTGGCCGCGGCGTTGGCGATCTTCCGCTTCAAGATCGGCATGATTCCCGTGCTGCTCGCCTGCTCGCTGGCAGGCGTCATCTACTCTCAGGCTCTCAGTCTCTAGGAGGATCGGTCTTTCACAAGAGGAGGAGCGAATGGCTACGAAGCTGACGAGACGCGATGTGATGGGTACTGCGACCGTCGCCGCCGCGGCCGTGCTTACCGCGACCTTGCCTCCCAGGGCGGCACGCGCCCAGGCGACGCGCCCGTTCCCAAGGTCGAATACACCATGAAGAAGCTGCCCTTCGATCCGGCGAAGGTGCCCGGCCTGTCCGAGAAGCTCCTGACCAGCCACTACGAGAACAACTACGGCGGCGCGGTGCGGCGGCTGAACGCCATCACCGCCCAGCTCGCCGCGCTCGACGTCGCCAGCGCGCCGGTGTTCGTGGTCAACGGGCTGAAGCGCGAGGAGCTGATCGCCACCAACTCCATGATCATCCACGAGCTCTACTTCGACAGCCTGGCCGGCGGCGGCGAGCCCGGCGGCGCGCTCGCCGAGGGGCTCACGCGCGACTTCGGCAGCCTGGCGCGCTGGAAGGCCGAGTTCGCCGCCACCGGCAAGGCGCTGGGCGGCGGCTCGGGCTGGGTGCTGCTGAGCTATTCGCCGCGCGACAAGCGGCTGATCAACACGTGGGCGGCGGACCACACGATGACGCTGGCCGGCGGCCGGCCGATCCTCGCCCTCGACATGTACGAGCACGCCTATCACATGGACTACGGCGCGCGGGCGGCGGCCTACGTCGACGCCTTCATGCAGAACATCCGCTGGGCCAATGCCCGGGCCCTGTTCGAGCGCTACGCGAAGGAGACATGAGATGACCAAGATCATCGGCGCGGCGGCGATGGTGATGGCCGCCGCCACCGCGCATGCCGAGACCGCCAACTTCGACGCCGACCGGCCGGGCGCGCCGCCCGCCGGCTGGACCTGCGGCAGCACCGGCGGCGGCACGCCGAGCTGGACGGTCGAAGCCGATTCGGGCGCGCCGAGCAGCCCCAACGTCCTGAAACAGAGCGGCAAGGCGCCGTTCCCCTGGTGCGTCAAGCAGGGCACGGCGGTGACGAACGGAATCGTCGAGGTGAAGTTCAAGCCGCTTGCCGGTCGCGAGGACCAGGCGGGCGGCGTGGTGTGGCGCTGGAAGGACGGCGACAACTACTATGTCGCCCGCGCCAATGCGCTCGAGAACAACGTCTCGCTCTACTACACCGAGCGCGGCCGGCGGCAGACCCTCAAGTACGTCGACGCGCCCGTGCCGGCCAATGCCTGGCACACGCTGCGCGTGGAATTTGCCGGCCCGCAGATCAAGGTGATGTTGGACGGTAAGACTTACATCGACCTGAGCGACAGCCACATCGCGGGCGCTGGTGCCGTCGGCGTCTGGACCAAGGCCGACAGCGTCACCGCCTTCGACGACTTCACCTTCCAGGTTCAGCCGTGAGGCATGGCTGATACCAGCTTCCTTGCCCTGTTCGTCATCGCGACCTTCCTCGGTGCCTTCGTCGCCGGAGTGGCGGGCTTCGCCTTCGGGCTGGTCGCGGCGGCGATCTGGCTGCACATCCTGACACCCCTGCAGGTCGCCACGTTGATCGTGTGCTACGGGTTGATCGTCCAAGGCTACGCGGTGTGGAAGCTGCGACGCGCCCTCGACGGCAGACGACTGTTGCCGCTGGTGATCGGCGGCCAGCTCGGCGTCCCGCTCGGCATCGAGCTGCTGCGCTGGCTGCCGGCGGCGGACATGCGCGCGGCGATCGGCGTCGTTCTCATCGCCTTCAGCCTGTACAGCCTGTTGCGGCCGAAGCTGATGCCCATGGCCGATGCCGGGCCGCTGGCCGATGGCGCCGCCGGCGTGGCGAGCGGAATCGTCGGCGGCGCGACCGGCCTTGCCGGCATCCTGCCGACCATCTGGGCGAGCGTGCGCGGCTGGCCCAGGGACGAGCAGCGCGCCGTCTTCCAGCCGGTCGGCGTTGCGATCTTTGCCGGCTGTCTCGTGTGGCTGGGCGGCACCGGCAGCTTCGACCGCGCAAGCCTGCTCCTTTTCCTCGCTGGATTGCCGGCCCTCTTCGCCGGAAGCTGGCTCGGCCTCAGGCTCTACGGCCGCCTCGACGAGGCCGGCTTCCGCAAGATTGTCCTCGGTTTGTTGCTCCTGGCCGGTGTGGCTTTGGTTGCTCCTTTGATGCGTTTGACATACTAATTGCATTGCCAACGCGGAGAACTCACAGATAGGTTGGCGGCGCAATTTGGGGGAGCCATGAACCTGGCCCGTATTTTCTGTCTCGTGATGCTGTGCGTCGCCACGGCGGTGGCCTGCTATAGCGGGCCGCCAAGGGTGAATTCGCAGGCCGCCTTGAAGCGCGCCTATTGGGGCCTGCCGCAGGACGGGCTGGGCGCCGACGTCACCGGCAAGGTCACCTGCCCGAACGGCTTCCCGTGCGATGCCTTCGCCAACTCAGCCAACTACGGCGATCCCCGGCCCGACATGAACAAGCGGCTGACGGTGATCTGGACCTGCCAGCCGCAGCGCCAGGTGCTGTCGGAGGTCGTGATCACCGGCCTCAAGGTGCGCATGGATTGCATCGCGGGCCCGCCGATCGTGCCGCGCACCATCTCCATCCTGGAAGCGAGCTGGGGCTCGGGCAGTTCCGGCGCGACCGTCGACGTCACCCAGCAGGTGCGCGACATCTGCGGCGAGGATTCGACGCGCTGCCAGGTGCCGGCGATGGCCTACATCTTTGGCATGCCCGATCGCAATCCGAAGATGCTGCGCATCCGCTTCACCTGCAACGGCCAGACCACGCCCGGCCAGCAGTCGCTGGAGAACGGCGTGGCCGACCTCCGGTGCGAGCGCAACGCCGACCTCGGCTACTAGTCTGTTCTACTGCGGCAGCGCCGGCGCGCCGGGCGGCGGCGTCGAACGGCGGCAATCGCCGGTCATGATGCCGCCCAGGCTGCCCGTCGTCGTCGATACGGCGAGCGCCCCGTCGTTCCTGTTGTAGGTGACGTTGAACTGCGGGAAGCGGGTGCGCAGCGACTGGAAGTTGATGCTGGTGCTGGTGCCCTCGACCAGGCTGTAGCCATCGAACATCGCCGCGGTGCCGCGCAAGTCGTCGAACACCATGACGAAGGTCTGCGGCTTGCCGCTGGTGTCGTTGAACTTGCAGGCAAGCCAGCGCGGCTCGGCCAGCGCCGGGCTCGACAGCAGCGCGAGCAGCGCCCCCGCTGCCAGGATCCGCGCCAGCTTCACGGCGCTATCTCGGCGCCATGCGGATGGCGCCATCGAGCCGGATGGTCTCGCCGTTCAGCATGTGGTTCTCGACGATGCTCATGGCGAGCTGGGCGTATTCCTTGGGATCGCCCAGCCGCGGCGGGAACGGAACCTGCGCACCCAGGCTCTTCTGCGCCTCGGCCGACAGGCCCATCATCATCGGCGTCAGGAACAGGCCGGGCGCGATGGTGCAGACGCGGATGCCGATGCTCGAGAGGTCGCGCGCGATCGGCAGGGTCATGCCGACCACGCCGCCCTTGGAGGCCGAGTAGGCCGCCTGGCCGATCTGGCCGTCGAACGCCGCCACCGAGGCGGTGTTGATGATGACGCCGCGCTCGCCGTCGTCCATCGGCTCGGCCTGGCTCATCGCCCACGAGGCCAGCCGGATGACGTTGAAGGTGCCGATCAGGTTGACCTGGATCACCTGGGCGAACATCGCGAGGTCGTGCGGGCCCGACTTGGAGATGGTGCGGGCGGCGCGGCCGATGCCGGCGCAGTTCACCACCACGCGCGGAGCGCCGAGCTTCTCGACCACGGTCTTGACCGAGGCCTCGGTGTTGGCCGCGTCGGAAACGTTGGTCTTCACGTAAAGGCCGCCGATCTCCTTGGCCTTGGCGGCGCCGAGCTCGTCCTGCAGATCGAAGAGTGCGACCTTGGCGCCAGCCGCGGCCAGCGCCGAGGCGGTGGCGCCGCCCAAACCCGATGCGCCGCCGGTGACGATGGCAGCCTGCCCCTTGACGTTCATTTGTGCTCCTTGGTGTCCGGGCGCCTTTTTATGCAGGTCCCGCCCCCTTGCCAAGACGGCCAACACTGCCAACCTTTCAGGCCATGAGCACGACCGAGGCTGAGGTCCGCCAGGGCTTCTGGCAAAAGGCCCGCCAGACCCTGGGTAAGGTCCCCTTCACGGAGGACGCCGTGGCGGCCTTCTACTGCGCCACCGATTCGGCGACCCCGTTGCCGATCCGCGCCACCCTGTTCGGCGCGCTCGCCTATTTCATCATGCCGTTCGACGTCATCCCCGACATCCTGCTGGGGCTGGGCTACACCGACGACGCCGCGATCATGATCGCAGCCTTCACCGCGGCCCGCGTGCACATCACCGAGGCGCACCGCGCCAGGGCGCGCGACTGGCTCCTCAAGACCCAGGCTTCTTGATCTCCTGAGGGTTGGCGAGCGCGGCGCGCTTGCGCTCGCGCGCGAGCTGGGCCTCGCGGTGGGCGATATAGAGCGCCGAGGCGATGACGATGGCGGCACCGACATAGGTCCAGATCACCGGCATCTCGCCCCAGATCAGCCAGCCCACGAACACCGCGAAGGGCAGGCGCAGATACTCGAACGGCGCCACCGCCGACATCTCGCCGGCCTTGAAGGCCTGGACCCAGAAGTACTGGCCGATCGTGGCCGACAAGGCGATGCCGACCGCCAGCACCCAGCCCGCGAAGTCGGGCCAGCGCCACACCCAGATCGCGGGCGGCGCCAGCAAGAGCGTCGAGAAGAGCGCGAACTGCGTGAGGATCATCAATGGCGTCTCGGAATCCGACAGCCGCTTCACCAGCAGGATCGACAGCGCCACCGTGGCGGCGTTGGCGAGCGCCACCAGGGCGCCGAGCTGCAGGCTGCCCTGGCCCGGCTGGACCATCACCAGGACGCCCAGGAAGCCGACGATGGTGGCGCTCCAGCGCCGCCAGCGCACTTTTTCGCCCGCGATCAGGGCGGCCACCACGACCGAGAACATCGGCTGGGAGAAGGCGATCGCCGTGGCATCGGCCAGCGGCAACATGGAAACGGCATAGAAGCCCAGCACCATCGAGGTGGTGCCCATCAGGGTGCGCCAGAAATGGCCGGCGAGACGCTTGGAGTGCAACGGCTTGACCCGGCCGGCGGCGATCAGGGGCAGCAGCAGGATCACCGAGATGACGGCGCGGAAGAACGCCGTCTGCACGCTCTCGATCTGCGTCGACAGCAGCCGGATCATCGCGCTGGTGGCGGTGAAGATGAAGCCGCCGGCGACCAGCCACAGCGCGCCCTGCACGTTGGCCGGCAGGCGTCGCAGCCAGTCGTGCAGCTGCCTGTGCACTTGCCTCTGTCCCTAGATCTTGCGCGCGCGGCCTGCCCAGTAGGGCTCCCGCAAAGTCTTCTTCAGCACCTTGCCGACCGGGCTGCGCGGCAAGGCGGCGATGAAGTCGACCGACTTCGGCGCCTTGACGCCGCCGAGCTTGTCCTTGGCGAGGTGGATCAGCTCGTCCGCAGTAGCCTTCGCGCCCGGCTTGAGCTCGACGACGGCCTTCACCGCCTCGCCCCACTTCTCGTCGGGCACGCCGATCACCGCGCAGTCCTGCACCGCGGGATGGCTCCACAGCACCTGCTCGACCTCGCTGGGGAAGACGTTGAAGCCGCCGGAGATGATCATGTCCTTCTTGCGATCGACGATGTAGACGAAGCCGTCCTCGTCGATAACGCCGATGTCCCCGGTATGGTGCCAGCCGAAGGTCGAGGCTTCGCGCGTGGCGGCCTCGTTGTTGTAGTAGCCCGACATGACCAAGCCGCCGCGCAGGACGATCTCGCCGCGTTGGCCGCGCGGCTGCAGATGGCCCTCGTCGTCCATGATCTCGACCCGCATCAGGGGCGAGGCCCGGCCACAGCTCGCCAGCCGGTGCCGCTTGTTGCTCTCCAGCGCCGCGACATGGTCCTGCGGCGAGAAGAAAGTGGCGATCATGCAGGCCTCGGCCTGGCCGTAGGTCTGGGTCAGCACCGGCCCGAACACTTTTATCGCCTCAGCGAGCTTGTCGACCGACATCGGCGCCGAGGCATAGACCAGGTGCTCGAGCGAGCCGTAGTCGTACTTGGTGACGTCGGGATGGGCGAGCAGCATGTAGATCAAGGTTGGCGGCATGTAGATGTGCGTGACCTTGTGCGTCTCGATCGCGGCCAGGATGGCGCCGGGATCGGCGGTGCCCATGAAGATGTTGGTGCCGCCATAGGGCAGCAGCGGGAAGGAACAGACGCCCGCCGCATGCGTCATCGGCGCCACCATGAGATGGACCGGCGGCGACTTCACGGGCATGCAGGCCCAGAAGATCGAATTCATGGTCTCGAGGTTGCGGTTGGTGATCTGCACGCCCTTGGGCCGGCCCGTGGTGCCGCCCGAGCTCGCGAGGAACGCCACGCCCTCGGGATCGTCGCCGAGGTCGGGCGCCGTCTCCTTCTGCCGGGCCAGCCAGTCGTCGAACGACGGCAGGTCGAGGCAGACGAAGGCGCGGATCTTGGGACAGGCCTCGCGGATGCGGCCAAGCGAGGCCTCGAAGCTCGAATGGTAGAACAGGAACTCCACATCCGTGTTGCCGAGGATGTAGAGGTTCTCCTCCAGCGCATTACGCGCATTGACCGGCGCCCAGGTGACGCCCGCACGCACGATGCCCAGCAGGCAGGCATAGGCGGCAGCATGGTTGGGGCTGTAGACCGCGGCCTTCGAGCCGCGCTTCAGGCCCGCCGCCAGCAGGCCGTTGGCGACGCGATGGGTTTGCGCACGCACATCCTTGTAGGTCCAGCCACGGGTGCCGTCGTGCAGGCAGTAACGATCGGAAAAGAGATCGGCGCCGCGGTCGAAGTAATCGATCAAGCGCATGATCTATCGCTCGCCTCTAGTGGTGCTGAACGGATTGAGAGTTGGCACGCCAAATGGGTGGAAGTCGCGCACATTGCGGGTCACCACGATCAGATTGTGGACCATGGCCGTCGCCGCGATGCGTGCATCGTCCGCCAACGTATCCGACCGGCCATGCATCAGTCTTGCCCACGCTCGAAAGACGACCGTGTCCATAGGAAGGACTTCGTAGGTCCGCGCGACTTCGTCGGCCCATCGTTCGATTTCTGCCGACCGGCCCGGGTCCTGATCTCTGGTCAACTCGATGCCGGCCTGAATCTCCCCCAAGGTCACTGCCGACAAGCGCAGTAGTCTGTGATCGACCGACTGAAGCCACGCCAGCACCGCGCCATGCGGGCGAACGCGCCGCAATTCAGAGACGACATTTGTATCGAGCAGGTACATTGCCACGATCAATCGAAGCGCGGCACCGACCTACGAGGATGTCGCCCGCGCGGCGGAACCCTCAGTTCGCCCCGACCTTCGTCCGTCAAGAGCAGGTCCTTAAGGGTACGCACAGGCGCTCCATGAAGGCGTCGCCACTCCTCAATCGGCACGAGCACGGCCGCCTCGCTGCCGCGCTTCGTCACAAGTTGCGGTCCCTGCTTGAGGCAGGCATCGAGCATCTCGCTAAAACGCGCCTTGGCGTCTTGCACGGGCCAAGTCTTCATGGACGCCTCCTGACTAGTTATCTGACTAGTCTATATAGGATCGCGATGCTGTCAGGCAAGCGGCGGTTTGGTGCTGCCCACGCCCAATTCGCGCTGCATCAGCACGCTGTCGAGCCAGCGGCCGAACTTGAAGCCGATGTTCGTGAGCGCGCCCACCATCGCGAAGCCGCACGAGGCGTGGAGCCGGATCGACGGCGTCTGCGCCGAATCGCCGATCACCGCCACCATCTGGCGCTTGCCGAGCGCCGTGCACTGCTCGATCAGGACGGGCAGCAGCGCCTTGCCGACGCCCTGGCCGACCGCGTCCTGGTCGATGTAGATCGAATCCTCGACCGAGAACTTGTAGGCCGGCCTCGGCCGCCAGTTGCCGGCATAGGCGTAGCCCAGGACGCGGCCCTCGCGCTCGGCCACCAGGTGCGGCAGGCCGATGTCGAGCACGGCGGCGCGGCGGCGCTTCATCTCGGCAAGGTCGGGCGGATCGACCTCGAAGGAGGCCGTGCCGTGCAGCACATGATGGGCGTAGATCTCGGCGCAGCGCGCCACATCGGCCTCGGTCGAGGCCCGCACGATCAGTTTGCTCACGTCAGCTTTGTCCCCCACACGCTCGTCATGCGGGGGTTATAGCGCGAAGCCGGCGGTCAGCGCCCGCTTTCGTTCTTGAACAGCGAATCGGCCAGCTGCAGGCCGGTCTGCATCTCCGACAGCGAAACGGTGACGCGGTTGCCGCGGTTGTCGATGATGGTCCAGCCGCGCAGCAGCAACGGGTTTTCCGCAAGACGGACGATCACCTTGCCGTCCTGCGGCTTGCGCGCCTGGCTCATGGTCGCTTCCAGCATGCCGTTGACCCGTTCGAGCTTCTCGACCTGCAGGTCGCCCGACAGCACAAACGGATCCTTGACCAGGAACGAAGCGGCGGTCCAGCCGATCGGCCACTGGCCGAAGTCGCGCGTGGCATTGTCCCACATCGTGACCTGCCAGCCGTCGGCCACGATCTTGAGCTGCGAGGGCGCGTCGTATTCGAAGCGCATGCGGCCGGGGCGGCGCACATAGAGCGTCCCCTGCACCACCGAGCCGTTGGGATTGCTCTGCACGAAGCGCGCCTTCAGGGAGCGGATCCCATTGAAGTACTGCTCGATCTGCGGGACGCCGATACTTCCCTGCTGGGCGCTGGCCGGCAGGGCAGCGAGCAGGACCAGGACGGCGGCGGACAGGACGGAGAAGAAGGTGCGCATGCCGGCCATATGTTCTCCGAATACGGCGGAATCAAGCCTTGTCCCGAGCGCAGCGAGGGATCTCATCAGACGCGTCATCATCTCTCGTCATCAGGTCCTTCGGCCCTTCGGGCCTCAGGATGGCAACGCTGCGCATTGCCACTTCCGTCGAGGTAAACGCCCGTTTACCATGCGGCAAAGCGGCGGAGGAACCTTTCATGCATGTCGGAATGGCGGCTGTCTTCCAGAACACCGGCCGGGCGCTCAGCGACCATCAGATCTACCTCAACGAGCTCGCACTGGCCGACATGGCCGAGCCGCTGGGCTTCGATTCGATCTGGTCGGTCGAGCACCATTTCACCGACTACACGATGTGCCCCGACGTGGTGCAGTTCCTGTCCTACATGGCCGGCCGCACGCGCAACGTGAAACTCGGCTCAATGGTGGTGGTGCTGCCCTGGCACGATCCCATGCGCGCGGCCGAGCAGATTTCCATGCTCGACCACCTCTCCGGTGGCCGCATGATCCTGGGACTCGGCCGCGGCGCGGGCAAGGTCGAGTTCGACGGCTTCCGCCTCGACATGGGCGACAGCCGCGAGCTGTTCGTCGAATACGGCGAAGCGCTGCTGAAAGGCCTGGAAAGCGGCGTCATGGAATATGACGGCAAGCACTACCGCCAGCCGCGCGCCGCGATCCGGCCGACGCCGTTCAAGAGCTTCCGTGGCCGCACCTATGCCGCGGCCGTCAGCCCCGAGAGCGCGCGCATCATGGCCAAGCTCGGCGTCGGTCTCCTGATCATCCCGCAGAAGCCGTGGCGCGAGGTCGAGAAGGAGCTCAGCGAGTACAACACGCTCTATCGCGAGATCAACGGCACGGCCGCCCCGCAGCCGATCTCGGCCGGCTGGATCTTCACCGATCCCAGTGCGGAGCGAGCGCGCGAGATGGCGATGACGTACATCGGCGGCTACTACCGCACGGTGCTCGACCACTACCAATTCGCCGGCGCCCACATGAAGAACCAGCGCGGCTATGAGTACTACGCCAAGATGAACGAGAAGCTCGCCGCCTACGGCGACCAGAAGGCGATCGAGTTCTTCGCAGACCTGCAGGTCTACGGCACGCCCGAGCAGGTCCATGACAAGATCATGACCATCCACCAGCAGACCAACAATTCGGGCTTCGTCGGCGTATTCTCCTACGCCGGCATGCCGCACGAGGAAGCGGCGCGCAACATGCGCCTGTTCGCCAAGAGCGTGATGCCCGAGCTGAAGAAGTTCGACGCCGGCGCCGGCATCGACCGGTCGCAGCCGCTGCCCGACTTGCGCTACGCCGCTGTCGCAGAGTGATTTCACGAAGCACGCTGTGAATATTTTCACGCGGCACTCACCGACTCGTCATGACTTGTCATTTAGTCACGGGTTGAAAGTCCCCTAGGCTCCTCGCGCCCCCTCGGCCGACATGACTACGAGGCAGAGACCTCGCGTGAGCAGGGAGTCCGGCCGTGCTTCTGCGAGCCCTCGTCGCCGCGACGTTCGTCCTGTCGCTTGGCGCCTGCGTACAGCGCGACTATCTGGTCGCCGACCCGGCCGACAACGGCGTGCCGGCCGGCGAGGCGCGCTACACCGACAACCTCTCCTACGTCACGCGCTACAGCCCCAACGTCGAGGTCATTGCCCTGCGCCTCGATCCCGCCTTCCCAGTGGACGAACGACGGGAAATCCTGCGCGCCGTCGGCGAATGGAACCACGTGCTGAACGGCTACGTCCGCTTCGAGGCCACGATCAGGGTCTTCCACGCCGAAGGACAGCGCAGCGACCCCGCGCCGCCGCGCGCCAACGTCTGGAGCATCCTGCCGGCCCGCGGCGCCATGCCCATCGGCGGACGCGTTATCAGACCCATGGCCGTGTTGCAGCCCCTGCCGAACGGCGGCGGCGTGGTGATGATCTATCGCGAGACCGCCGTCGCAGCCATCGCCACCGCGGTGCGCCATGAGCTCGGTCATGTGCTCGGCCTGGCGCACGATCCGGCAAGCCGCCTGATGTCGCCGATCCACGATCCGCAGGTGCAGCAGTGCATCGACAAGGCGACCGTGGCCGCCGTCGCCAGGATGCGAGACCTGCCGCTCGACCAGCTCAACTGGTGCGAAGACAGTCAGACGGCGCGCTGACGCTTTCCTTCACGGGCCGCCTTGGATAGGTTGGCCCGTTGTGAACCAACAAGAAGAAGACATGGTCGGTGTGGTCGTGCCGATGCGCAACGCCGAACGCACGATCGCAGCCACGCTCGACAGCATCGGCCGGCAGACCCATCCCAAGCTCGACATCGTCGTCGTCGACGACGAATCGACTGACGGGTCGGTCGCCATCGTCGACCAGAAGATCCGCCAGGATCGCCGCGTGCGGCTGGTCCGGCAGAACAACGCCGGCGTGGCGGCGGCGCGCAACACGGGCGCGGCGGCGACCGCGGCGGCCTATCTCGCCTTCATCGACGCCGACGACCTGTGGGCGCCGACCAAGATCGAGTTCCAGCTCGAGGCGCTCCGCCAGGCCGGCCCGGCGGTCGGCCTCGCCTATTGCTGGTTCGCCAGCATCGACCAGCACGATCGCGTGGTGTCGTTCGGGCCGCAGCCGCTGGTCGAGGGCGATGCGATGAAAAGCCTGTGCGCGGCCAACTGGATCGGCAACGGCTCCTCGCTGCTGATGCGCCGTGCCGCCTTCGAGAAGGCCGGCGGCTACGATCCGACGCTGCGGGCGCGCCGGGCGCAGGGCGCGGAGGATCTGCTGATGTGCTTCCGTGTCGCCGAGCATTCAGGCTTCGCCGTCGTGCCGCGCTATCTCGTGGGCTATCGCGCGACGCCGGGCAACATGTCGAGCGATTCGCTGCAGATGTTCCGCTCGACCGAGCTGGTGCTCGGCGAATACCGGCGGAAGTACCCCGAGCATGCCGCCGACATCGCCCAGCATCTGCAGGCCTCGCGCCACTGGTTCGCCTATCGTGCCGCGGCGATGCGGCGACGCGGCGATGCCCGCATCCTGCTGGCCGAGGCGCTGCACCAGCATCCGCTGGCCTCGGCCTGGCACTTCTCGGGCCTCGCGCTCAGCATCGCCCGCGGCCGCCTGCGGCGGCGCTTCGGCCGGCGCGACCCGCTTCCGCTCTACACCGAGGTCGTCTGGTGAGGGGTGGCGCAACAACTATTTGCACCACACGGCCTAGTCGAGCCGCTGGCCAGTCGACAGCCCCTCATCGCCAGTGCTAGTCGAGCAGCGGGACCATGCGAGGACCGGCGTGACCGGCGCACCTGCCAACAAGCTGACACGGCTCAGCGTCGAATACAGCCTGACAGAACATTGCAACATCAGCTGCCATGCCTGTGCGCATGCCTCGCCGCTGCTGGCGAAGAAGTTTGCCAACCTCGCGGACTTCAGCCGCGATTTCGAGGCGCTGGCCGCCGCGTTCCATTCCCGCGAGCTCAGGATCGTCGGCGGCGAGCCGCTGCTGCATCCCGAGCTGCTCGCGTTCCTGAGCGAGGGCCGGCGCATCGGCATCGCCGACTCGATCGTGGTCTTCACCAATGGCGTGCTGCTGCATCGTGTGCCCGACGAGTTCTGGCGCCTGATCGACAAGCTGCATGTCAGCGTCTATCCCGGCGTCCGGCGACGCCTCGACGACGAGGACTGCGAACGGCTCTGCCGGACGCATGACGTCGAGCTGCGCTTCGAACGGTTCCGCACCTTCGACCAGACGCTGGTCAACAAGCGCATCGACGATCCGAAGCTGGTCAAGGCGATCTACCGCGCCTGCCACACCGCCACGGAGTGCCACACGGTCCATGGCGGACGGTTCTACAAATGCCCGATGGCGTCGCTCATGTCGTCGTGGCTCGCCCTGCACCGGATCGACTTCGCAAGCCCGGCGAGTGACGGCGTGGCGCTGCACGACAATCCCTCCCTGCGGCGCGACCTCGAGCGCTACCTCGGTGATGCCGCGCCGCTTGCCGCCTGTTCATACTGTCTCGGCTCGTCAGGCCAGGCCGTAACCCATCGCCAACTCGACAACGCCGGCTGCACGGCATGGCTCGAGGAAGACGGCCAGGCGCTGATCGACGACGTCGCCCGCCGGCTCCTGCCGCCGCGCGGCCTGCGCTCGACCTTGCGCGAAGTGAAGGAACTGCTGAAAGGGCGATGACGCTTTCAGTCGTCATTCCGGCGCACAACGCGGCCGACACGCTGGCTGCCACGCTCGACAGCCTGCTGGCGCAGACACGCGGCGACTGGCAGGCGATCGTCGTCGACGATGGCTCGCGTGACGCGACGCGGCAGTTGGCCGAAGCCTACGTCGCGCGCGACAAGCGCTTCTTGCTGCTGGCCAATGATGGCGCGCCCGAGGGCGTCTCGGCGGCGCGAAACCGCGGCATCGCGGCGGCGACCGGCCGCTGGCTGATGTTCCTCGACGCCGATGACACCATCGCCGCCACCTTCGTCGACCGGATGGTTGGCAAGCTCGAGGCCAATCCCGGCGGCAGGGTCGCCTATTGCGGCTCGATCCGCATCACCGCCTCCGGGCGGCAGCGGCCGCCGTGGTTCTCGACCGCGGTCGCGCGCGCGCCCTTCGAGACCCTGGCGCGGTCCTTCCCTCTCGTCGTCCATGGCGCGGTGCTCGATCGCGCGCTGGTCGTCGAGCAGGGCGGCTTCGATGCCCGCCTGCGCACCGCCGAGGACATGGACTTCTTCCAGCGCATCGCCCGCACCGGCGTGGCCTTCCTGCCCGTGCCCGAGCCGCTCGCGTTCTACCACATGCGCCACGGCTCGCTGTCGACCGATGTCCGCGCCATGCTGGCCGACGGGACCGGGGTCATCGAACGCGCGTTCGGTATCGACCCCCGCGTTGTCCACCCGTCCGAGCGTCACGCCGCCAGCGCCGATCCGGCGGCGGGATCGAAGGAGATGGCGCAAGGCGTAAACGCGCTGTGGTGCGCAGCGGTCGATGTCGGCCAGGGCGGCGATGGCGTTGGCCTGCTGATGGCCCTGCCCGACAGGCACGGCGATAGCGCCGAGCTCTGCCGGCAGACCATCGTCGAGGGCCTGGTGTTCGGCGCCCAGCGACTGCCCGACGAGCTGCCGCACGAGGATCCCGCCTTCGTCGGCCGCGTCGGCACGCTGCTGCACGAGGTCGAGCGCGTCGCGTGCCGGCGCGGCCTGGCCGAACGCCTGCGCTTTGCCCTGGAGCCCGAGATTTTTAGCCCGCGGCACCTGACCGACCGGCTGGTCGTGGACGGCACGTTGCTGGTCCGCCAGGACGTTGCCCGTCTCCTGCCGATTCCCGCCGAGGCCGGCATCGACCGGGTGCGCGTGGAGTTCCGCAGCGGCCTGCGCATCGTCGGCCATGGCGAGGCGCCGGCGCTGGGCGGCTTCTCGGCCGGCGACGTGATGCGGCTCGCGCTCGATTCGGTGAGCCTGGCAGAGTTGCTGAAGGCCGGCGGACTGGTGCGCCGGCCGGTCTTCTGGCTGCACGCGACGATGGCGACGGTTTGCCTGGGCCTTGCGGTGACGGCGGCCAAGCTGCGGCGGCGTGCGGTCCCGGTCCGCAGCCTGCGCGCGCTCGCCAAGGCCGCCTTCACCGACGCGGCGTTGTTGGCGACCGGCGGCGCCGGCTCCGGCGAGCGCGCCATGGCTTCGCTGATCGCGGAAGGACGCGCGATGGCCGAGCGAACCGTCCCGGCAGCACCGCGCAAACCTGTCGAGCCGACGCCGGAGATCGGCGATGACCGTCGCGCCTACTGGGAAGGCATCTATCGCACCGAGGATCCGTGGGCCTACGGCTCGGCCTACGAGCAGCTGAAGTATCGCCGCACGTTCGACCTGCTGCCGCAGAAGCCGATCGGCAAGGCGATGGAGCTCGCCTGTTCGGAGGGCAGGTTCACGCAACTGCTGGCGCCGCGCGTCGACCACTTGATCGCCGCCGACATCTCCGAGACCGCGCTGCAGCGCGCACGAGAGCGCTGCCACGCCCACGGCAATGTCGACTGGCGCCGCCTCGATCTGTTCGACGACGCACTGCCGGATGGCCTCGACCTGATCGTCTGCTCGGAAGTCCTGTACGACCTCGCCGACCGCGAGGCGCTCGCCCGCGTCGCCCGGCGCCTCGCCGCAGCCCTGGCGCCAGGTGGCCATCTCCTGTCGGCGCACGCTTTCGTCCTGAAGGACGAGCCCAGCCACACCGGCTACGACTGGGATGCCGCCTTCGGCGCCAAGGTGATCGCCGAGACCTTGTCGACCACACCCGGCCTCGCCCTCGAGCGCTCCTCGCAGAACGAGCTCTACCGCGTCGACCTGTTCCGTCGCCTCAACGTACAGGAGCAGGCATCCGCACCGCTTGTCGAGCAAACCGATCTCGGCCCGCCACCTGACCCGGACTTCGCACGCCATGTCGTCTGGGATGGCGCCGTCGCGCAGCGCGCCGATGTCGGGCGCAGCGAACGCACCGATCGTCTGCCCATCCTGCTCTACCATCGCATCGCCGAGGGCGGCCCCGCCGATCTGGCGCGCTATCGCCAGGCGCCGGCGGCGTTCGCCGAGCAGATGCGCTGGCTGCGTCGCAACGGCTATCACGCCGTGACGTCTGACGACGTCGCCCGCCATCTTGGCGCCGGCCGTCCGTTTGCGGGACGTCCGGTGCTGATCAGCTTCGACGACGCCTACAGCGACTTTCACGACGCCGCCTGGCCGATCCTGCGCGCCCACGACTTCACCGCGGAGATCTTCGTCGTCACCGACAAGGTCGGCGGACACGCCGACTGGGATTTAGCCTACGGCCCAACCGCGCCGCTGATGGACTGGCCGCAGATCCAGGCGCTGGCCGCGGCCGGCGTGCGCTTCGGCAGCCACATGGCGAGCCACAGCCACATGGCCGAGCTGTCGAGCCGCGAGATCGTGCTCGAAGCGGCGCGCTCGCGGGCGGCGCTGCAACGGGCGCTCGGCGCGGATTGCCGGTCGATCGCCGCCCCGTTCGGCGAAGGCGACGAGCGCTTCGTGCGTATCGCGCGCCAATGCGGCTACGAGAGCGGTTTCACCACCGATCCCGGCCTGGCCGCGCTCGGCCAGGACGTCCTGCGCCTGCCGCGCGTAGAAGTGATCGGCGGCTGGTCGCTCGATGCTTTCGTCGAGGCGGTGCAAGCCCCCTGACGCGGCCGAAGCGGCGAGATGGCCCACCCGGCTCGGCCCGCATCGTGCTACACGGTGGCGAAGAGCGAAGGGAACACGCGTCATGACTGCCAAATCGGCGTCGGGCCGACCGGATTTCGAGCGGATTGCGCTTTTGTTGCAGGGCGGCGGCGCGCTCGGCTCCTATCAGGCCGGCGTCTACCAGGCGCTGGCCGAGGCCGACCTGCATCCCGATTGCGTCGCCGGCATCTCGATCGGCGCCATCAACTCTGCCGTCATCGCCGGCAATCCGCCGGAGAAGCGCGTCGAAAAGCTGCGCGCCTTCTGGGAGACGGTGACCCAGCCGCCGCTCGGCATCCCCGACATCGCCTCCGTCAAGCTCAACGACTTCCAGCACCAGATGGTGAACCAGTGGCGCGCGCTCG
>JAKFVH010000140.1 GCA_021732285.1 Reyranella sp. | reverse complement strand
TTCCGGACCGCGAGCCTCCGGCTCGCTCATGAGCGCGCTGGAAGCGCGCGGTACGTATGAGCATGAGAAGACGCGCCACTGGAGTGGCGCGCCCCCAGCTACGAGCGGAAGTGCTGCTCGTACTGCTCGACGTGAGGCGAGAGGTCCGACCATTCTCGCCTCGATCGCAGGAAGACGTGGCGGAACTTGTAGCGTTCCGCCTTGATCCAGGTCGGATCGTCGAACGCGCCAGCGGGCAAAGTGCGCACGCCGGGAACCGCCTCCAGCGTGAAGCCGAGGTTCGTGCCGCAGCGCCGGCAGAACTCGACCTCTAGCCATCGGCCCGATTCGTCGGAAACGTGGCGATAGTGGGCAACCTCGTCGCCCGTCATCTCGACTTGATCGCTATTGAACACGACCTCCGTGCCGAAGGCGGTACCCGTCCGGCGTTGGCACCAGGTGCAATGGCAGATCGTCACGCGCGAGGGCTCGCCCGTGGTCTTGAAGCGCACCGCCCCGCACATGCAGCCGCCGGTGCGCTGCATCACCTGATGCCGAGTTCACGCAACTTCTTGTCGACCGACAAGAGGTCGGACCAGCTCTGCCGCTTGCTGGCCGGCGTGCGCAGCAGATAGGCAGGATGGAAGGTCGGCAGGGTGGGGACTGCACTGCCGTCGTCGAGGCTGAGGCTCACCCATTTGCCGCGCAGCCGCATGATGCCCTCGGTCGTGTCGAGCACCGACTTGGCCGCCGTGCCGCCGGCCAGGACCAGCACCTTGGGCCGGGCCAGCTCGATATGGCGGCGCGTGAACGCCATGCAGATCGCCTGCTCGGCCAGCGTCGGCGTGCGGTTGCCGGGCGGTCGCCAGAACAGGATGTTGGTGATGTAGAGGTCGCGTTCGCGGCTCATGCCGATGGCGTCGAACATGCGGTCCATCAGCTGGCCGCTCACGCCCACGAACGGCTTGCCCAGGCGGTCTTCGTCGGCGCCCGGCGCCTCGCCCACGACCATGACCGGCGAGCCGACCACGCCGTCGGCAAACACGGTGTTCTTTGCCGTGCGCTTGAGCGCGCAGCCTTCGAACGCGCGCACTGCCGCCTCGAGCTCTTCGACGCTGTTGCAGCGCTGCGCCAGAGCCCGCGCGTCCTCGACGAGCTGAGGCGATTCAATGGGAACCGGACCGCGAAGGGGAGCGGGAGCCGCTGGTGCCGGGCGTATGGGCGTCGGGGCGGCTGGCGCCTGTTGCTGGACCGGCGGCGGTGCAGCCTGCGGTGCGGGTGCGGCAAAGCGGTCGACGGCCTCCTCGCCGATGGACTCGTCAATGCCCTGATCGACGTACCATCGGAGCAGCGATTCGAGGTCTTCGCGGGCGATCGCTTGGTTCATGACAGGCGTTTGAGGAACGCGCCGAGGATGGGCGCCCACAGAGCGGCATCGGCGTGGCTTGCCATGTGGCCCTTGTTGGTCGGCAGTTCAACGTAGGTGACGTCGATCCCAGTCTTGCGCATGTCGCTCACGTAGCCGGGGCTGAGCGCGATGTCGAACAGCTTGTCGGAGGGCGACTGGACGTAGAGCACCTTGGTGTTCTCGAGCTTGGCGTAGTCGGCCGTGATGTCGAAGCTGCCGATCGCCCGGCGCAGCACGACCATCGAATGCCCGTCGTAGATCTGCGACCACGCCTTGGCGTTGGCGCGGATCGCCGCTTCGCGCACCTTGGGATCAGGCATGGTCTCGGCCAGGATCTCGTTCTGGCCGTAGGTCGTCAGGGTCTCGAAGCGGATCTCCTCGAGCGTGCGGGCGATGCCGCCATTGTCGTAGTACCAGCCGCCGTTCCAGTTGGGATCGCTGGCCAGCCTTTTCTGCAAAGCCTCCAGCCGATCGAGCCCGCCCGGCGAGCGTGGCGCCGTCACCGAGGGCACGATCGCCTTCATGAAGCCAGGGTAGGAGGCGGCCCACTGGAACGACTGGAAGCCGCCCATCGACGGACCGATGACGGCGACCAGGCTCGTGAGCCCCAGTGAATCGACCAAAAGCTTCTCGGCCGCCACGATGTCGCGCATCGTGATCTCGGGGAAGGTCGGCCCATAGGGCTTGCCGGTGCGCGGGTCCTTGGCATTGGGCCCGGTGCTGCCGTGCGCCGATCCCAGCGCATTCACGGACACCACGAAGTAGCGGTTGGTGTCGACCGCCTTGCCGGGACCGATCAGCCCGTCGAACCAGCCGGCCGCGCCCTCGGCGACACCGCGTCCTTGCTTGCCCGGTGCGTTGCGACCTGCGGCGTGATGGCTCGATGTGTAGCCGTGCACGACCAGGATCGCGTTGTCGCGCGTTGGTGACAGGGTACCGTAAGCTTCGTAGGCGAGCTCCAGCACGGGCAGCGATTGCCCGCTTTCCAGCCTAAAATCACGGGCGGTGAAGAGTTTGCTCTCGATTCCGGTCAGCTCTGCCACGGGAATTCCCCTTTTGGCTGGGTGGCGATTTACCCCCCAACAGGCTATCTACGATTGAAGGATCGTCGCCTCCCGGCGGCGCGTCCATGTTGAAAAGGCACTGCAGAGCGAGACGGGAATGGCGCGCGAGTCGATGGAATATGACGTGCTGGTCGTTGGTGGCGGTCCGGCCGGGCTGTCGGCGGCGATCCGCCTCAAGCAACTTGCCGCCGAGCGCAACCACGAGGTCTCCGTCTGCCTGATCGAGAAGGGCTCGGAGATCGGTGCGCACATCCTGTCGGGCGCCGTCGTCGATCCCATCGGCCTCAACGAACTGATCCCGGACTGGAAGGAGAAGGGTGCGCCGCTCGAGACCCAGATGACGGACGACCAGTTCCTGTTCCTGACGAAGGCGGGCTCCTATCGCTTCCCCAACTTCCTGATGCCGCGATTGATGAGCAACCACGGCAACTACATCGTCAGCCTGGGCGATGTCTGCCGCTGGCTCGGCCAGCAGGCCGAGGCGCTGGGCGTCGAGATCTACCCGGGCTTCGCCGGCGCCGAGGTGCTCTACAACGAGGACGGCTCGGTGAAGGGCGTCGCCACCGGCGACATGGGTGTCGGCAAGGACGGCAAGCACAAGGACAGCTACACGCCGGGCATGGAGCTGCATGCCAAGTACACGCTGATCGCCGAGGGCGTGCGCGGCTCGCTCTCCAAGCAGCTCATGGCCAAGTTCGATCTGCGTGACGGCGTCGATCCGCAGAAGTTCGGCATCGGGCTGAAGGAGCTGTGGCAGGTCGAGCCGGCGCGCTTCCAGAAGGGCCTGATCGTGCACTCGCAGGGCTGGCCGCTCAGCGAGACCGGCAGCCACGGCGGCTCCTTCATGTACCATTTCGGCGACAACCTCGTTTCCATCGGCTTCGTCGTCCATCTCGAGTACGAGAACCCCTATCTGTCGCCGTTCGACGAGTTCCAGCGCTTCAAGACACACCCTGACGTCGCCAGGTACCTGCAAGGCGGCAAGCGCCTGGCCTATGGCTCGCGCGCCATCAACGAGGGCGGCGTGCAGTCGGTGCCCAAGCTCACCTTCCCCGGCGGTGCGCTGATCGGTTGTTCGGCGGGCTTCGTGAACCTGCCGCGCATCAAGGGCAGCCACAACGCCATCAAGAGCGGCATGCTGGCGGCCGAGGCCGCCTTCGAGGCGCTGGCGGCCGGCAAGACGGGCGGAGACGAGCTCATCGCCTATCCGGTCAAGGTGAAGGCGTCGTGGATCTGGAAGGATCTCGACAAGGTGCGCAACGTGAAGCCCGCGCTACGGTGGGGCACCATGCTGGGCACGCTCTATGGCGGCATGGACATGTGGCTGCACGATCTCGGCATTCGCGTGCCCTGGACGATGCGTCACAAGAAGGCCGACCATGAATGCCTGCGGCCGGCCGCCGAGTTCCAGCCGATCCAGTATCCCAAGGCCGACGGCGTGCTGTCGTTCGACAAGCCCTCGTCGGTGTTCCTGTCGAACACCAACCACGAGGAGGACCAGCCGGTCCATCTCCGGCTGCGCGATCCGTCGATCCCGATCGCGGTCAACCTGCCGCTCTATGCGGAGCCCGCGCAACGCTACTGTCCGGCCGGCGTTTACGAGGTGGTGACGTCGGACAACGGCCAGCCGCGCTTCCAGATCAACGCGCAGAACTGCGTGCACTGCAAGACCTGCGACATCAAGGACCCGGCCCAGAACATCGATTGGACCGTGCCCGAGGGTGGCGGCGGTCCCAACTATCCCAACATGTGAGTTGCATGCGACGTACACACATCGCGCTGCTGTCGGCAGCGCTGCTCCTCTCGATCCCCGCCACCGGCGATGCGCAGCAGGGCACCCCAGGTGCTGGTCAGGCCAAGCCGCCCGCCCAACGCCAGGCCCAGCCGCCGCGTGGCCTGCAACTGTCGGCGATCACGCTGAGCGGCCGCTATCTCGCCGCCCGCGTCGCCGAGCAGGACCACGACTACGACACTGCCGCCGAGCAGATCGATCTGGCGCTCGCCCAGGCGCCGAATGACCCCGAGCTGGTCTATGCGGCCTTCCGGCTGCGCATGTATGCCGGCCGCATCGACCAGGCTGCACAGCTCGCGCCGCAAATCCTGACGGCGCGGCCGGGCGACGGCCTGCCCAACCTCGTGCTGGCGGTACAGGCCATCAAGAAGGGCGACTATCGCACCGCCGAGCAGCAGCTCGGGCGCATTGGCGGTGACAGCCAGCTCGGCCCGTTGCGCGAGTATGTGCTGGGTTGGCTGAAGGCCGGCGAGAAGGACTACGCCGGCGCCCGTGCACGGATCGCCAAGCTGAAGCCTGCGGCCGGCGAGCGTGCCGAAGCGCCGGCGCTGGTGATCGAGGCGCAGATCGACGAGATGGCCGGCGACAAAGCCGCCGCGGAAGCCAAGTACCGCCGCGCCATGGCGCTCGACAAGAACGGCCTGCGCACGACCGTGGCCGTCGCCGAAGGCCTGATGCGGCTCGGCAAGACCGCCGAGGCGCGTGATCTCCTGAAGACCTACGGCGAGAAGTACAGCGACGCCGTGGTGATGGACGGCCTGATCGGCCCCAACGCACCGATGCCGCCGCAGCCGACGCCGGCTTCGGGCATCTCGGAGATCCTGTTCGATATCGGCGGCATCCTGTCCGCCGACCCGCGCAATGCGCGCGCCGACCTGGCGCTGATCTTCTATCAGCTTGCCGCCTACCTCCGGCCCGAGCACGACTTCGCCTGGCTGATGGTCGCGGGCCTCTACGAGCAGTTCCAGATGGTCCCCAAGGCCGTCGAGGCGCTGAACAAGATCGGCCAGAACTCGCCGCTTTACTGGCAGGCCCGGCTGCGCGTTGCCGCCCTCGACGCCCAGCAGGAGAAGTTCGATCAGGCGGTCAATCGTCTGAAGACCCTGGTCGCCGAGAAGCCCGATCGCATCGATGCCGCGCTGACCCTGGCTGACCTGCTGCGTGGCAAGGAAAAGTACAGCGACGCCGTGCAGGCCTATGACACGGCGATCAAGCGCATCCGCAACCTGGAGGAGCGCCATTGGTCGGTGTTCTTCGGCCGCGGCATCGTGCTCGAGCGGACCAAGCAGTGGCCCAAGGCGGAAGCCGACATGAAGAAGGCACTCGAGCTCTCGCCCGAGCAGCCGCATGTCCTGAACTATCTCGGCTACAGCTGGATCGACCAGGGCCTGCATCTGGAAGAAGGCATGAAGATGCTGCAGCGGGCCACCGAGCTTCGGCCCGATGACGGCGCCATCACCGATTCAGTGGGCTGGGCGTTCTATCGCCTGGGGCAGTACGACAAGGCCGTGGAGTGGCTGGAGCGCGCCGCCGAGCAGAAGGGCGACGACGCCACCATCGTCGAGCATCTCGGCGATGCCTACTGGCATGTCGGCCGCAAGCGCGAGGCGCGCTTCCAGTGGGAGCGGGCGCTCAACCAGAAGCCGGACAAGGACCGCCTGCCGGTGATCAAGGACAAGCTCGAGAACGGGCTGAGTGCCGCCAACGACAAGCCGACGGTCTACGAGAAGCCCGCCGAAGCCAAGCAGGGCGGCTGAGCCAATCCACGGGTCGATCCGGTGCGGCCGGCGCGTGCCAAGGTCAATCTCTGGCTGAACGTCGTCGGCCGCCGCGACGACGGCTACCATCAGCTCGACTCTCTCGTGGCCTTCATCGACCTGGCCGACCAAGTCGACGCGCAGCCTGCCGATCGCCTATCGCTCGGTGTCGATGGACCGTTGGCAGGGGCACTGGCCGGAGAAGACGACAATTTGGTGCTGAAGGCGGCGCGCCTGTTGGCTGACCGGGCAGGGGTGGCGCCGCGCGCCGCGATCCGCCTGGTCAAGCATGTACCCGTCGCTGCGGGCCTGGGCGGCGGGTCTGCCGATGCCGCCGCAACGCTGCGCGAGCTCGTCGAGCTCTGGCGGGTGGCGATGCCCGAAGAGGAACTGTTCGATCTCGCAGCAAGCCTGGGCGCCGACGTGCCGATGTGCTTAGCCGGCCGAACCGCCTTCGTATCCGGCGTCGGCGAACGCCTGGCCTGGGCGCCGCCGTTGCCTGAGTGTGCCGTCCTGCTGGTCAACCCGGGCACGGCGCTGCCCACTCGCGATGTCTTCGCCGCACGCCGTGGCGCCTTCTCTGCGGTGCGGCCGGCGCCGCGGGCGTGGCGGGACCTCGCGGAACTCGCCCGTGTTCTTGCCGACCGCGGCAACGATCTCACGGCCGCGGCGATCTCGCTTGCGCCCCTGGTCGGTCAGGTCCTGGAGGAACTCGGCCGAACGGGAGCCCGGCATGCCGCCATGAGCGGCAGCGGCGCGACCTGCTTTGCCCTCTATGAGTCGCTGGAGCTGGCGCGACGAGCGGCATCGTTGCTGCCGGCCGCGTGGTGGCGGCACGCCGGCAGGTTCGTCTAGCGCTCTTCACTCCGACTTCGTCACCGGTACCGTCAAGCCGCGCATTTCTCTCAGCGAGTCGAACAGCGTCTTGCTGGGCTCGCCTGTCTGAGCAAGGCCGAGCGAGCGCTCATAGTCGCGAATGGCCGCGCGCGTCGCCGGCCCGAGCACGCCGTCAGCCGCCTCGCGCGAAAAGTTGAGATCGCGCAGCAGGGTCTGGATGACCTTCACCTGATCGACGGCGACGCTCGGCCAGGCGTCCGGGATCGGCTCCGCGCCTTGTCCCTTGTCCGTGGCCTCGGCCTTGAGCGCATCCTGCAGCGCCACGAACACGTCGACGGTCGGATCGCCGGTCTCGCGCATCGCCACGCTGCGCTGGAACGCGCGGATGGCGTTGCGGGTCATCGGGCCCAACGCGCCGTCGGGCTTGTCGCGCAGGAGTTTTAGATCGACCAGGGCCTGCTGGATGACGCGGATCTGATCGGTGGTGGCTTTGGGCCAGCCCGCCGGCTCCGCGCCAGACGCAGCGGATGGCAAAGGCGGGAGAGCGGGCCGAGGCAGCCCCGACGCATCGGTTGCCAGTGACGGCGGCTTGGGCGGCTGCAGGGCCTCGACGATCTGCTTGAATTCGGCCTGGCCGAACTGCTGGGCGCGTTCGAGCTCGCCCGGCAGCAGGATGCGCTGCAGCACCTGGACGCGTTGGCTCGCCATCTTGGCCAGGGCGCTCTCGCCGCCGCGGTTGGTCTGGCGGTCGAACTCGGCGGCGATGGCGAACCAGGCGAGCGCGATCGCCGGGTCCTTGAGACCCTCGTCGCCGCGTTCGTAGATGTCGCCCAGGGTGAACATCGACGCGGCCATCCCCTGGCGGGCGGCCGACCGCAGCAGCTCGACCGCCTCCTTGCCGTTGCGCGGCGCGCCCTTTCCGTCGCGTAGCAGGAGGGCGAGGTTGTGTTTGGCCATCGGCACGTTGGCCTCGGCGGCCTTGCGGTACCATTCGATGGCCTTGGTCGAATCGCGTTCGACCACGAAGCCACGCTCGTACATCACGCCGACATTGAAGGCGGATTGCCCTGAGCCGCGCTGGGCGGCACGCAGCAGCCAGCCGGCTGCCGCCTGCTGGTCCTTGGCGACCCCGATGCCCTGCACCAGGCGGCGCGCCAGCTCTTCCATGGCGGTCACGTCATCGGCATTCGCTCGATTGCGCACCTCGTCGATGGGCAGCGCCGGCCAGTCGATCGAGGATGGTTCCTTCTCCTTGGCCGTGGCGGTCGTCGGAGAGGACGTCTCCGCCTGGCCAAAGTCGGCGCTCGTCACCTCGGGCGGAGAAGTCGACTCGGGGACTGCGATGGCTGCGGTTTGCGCCGCTGGCTTGGCGGCATCGGCCAGTCGCTGCGCGGTCTCCGGTGACAGCAGCAGCCACGCGACCGTGCCCACCGCCGCCGCGACCACGATCGCGGCGCCGACAATCAAACCAGGTCGAGTCATGGAGAAGGCCGGCTAGAAGTCCCGCTCATGCTCCAACAATAGCCGACACCGGGCTCGCCCGAGAAGGTGTCGCGCGATGCCGCACGACGATCACAAAAGTCAGCAATATGACCGCTCCGGCCTGGTGCAATGTTGCAACGGGTATGTCGACTCCCGTCAGGATCGTGGCGATTCCGAGGCTTAGCTGCACCAGGGCCATCGCCGCGGCCAGGACGGCTTCTGCGCGGCGCGCGCGCCAGGCCATGAGCAGCACCCCCAGCACGAGCAGCTTGGCGAGCCAGCGATGGATGAACTGCACGGTCGTCGGATTCTCGAAGAGGTTGGTCCACCACGGCGATAGCTCGAACAGGCCGGGTGGAATCCAGTGGCCCGACATGGTTGGAAAGGTGTTGTGGGCCGCGCCGGCGCGCAGGCCGGCCATCAGCGCGCCCCAGGTGAGCACGACGAAGAGCAGACCGATCAGGACCGTCGCATCGCGCCGCGTGCGCGGCTCGTCGCGGCGCGCACCTTGGGGCCCGAGCTCCAGGATCAGCCATACGGTGTAGGCGTAGAGCGCCACCGCCAGCAGCAGATGGGCGGCCAGGCGGTAGTGGCTGACCGATGGCCGGTCGACCAGGCCGGAAGCCACCATCGCCCAGCCCAAGGCACCCTGCAGGCCGCCCAGCACCAGCAGCGCCGCCAGGCGCGGCTTCAGGGCCGGCGAAAGTCCGCCGCGGATCCAGAACCACGCGAGAGGCAGGGCGAAGACCACGCCGATCAGCCGGCCCCACAGGCGATGGATGTACTCCAGCCAGAAGATTTCCTTGAACTCGGCAATCGTGAAACCACGATTGATCAATCTGCCCTGCGGCGAGGAAAGATATTTCTGCAGCTCGGCCTGCCAGGCCGCGTCGGACAGCGGTGGCAGCCAGCCCGTCACCGGCCGCCATTCGACCATCGAAAGTCCCGACTCGGTGAGCCGGGTGAGCGCACCGACGACGATCATAAAAAAAATCATCGCAGCAACAACGATCAGCCAGTTGCGCACGGATGCCGGGACGGGTTGCATGTCGGCGGGACCATGCGTGAAGCAGCCCGTCGCGTCATCAGCATTAGTGTCGCGAATCGCTGATGTCTTGCGCTCCGGCCCGGCGTTGTCTAATCGGTTCGCATACGAACGAATCACCCCTCGGTTCACCCGGATATTCCTGACATGGCGTCGCCTTCGCTGAGCCACGGTCTCGGCTTTACCGACCTTTACGACCGCGAGGGCCTGGTCCGCCTCGATGCTGCTTTCGTCGACTGGCTGAAGGAGAGCCACGTCGAGGCCCATGCCCGGCTGATGGCCGCGCGCGCCAACCCGGACGCCCTCGCGGTCAAGGACGAGTCCAACCTGCTGATCGAGCTGGCCCGCCCGCTCGAGGACTTTTTAGCGGCGCTGTTCGGCGTTGCGGCGGAGGCCGCCGAACTGCGCGGCCGACACAGCAAGTTGGCGCCCGTCTTCGATTGCAAGCGTCTGTTCGTGCAGCGCTACGTGACCCGTACCATCAAGGCGGACGCCGCGGCCGCGTTGGACGGCGCCAAGGTCACGGCCGAGGTCGCGCTTCCGGTAAGGCTCGAGGATGGGCTGGAGGCCTGGGAGCTGGCCTTCGCTCTTGCCGTACGCGAGCGCGCCGGCGCGGAATTCAAGATCGCGACGCCGACACAAGAGATCGAGGCGCTGACGCGCTACGCCGCCTGGGCGCTGCACTCGCCTGAAGGAAAGAAGCGCCATCGCGACGGGCCCTTGTTCAAGGTTCCGCACAAGCTCGACTTTGAGCACCTGGTGCCGATCGAGACCGAGGTCGTGGACGGCGTCACGCGCATGCGCCTGCCGCGGCCGATGCTGCGCCATCGCGAGGGCTTCGCGTTGACCGACGAAGGCTTCGACCTCGTCCGCGCGCTCGATCATTCCAACTACTGCATCTGGTGCCACAACCAGGGCAAGGACAGCTGCTCGCGCGGGCTGAAGGATCGCAAGACCGGTGCGTTCCAGAAGTCGCCGTTCGGCGTCACGCTGGCAGGCTGCCCGCTCGAGGAGAAGATCTCGGAGATGAACCTCCTGAAGAGCGAGGGCTTCTCCATCGGCGCGCTGGCGATGGCCGCCGTCGACAATCCGCTGGTGGCAGCGACCGGGCATCGCATCTGCAACGACTGCATGAAGGCCTGCATCTACCAGAAGCAGGAGCCGGTCGACATCCCGCAGATCGAGACCCGCACCCTGAAGGACGTTTTAGGCCTGCCCTGGGGCTTCGAGATCTACTCGCTGCTGACGCGGTGGAATCCGCTCAACCTGCGCCGGCCGCTCCCAAGGCCTGCGACGGGCCGCACCGTGCTGGTGGTGGGGCTGGGCCCCGCCGGCTTCAACCTCGCTCATCACCTGATGAACGACGGCCACGCCGTGGTCGGCATCGACGGCTTGAAGATCGAGCCTTTGCCCGTCGAGCAGTCCGGCGTGTCGGCCGACGGTGCGCGCCATGCCTTTGCCGCGGTTCAGGACGTTGCCTCGCTGCGCGAGGACCTCGGCGAGCGCGCTATGGCGGGCTTCGGCGGAGTCGCCGAGTACGGCATCACCGTGCGCTGGGACAAGAACTACCTGAAGATGGTGCGCCTGCTGCTCGAGCGGCGCCGTCAGTTCTCGATGTTCGGCGGCGTGCGCTTCGGCGGCACGGTGACGGTCGAGAGCGCCTTCGCCATGGGCTTCGACCACGTGGCGCTGTGCGCCGGCGCCGGCAAGCCCACCGTGCTCGACCTGCCCAACGGCCTGGCGCGCGGCGTGCGCGCGGCGTCGGACTTCCTGATGGCGCTGCAGCTAACGGGCGCTGCCAAGAAGGACTCCATCGCCAACCTGCAGATCCGCCTGCCGGTGGTGGTGATCGGCGGCGGCCTGACCGCGATCGACACGGCAACGGAGTCGCTCGCCTACTACCCGCTGCAGGTCGAGAAGTTCCTGGCGCGCCACGAGATCCTGGTGCAGGAGCGCGGCGAGGCCGCAGTGTTCGCCGCCATGAACGCCGAGGAGCGCGAGATCGCGTTCGAATTCATCAGCCATGCCGAGGCCATCCGCGCCGAGCGTGCGACGGCTGAACGCGAGGGCCGCACGCCGGATATCGCCGGCCTGGTGAACGGCTGGGGCGGCGTCACCATCGCCTATCGCCGGCGTCTGATCGATTCGCCGTCCTATACGCTGAACCACGAAGAGGTGCTGAAGGCGCTGGAGGAGGACATCCGCTTCGCCGAAGGCCTGTCGCCGGTGGCCGTCGAAGTCGATGCCAACGGCCACGCCTCGGCGCTCAAGGTCGCAGGCGAGCAGAACGGCCAGAAGGTCGAGGCGACGCTGCCGGCGCGCACCATCCTGGTGGCGGCAGGCACCCAGCCCAACACGGTGCTGGCGCGCGAGGACGCAACGCACGCCTTCATCGACGGCAAGTACTTCCGCGCCCTCGACGAGGAGGGCAATCCCGCCACGCCCGAGCGCGTGGCCAAGCCGGCCGACGTGCGCGTGCTGATGTATCGCGCCGCCGACGGCCGCTTCATGTCGTTCTTCGGCGACCTGCATCCGTCGTTCGCCGGTAACGTCGTGAAGGCCATGGGCGGCGCCAAGCAGGGCTATCCGGTGTTGACGCGCACCATGGCGAAGCTGCCGGCGTCGAAACGCTCGCCTGCCGAGATCCTGGGCCAGGCCAACGCCCAGTGGCGCGCCAAGGTCGTGCGCGTCGACCGCCTGACGCCGACCATCGTCGAGGTCGTGGTCGAGGCACCCGCCGCCGCGCGCAACTTCGAGCCCGGCCAGTTCTATCGCCTGCAGAACTACGAGGCGCGATCGAAGAAGGTCGACGGCACCTTGCTCACCATGGAGGGCCTGGCGCTGACCGGCGCCTGGGTCGACAAGGACAAGGGCCTGCTGTCGCTGATCACCTTGGAGATGGGCGGCTCGTCGGACCTCTGCACCCTGCTCGAGCCCGGCGAGCCGGTGATCGTCATGGGCCCGACCGGCACGCCGACCGAGATCGAGCCGGGAGAGACGGTGGTGCTGGCGGGCGGCGGCCTGGGCAACGCCGTGCTGTTCTCGATTGGCCAGGCCTTCCGCAAGGCCGGCAGCAAGGTGCTGTACTTCGCCGGCTACAAGAAGCCGTCCGACCGCTACAAGGTCGAGGAGATCGAGGCCGCGGCCGACGTCGTCGTCTGGGCCTGCGACGAGCAGCCGGGTTTCCCGGTCGACCGGCCACAGGACAAATCGGTGGTCGACAACATCGTCGAGGCGATGCGCCGCTACGCATCGGGCGAGCTGGGTGAGCAGCCGATCCCCTTCAAGGACGCCGACCGCATCGTCGCCATCGGCTCGGACGGCATGATGAACGCCGTTAGGCTGGCGCGGCACGGCGTGCTGAAGCCCTGGCTGAAGGCCGATCATCGCGCGCTGGGATCGATCAACTCCCCCATGCAATGCATGATGAAGGAGGTCTGCGCCCAGTGCCTGCAGCTCCACAAGGATCCGGTCACCGGCAAGGAGTCGGTGGTGTTCTCCTGCTTCAACCAGGACCAGGAGCTCGACCGCGTCGACTTCGCCTGCCTGCGCCAGCGGCTGCGCCAGAATGGCGTGCAGGAGAAGATCAGCGCACTATGGATCGACCGTTCGCTTAGGAAGATCGGGGCGCGCTGACTGCCCCCGTCGGGGGAGGGCGCCATGAGCGATCAGCCGTCGAAGGCAACGAGCCCTATCGTCTGCTATGGTCTCGCCGTCTATCTGATCGGCTCGTTTCTGTGGCGCGTGCTCATACCCGCCCACGAGTATCCGGGAAGCACGGCGACCTGGCTCGGGATCGCGGTGGACGTGCTGGCGATCGCCGGATTGGTGGGAGTCAGGGCTGGAATTCCGAAGGCGCTGTTCTGGATCGCCCTCGTCGCCGGCATCGGGCTGCTCGCCATCCGCCTGAACGGCGAGGCGAGCTGGTGGACAGGGCACCTGATGTACTCGGTCCGCTAGTACCGACTATCGCTGAGACGTCACTATGCCTTGGGCGTAAAAACTGACCTGCAAGGGGTAATGGAGTTGGTCACATAGAATGGGCGCGCTCCGCTGCCCGGATCGAACGTGACGTAGAACTCTCTGTTCTTGTCGTCCTTGCCGACGACTCTTCCAGAACCATCAGGCTGCAGCGCCTTCAAATCGACAGTGAATGAACTCCTCGTCGTCGTTTGCCTCGTAAAAGTGAGCGTGTTCCCCTTTATGTCGACTTGTCAGTCGGTCGGCCCTGGCGGCCCGCCGATCGAAGTATCGCACGCGGGGTTCTCCAGTGTGGCAACGGCAATCCACGTCGTGTCTGCCGCGCTGGCGATGGGAGAAGCACCCGCGAGCCCGATCAATGTCGAGAGAAACAGTCCCAACCTCATTTTATCGCCTCCTTGTGCGGGTCGTCGTTGTGGCGGAACGGCGAGGGCAAGCATGCGAGACATCATTATGCCGTGGGCGTATAGACGCGCCGGCAAGCCTTGAGGCGATAGGTCATGTGGAATGTGCGGGCTCCGCTGCCCGGATCGAACGTCAGGTAGAACTCTCTGTTGTTGTTGTCTGTGCCGACAACTTTTCCGGAACCATCAGGATTCAACGCCCTCAAATCGACGGTGAATGAATGGTTCGGAATTGCGCTCGTACTTTTAAAAGTGAGCGTGTTCCCCTTGATGTCGACCTGCCCACGGGCAGGGGCGGTCCATTCCGGCCCGGTACTCACCGTGCCGCCGCCGCACGACGTCGACATGCCATTCTCCAGTGCGCCAACGGCAGCCCACGTAGCGTCTGCCGCGCTGGAGATGTGAGAAGCACCCGCCAGCCCGATCAATGTCGTGAGAAACAGTCCCAACCTCATTTCATCGCTCCCTTGGTTGCAATATCCTATCACGACACTCGGAATGTGCCGAATCCGTCAATGATTTTGTACTTCATCTCTTCCAGTGGCACTGACTCGGTTTGAAGATTCGCGAGCGTGGAACCGACGCCGCGTCGCTTGCCGTGATGCTAGCGCTCCGGAGCGCGCGTTATGTAACCTGGGTTACACAACCGCCCGGCTTTTGCGAGGGCCGCGGGCTCGGGAGCCGCGGCCGCCGCGTCCAATGCTCTTCCGGTAGCCGGCTTGCGGGTGCCGAGGGCGTCCTGCACAGTGTCGCCGTCGGGCCCGCCTGGCAGGCGGCGAAGGGAGTTCCAATGTCCACTCTTCAAGCGCCGAAGATCCGCAAGCTCGCCGATGCGACCCGCGTCGAGTTCGGAGCGCTCGCCTTCTATCATCCGCTGATCGCCGACGGCGACACGCCGGTGCGCACCGGCATCCAGACCTCGGCGCCCGGCTACGTTGCGCCGATGCATTTTCATCCCTACGTCGAGCTGCTGTTCATTATCGAAGGCGAGGCCGAGGTCTGGCTGCAGGGCGAGGAAGACAAGCCCTCCCGGCTGGGGCCAGGCGACTGCGTGGCGTTGCCCGCCGACATTCCGCACAGCTTCCGGACCGTCGGCGACCAGCCGATGCGCCTGCTCGGCATCCACGCCAATCCTGACCGCGTGGTGACCTACCTCGACCGCAAGAGCGACGCCTCGGGCTATCCCGTGCTCGACAGCAAGCTGGAGCCGGTCAGGGCGTCCTGACGAAGCGGAACAGCACAAGGAGAACAAGCTGGCCTCTGGCAACCTCGTGAATGTTGCCGGGACGCCGGTTGCGCTTGCGGGCGCGCCGGCGTGCCGAAGCCTGATATCTCAACGGTCGAAGCGTTCAAGCAAACGCTGATTGCAGCCCGTTCGATCTCCTGCGCCGATCCGGCCAAGGGCGGCCTGAGCGGAGTGGTTGCAAGCAGGGCAATCGAGCGTCTGGGCGTCGCCGAGCAGATGAAGGCGAAGACAACGCTTGTGCCCGGCGCGATCGCCAGGTTTTGCAAACCACGAATAAGCCTTGAATGCGGATATGATCAGTCACGGCAAGGTCGTTGGAGTCTCGACGACGTCTCCGACGCAGAAATTGGCCATGTGCGCGACAGCTTCGGCACTGTGGTAGTCGCCGAATTCCGCAGTGGCTTCCTTGCCGGCGTACATTCGCGCGATTCCAGCGCCACCAGGGTGATGGGGCGCCCACTCGGTGATGTCGTAGGCTTTTCCAGAGATGATGATCCAGCAGTCATCCCGGGTGTTGTGCAGGGCGACCTCCTCGCGCGTGACGCGGCGTGTACCCTGGGCGGGAACAGCTGGCTTCCAGAGCTTCCGGGTGATCGCGGCGTAGTCGGCCTTGGCGGCTCGGCGGAAGTCCCATGGTCCTAGTCTTTTAGGGGGCAATTCGGCGCCGATATCGCGGGCGTCGTATGCGTAAATCCAGGAGTCGTCCTCGCCGCCGCGCTTGTCGTGGGCAAAAGCGGGGCTGACCCGCTCGTCCAGCCTCTCGAGGAGTGCCTTCTGCTCAGCGGTGTCCTTGGCCCGCAGGTGATCGAAGGCGAATTTAGAGCCGAGTTGGAAGCGGGTGGCGCGGTAATGCCGTACGCGTTCGTAATGCAGCATCGCTGTAGCCACATCGCGGCCGTGCAGGGCGAAGGCTTTGCCGAGCGCGGCGGCATCCTCGAAGGACTGTGCGCAGCCTTGGCCAAACGTGGGAAGCATCGGGTGCGCCGCGTCCCCGAGCAGACAGATGCGGCCCTGCACCCAGGTTTCGAGCGCGTCTCGATCGTAAAGGCCCCACTTCGTGGGATGAACGATCGCCCTCGCCAGAGCGAGCAGATCGTCTCTACTGGCACTCCCCGTGAATGCCTCGCCCACCTCGCGAAGGATCTCTTCCTGACTGACAGGAAACCAGTCGCCCTCTTCCTGCTCGAACGCGGCCGAGTCAGGCTCATAACGGGCGATCCACACGTTCAACAACTCGCCGCCGCGCACCCAGTACGTCGTTGCCCCGCTTTTGTCGTTCCGATAGCGGTCCATGCTGAAGGAGTTGATGGGATTGTGGTCCAGCGGCTTGCCGTCAGCCTTGCGGAGCGAGGCGACCACCGTCCGCGGAATGAGCCCACGAAAGCAGGTCACCTCGGTCCAGCGCTTGGGACGCGGGTTCGGCCACGCCAGCCGCAACGTGGCAGAGTTGATCCCGTCGGCTCCCACGAGAACCTCTCCCGTGGCGGTTTGACCATTCGAAAAGGTTGCCGTCACCTCGCCGGCGGTCTGACGCAACTGTGTCAGCCGGCAGTTCATGTGCACGGTGATCGGGCACGGCGCCCCGCTGTCGGGACCGAACTCGAACACCCGCTTATACAGGCACATCAACAGGTCCAGCCTGTGCATGTGATGAAACCCCGCACCGTCGCCCGCAGCGGTGACATGATCGAACGGCTTCTTTATCGCGCTCCCATCCGCGTTGAACTGTCGCGTCGCTTCCAGAATTGCTGCCCGGCCACCGTCGATCACGCCATCGGGGCCCTTGGGATCGCCGCCATCCAGGTCGACGCCCAGCCAACGGCATATCCGCGCCCCGTTGGGCGGGACGTTCAACCCGGCGCCTGCGGTGCTGGGCACCTTCGTCTGCTCGTAGATTTCGATCGACGCGAAGACGCCGGACTGTCGCAGCGCCAGCGCCGTCATCAACCCGCCCATTCCCGCACCGACAATCACGGCTCGCATGCTGTCGTCCTTCCGAAGTAAGCGCAGGCACCGATTTCCCACCTCGCAGCGGGAGTAGGTGGATCTCGGGTGGAGACTAGCTGCGGGTCGACCGGCAAGGAAGCAGCTTAGCGCGTGGGTTGACTCCCGCGCCTGTTGCGCGGCAACGCAACCTTCATTGGGTCGAGAGCTAGCAATAGCAGCGCATATGCCGTCATCGCGCACCGAGCCAGAATGGTATGCCGACTTTTTATGGCGTCCTGACGAACCGGAACAGCACCTTGTCCTGGCTGTAGTAGCGCAGCTGGTCGACCACCTTGGGGAAGTAGGCGCTGCCCACGGTCACCGGCATGAAGGCATCGAGATCGAGCGGCCGCACGGCCACGGTGAAGCCCGCCTGTCCGAAGGCCTTCGAGACATCTTCCAGCGAATGGTCGTGGATCGGGATCGACGAGGTCTCGGTGATCAGCTTGCGCCAGCGCGGCCACACCGCGCTGTCGGTATGGCAGCCCATGGCGGCGACGTACGACCCGCCCGGCCGGAGCGCCGCCTTCATGTCGCGCGCGTGCGCCGCAAGGTCGCCCAGCAGGTAGATCACCTCGTGGCTGAAGGCGTAGTCGAAAGTGCGGCCCAGCGAGGCGGCGCTGTCGGTGACCTTGTACTCGACCGGACGATGGCCCTTCAGCAGCTCGGCCCGCGCCACCGATTCGCGGGCGATGTCGATGCCGACCGCGCTCTTGAAGGGATGGCGGTCGTACAGCATGCGCAGGAAGCCGCCCTGGTTGCAGCCGTAGTCGAGCACGGTCGACTCGTGCAGGTCGTGCGGCAGGGAGACGTTGATCATGCGCCGCCAGATGGGCGCGTGAGCCGCGCCCATCGCTTCTTCGTCAGCGGGGTTGCGGTTCCAGGTTGCGATCATCGAGGGGTGCTGCATCGCTCGCTCCTGTCGTTGGAGCGAATCTAGCACGCTTCGGTCCCCACGGAATGACGAGCAGCGGCCCGGCGATCAGGCTGCCGAAGGCGACCATGCCGACCGCGATGGCGACGAACACGCCGGGCAGCCCCCAGCCCAGGATCTCGACAGCGAACCAGCCGCCGACCGTGGCGATGAAGAGACGGGCGAGGCCGGCGATGAACGGCGCCTTCATGCGGCCCGCACCCTGGCTGGCGAACGACAGGGTCATGCCGAGCCCGAACAGGCAGTAGAACGGCGCCACGCGCGTGATGTAGGCGACCGTCGCCTCGACCACCTTGGCATCGCCGGTGAACAGGCGCGCCCAGCCCTCGGGCACGAAGGCCAGGATCCAGCCGCAGACACCCAGCGCACCGGCCGCCGTCAGGCTGCCGATCCAGGCTGCGCGCACCGCGCGTTTCCAGTCGTTGGCGCCGGCCGCGACGCCGACCAGGGTCGTGAGGCCCGAGCCGATGCCGAAGGCCAGCGGCACCAGCATGAACTCCAGCCGCACGCCGATGCCGTAGCCGGCCAGCGCGGCAACGCCGAAGCGGCCGACCAGGCCGGTCACCAGCATGGCCGTGAGATTGGCGGTGAAGGCCGAGAAGGAGGCGATCAGGCCGACCCGCAGGATGTCCCAGAACAGGCGGCCTTGCAGGCGGACGCCGGCGGCCGCGGGCACGAAGCCCAGCTTGCCGCGCCACAGCGCGCGCGCCTGCAACAGGGCCGAGATCAGGGAGGTGAACAGCGAGGACAGCGCCGGGCCCGCCATGCCCAGCCCCGGCCAATCGCCGATGCCAAGGGCCAGCACATAGGACAGCGGCACCTGGGCGATCGAGGAGAGCAGCATGTAGCGGCCCGGCGTGGCGGCATCGCCGCCGCCGCGCAGCAGCGAGGACAGGAAGAAGTTGGCCCAGATGACCAGCGCGCCGGTGAACAGCACGTGGGAGTAAGTCAGTGCGTTGTCGAGCGACCGGCCTTCGCCGCCTAAAAGTCCGTAGAGCGAGGGCAGGGCCGTCCAGGCGAGCAGGGTGAAGAGCAGGGCCAGCACCGCACCCAGCGCCAATGCGTGAATCACCAGGGCGCGGGCATCCTCGATGCGGCCGCCGCCCACGGCGCGGGCCATGGCTGCGGCCACGCCGCCGCCCATGCCGCCGGCTGCCATCATGGTCATCATCATCATGAAGGGGAAAACCAGCGCGAAGCCCGCCAGCGCCTCGGTGCCGAGCCGCCCGAAGATGAAGGTCTCGGCGATGGCCACGAAGGTCTGCGCCACCATCACGGCGGTGGTGGGCGCCGCGAGGTTCCACAGGCTCTTGCCGATCGGTGCTGTCAGAAGCGGGTGGGCCATTGGCCTTTCCTATACACGTGCATATGCACATTTAGCAGGGTGCAGCCCTCTGTCACCTGACAAAAGCCGTGGGTGCCATTAGCTTTTCGCCATGAATACCGATCAGCGTCCGCTCGCCAAGCCCACCGTCCAGGTCGAGAACGACCGGGTCATCGTCACCGAATGGCGCTTTCCGCCCGGCAGCCATACCGGCTGGCACCGCCACAACCACGACTATGTTGTCGTGCCGGTGACGACCGGCGAATTGCACATTTTTGACGGCAAGACGACGGTGCCGGCGCCGCTCAGGGCCGGCGTGTCCTATGCCCGACAGATCGGCGTCGAGCACGACGTGATCAATCCCAACAGCTTCGAGTTCGTTTTCGTCGAGATCGAGCTCAAGCCGTCCCAGGGCTGAGGCGCACGCGACCCAGCCGCGCAGGGCGCCTGCATTGACTTAAGCCAAGCCAGGGCTCATATGAGTGCCGCCAGCGGTCCGGCCCGAATCTTCAGGCCTAGAGGAGACCGCTCCACAGTCCAGCGGAAGAATGGACTAAGTCACGGAAATTAAATGAGTTTTGAGAGTTTGGGGCTGAGCGCCCCGGTACTACAGGCAGTCGCTGACAAGGGCTATACCGAGCCCACCCCGATCCAGGAAAAGGCCATCCCCATCGTCCTGATGGGTCGCGATGTCCTCGGATGCGCCCAGACGGGCACCGGCAAGACCGCCTCCTTCGTCCTCCCGATGATCGATATCCTGTCCGAGGGCCGCGCCAAGTCGCGCATGCCGCGGACGCTCATCCTGGAGCCGACGCGTGAATTGGCCGCCCAAGTGGCCGAAAACTTCGAGATCTACGGCAAGAACCACAAGCTCAACATGGCGCTGCTGATCGGCGGCGTGAGCTTCCCCGACCAGGAGCGTGCGCTCGAGCGCGGAGCCGACGTGCTGATCGCCACCCCGGGCCGTCTGCTCGACCACGTCGAGCGCGGCGGCATCCTGCTGAACGACGTGAAGATCCTGGTGATCGACGAAGCCGATCGCATGCTCGACATGGGCTTCATTCCCGATGTCGAGCGTATCGTCGGCCTCTTGTCGCCGATGCGCCAGACGCTGTTCTTCTCGGCCACCATGCCGCCCGAGATCCGGCGCCTCGCCGACCGCTTCCTCAGCAACCCCAAGGAAGTGACCGTGTCGCCGCCGGCATCGGCGGGCACCAACATCGTCCAGGGCCTGGTCGTGGTGCCGGAGGCCGGGAAGCGCGAGGCGCTGCGCGCCCTGATCAAGAGCCAGGAGCTCAAGAACGCCCTGGTGTTCTGCAACCGCAAGCGCGACGTGGTCACGCTGCACGGCTCGCTGAAGAAGCACGGCTTCAATGCCGGCGCGCTGCACGGCGACATGAGCCAGCCGGCCCGCATGGAGACGCTGGAGCGCTTCAAGCAGGGCGAGATCCAGATCCTGGTGGCGTCCGATGTCGCCGCCCGCGGCCTCGACATCGTCGACATGAGCCATGTCTTCAATTTCGACGTGCCGTTCTCGCCCGAGGACTACGTCCATCGCATCGGCCGCACTGGCCGCGCCGGCAAGACCGGGCATTCCTTCACCCTGGCGTCGCCCTCCGAAGGCGACCTCGTCCAGGCGATCGAGAAGCTGATCGGCACCACCATTCCCCGCATCGAAGTGCCGGGCCTCGATGTCGCCGACTTCGAAGCCTCGGACGGTCGCCGCCGCGGACGCGGTCGGGGCCGTGGCCGCACCGGCGACAAGCCGCGCGGCCCGCGCCGCGAGGCCAAGGAGCCGCGCGAGCATCACGAGCGCAAGACCCGGCCGCCGGCCGAGCCGCACGCCGAAGCCCGCGCCGAGCACCATGAGCCGCGGGAGCATGCCGCGCGTGAACAGGCGCCACGTGAACACAAACCGCGTGAGCATAAGCCCCGCGACCATGGCCCGCGCGAGCATGGTCCGCGTGAGCATCGGGCCGACCAGCACAGGCCGCAGCGCGAGCGCAAGTCGGACCATCGTCCGGAGCGTCGCGAGCGTCGGCACGACGGGCGTGACGAGCCCGCGCCCGTGGGTCTCGGCGATCACGTGCCGGCTTTCCTCGCCCGCTCACCGCGCTAAAGTGGTCCCCTGGAAAGCAGGGGATCATGCAGACCATCTTCGTCATGGTGAAATGCGAGCTCGGTAAGGCCTACGACGTGGCCGACGATGCTTGCGGCGTCGATCAGGTGTCGGAGGTCTATTCGACCTCCGGCCAGTACGACCTTCTCATGAAATGCTATCTCGACGAAAAGACCGACATCGGTCATTTCGTCACCAGCAAGATCCAGACGCTTGCCGGCGTGAAGGACACCTTCACCCTGATCACGTTCAAGGCGTTCAGTTAGATCGCGTGTCGGCAACTTCAACAGCACCGATCACTGCTTCGGCCAGGCCAAGCCTTTCGATGTTTTCGCGCTCCCAAGATTGAACTCTAGAAGCTGCGTCTTCAGGGTTTGTCCTCAGCTCCGCGGCGAAGGGAACGACGTAGGCGCGCAACTTAGGAGGCAGGCTTTCGAGGGGAATACTCTCAAGTATCTTGATACATTCAGCCACATTCCCGGCCATGTAGTGGGTCAAGGCAAGGTCCATCCTGAAATTCACCATCGTATTGCGGGCCATCCAGTTCACGTGCTTCAAGAACTCCTTCGGCCCCTTTACTTTGCGAAGATAGCTTAAATGTCCAGGAGACATGGAAGCTGCGATGCGCTCTGCGGTTTCGCTCAATCGGGACCGGGTCAAGCGGAACGGTTCACCGTCCGATATCCTCGTACTGTAGTTCAAGATGATAGTATTGGCTGGTCGGTAGAGCGGCATGATTACTCGCCAGAGATAGTACATCTCCTTCATGAGGGTTCGTTCGAACAGAAAGCCTCTTAGGATGTGTTCGGTCGGAAGAACAACCAGAACGTCCTTACAAAGCTGTGCACCCTTCAGGTTGCGCTGTATGAGCCGGAGTGTCGCGCGCTGGATGTTCATCTGAGGATTGCGCTTTCGCTCACATATCGAAGTTCGATCACGGGAATGTCCTGTCGTCCGACTGCGTTCCTAAGCTCCTGAACTCGCGATGGCGTCAACTTGGCGTTCCCGGTCTTGAGATCGTAGACGGCGATCGGAATTCCAGATCGATCACGCAAAACAATATCGGTCCTCACACTACCGTCCAGCCCATATCGGACGACAGCTCCCAGGTCGAAGCTCTGCTCCACTCCCGCCGTGCGGATGCCTGGAATGCTCAGCGCTCTAACCCGCTTTGCGAACTCAAAGTGTGCCTGGATGCCGGATTCGGCCGGTATGTGTCTGCGAGGGATCGCATCGTTGGCACCGATCCTATAGACCGACTCCTGCCCAAAGGGCGAACCGCGGTTGGATGATACGTGCTGTCGCATGGCATCACTGGGCGCGGTTGCCAGGATGAAGTTGTTGTCTGCGATGGGCTTGACCGACGGTGCCGCGACGACGCTTGGCAGCCGTGCCATTGCGGCACTCCGTGGAACCTCCAATTTTTTGTCGCCACCGAATTCGGCATACAATTGGCTATCTGTTGGTCTTGGGAGTTGGGCTTCCCACACCGCTTGTTGCACTGTCTGTTGGGGCCTAGAGGGCGGTTCTCGGCTCTCGCCGTCTCGACCACGAAAAGCTTGTCCCACTCGCCGTTGAACACCAGCCGGCCGCGAGCGGCGTCGAGTTCCTTGCGCACCGCGTTACGCCACGACGTATCTCGATAGACCTTCTTCAGCGCCTCGGCATCGTGCGCCGCCATGGCGGGCTTCCACGACTGCATGCTCTCGAACAGGTACGGGGGCTCTTGAAGGTGAAATCCATGCTGAGCGGGCAGCACGAAGTCTGCGCCACGAGCTGGTGGCCGCGCGAGCGGGCGGCGTTGATCTGGTCGAGCGTCGTGAAGGCCGCCGTCGGGTTGGTGTTGGAGTGGAAAAGGGCGGCGATCACCACCAGTCGCCTGGCCTCGACCGCCAGCTCCTCGAGATAGGGGAGCGATGTCTTGCTGCCTTTGGTCATCATGTAGACGCCGCGTCCGCTCTCGCCCATTGTCCGCACCAGCGTGCGCAATTCGCCGTCGTCGGCCAGGCGCGACGGCATCGGCGTGCCGCCTTCGCCGTTGTGGGCCTCGGCGGTCGAAGTGGCGAAGCCGACGGCGCCCGCCGCCATCGCCTCGCGCACCTGCATCGTCATGGCCGCGATCTCGTTGTCGGTGGCCGTGCGCTCCGTCGCCTCCTTGCCCATCACGAAGGTGCGGATGGCGGAACGGCCGGCGAAGCAGGCGACGTTGGGGCCGACGCCGTGGCGCTGCAGCATGTCGAGATATTGCGGGAAGCTCTCGAATTTCCAGCGGATACCGGCGCGCGGGGCGTCGAGCGACATGCTCTCGACATGGGTGAGATGGCGCATGGTGAGGTCGCGTCGGCCGGCTTGCAGGGTGCGATGGTGAAGCCGCAATTGCCCAGCACGGCCGTGGTGACGCCGAGCGCCGGCGAGGGATCGACGAAGGGATCCCAGGTGATCTGCGCATCGTAGTGGGTGTGGCCGTCGATGATGCCGGGCGCGAGCGCCAGGCCGTCGGCCTTCACGGTCTCCTTGGCCGCACCGAGCTTGCCGCCGACCGCGGCGATCTTTCCGTCGGTCACCCCGAGGTCGCCGCGCGCGGGCGCGCTGCCGGCCCCGTCGTGGATGTCGGCGTCCTTGATGACCAGGTCGAACATCTCGCTCCTCCGGATTTGCGCCATGGTGTGCCGCGCCGGCAACCTTTTCCAGGACCTTTGGCGCTAAACAAAGCCATGACCGTTGCAAACGACGAAGGCCTGCTGCGCGGCCCTGGCGCTGGCGCCGGACATCGAGGCGATCGCGCTCGGCGGCTCGCGAGCGCCTTTGGCCGAATTGAGTGCACGGCACCGCGCTGCTAGCTTCTCGCCGCAAGAAACTTGGGAGGAACGATGGTGGGATTAAATCGGCGCGGCTTTGTCGCAGCGGCGGCAGGCTTGGGCTTGGCGCCGGCCCTGGCGCGCGGACAGGCCTTTCCAGCCAAGCAGGTGCGTGTGGTCGTGCCCTATCCGGCTGGCGGTGGCACCGACCTCGTGGCGCGCCTGATCATGCCGCGGCTCGCCGAGCGCTGGAAGCAGACGGTGGTCATCGACAACAAGGGTGGCGCCAGCGGCATTTTGGGCAGCGATATCGTCGCCAAGTCGGCACCCGATGGCTACACGCTCCTGGTGATGACCAGTGCGCATACCATCAACCCTTACACCACCAAGCAGCTGCCCTACGACACCGAACGCGACTTCACGCCGATCACCGTCCTGGTGAGTGGCGCGCTGACCCTGGTCGGCGCACCGAAGGCTGGCTTCGACAGCATGGACAAGTTTTTAGCCGCCGCGCGCGCCAACCCGGGCAAGTACCAGTTCGGCAGCACCGAGAACACGACGCGCATGATCGGCGAGCTGTTCCGGGTCAAGAGCGGGCTCAAGATCGAGAACGTGGCCTACAAGGGCGCGGCGCCGATGATGCAGGAGCTGGTGGGTGGCCACATTCCGGTCGGCTTCACCAGTCCGCTGACGGCGATGTCGCATCACCGCAACGGCACCTTGCGCATGCTGGCAGTGACCAGCGAGAAGCGACTGACGGTCCTGCCCGACGTGCCGACCATGGCCGAAGCCGGCGTGCCGGGCGTCGATCGGCCGGCCTGGTTCTCGTTGTTCGGGCCGGGCAACATGCCGCCGGACCTGGCGCTGCGCATCCAGGGCGACGTCGCGGCCGTTCTGGCCGAGCCCGAGACCCTGGCCAAGATCCGTGACCTCGCCAGCGAACCGGGTGGCGAGCCGCCGGACGCTTTTGCCCGGCGCATCAAGGAAGAGCTGATCGTCTGGCGCGAGACGGCGAAGGCCGCCGGCATCGAGCCGGAGTGACTCATTGCCGGGGACGCGCCACTCCGTGGCGCGTCTTCTTTGGGAGCGCGGGCCTCCGGCCCGCATGATGATCATGAGCGGGCCAGAGGCCCGCGCTCCCAGCAAGATCTCAGCCGATCACTGTTTTCTCGTCGATCACATAGCTCCTGATGCGGCCGATGAACTTGGCGCCGTCGTCGTGCAGCGCCTTCATCTCGGGCGAACGGGCGGCTGCGTCGAACGTCGCCTGATCGTCGAACCACAGCTCGGCGATGCCGTCGATCTCGACGGCGGTGGCGGGAATGTCCGCGCGCGTACGCTCGCCCCTGATGTGGTTCTGCACGTAGCGGCGCAGGCCGGGCACGGCATGGGCGAGCGGTGCATGGATCTCGACCCAGTGCTTCATGAACTGCTCGTGGGTCCAGCCGTCCTTGCGGGTCAACAGGCCGATCGTCTTGATCATGGTGGGCGCTTCTCCGGATTTATGCCTACTATGGCGCATGATACGCACGATCGCGATTGCCCTCCTGCTGATCTTCGCCGGCAATGCATCGGCCCAGACGGTGCGCTTCCCCAGCGTCGCCGTCGGCAACAGCGCCGCTGGCCCTGAAATCTCCGGCTGGATGTACAAGCCCTCGGGCGCCGGCCCCTTTCCGGGGATCGTCCTCGCCCACACCTGCGGCGGCGTCAGCCCGCACACCGATATCTGGGGCAAGCTTTTGGCAAGCTGGGGCTACGTCGTTGTCGCTCCGGATTCCTTCGGACCGCGCGGCGAGAAGTCGGTCTGCGGCCGCGGCAATGCCGTCAACGGCAACATGCGCGTGGCTGACGTGGCCGGCGCGATCGATTTCCTCAATGCTCAGCCGTTCGTACGCAAGGGCGAGATCGGCCTGATCGGCCACAGCCACGGTGGCTGGACGGCGGTGCGTGCGGTGCAGAAGAACTATGGCCTGGCGGCGCGTGGGCTCAAGGCCGCCGTCGCCTACTACCCGTCCTGCGCGCCGCAGTTCGACCGCGACGTTGCCGTGCCGCTCCTGATCCTGATCGGCGACAAGGACGATTGGACCCTCGCGGAGAACTGCCGCAAATTGCAGGCGGCGGGCTTCACCCAGCCAAGCTTGGTCGACGTCGTCTACTACCCCAACGCCTATCACAGCTTCGACAACAAGGCTGGCGATCGCACCATCACCGTGGCCGACGGCAAGAGCCATCGCCTGGCCTACGATCCCGTCGCCGGCCCCGATGCCGAGGCGCGCGCCAGGGCGTTCTTCGCAAAGTATCTGCGCTGAGATTCAATCGATTGTGATCTTGGTCGTCCTGGCCAGCTCGCGCCATTGCGTGAGCTCGCTCGCGATCTGGGCGCGGAATTCCTCCGGTCCGTTGCCGACCGGCTCGATACCGTCCTTGTCGAAGCGCGCCTGGGTCTCGGGCAGGGCGACGAAACGCCGGATGGCCGTCGCCAGCTTCTGGACTACGGCGTCGGGCGTCGCCGCCGGCACGACGATGCCCATCCATAGATAGCCTTCGAAACCTGGCAGCTGCTCGGCCACGGTCGCCGCGTCGGGAAACTGTTTTAGGCGTCGGGTGCTGGTGACGGCGATCAGGTTGAGCTTGCGATCGGCAATGAACTGTGCCGACTGCGTGTAGTTGTCGAACTTGGCCTGCACCTGGCCCGCGACCAGGTCGGCCAACGCCGGTGCAGCGCCGCGATAGGGCACATTGGTCACCTGGAACTTCTCCCTGATCATCAGCAGTTCCATCGTGATGTGCGGCAGCGTGCCGTTGCCGGCCGAGGAGACGTTGATCTTGCCGGGGTTCTTGCGGGCGTAGTCGACGAAGCCCTGGAAGGTCGTGACGGGCAGCGACGGATGCGTCACCAGCAGCATCGGGATCCGGCCCATGTTGGACACCGCCCGCAAATCTTTCTCGGTGTCGTAGGGCAGGGTGGTGCGGAACGCCGCGTTGATCGTGTGATTGTTCGTGGTGAGCAGCAGCGTGTAGCCGTCGGCCGGAGCCTTGGCGACGATGTCGCTCGCGATCACGCCGCCGGCGCCCGCCTTGTTGTCGACCAGCACCTGCTGACCGAACTCGGCCGTCAATCGGTCGGCCAGGAGGCGCGCCACGATGTCGGTGACGCCGCCGGGCGGGAAGGGCACGACGAGACGGATCGGCTTTTCGGGGTAGTCGGCCCTCGCGGCGGTCGCGAGCGAGAGCAGGAGGGCAAGCGCCGCAGCGAGAAGTCTCATGCCAACAGCCTAGCGGGTGCGCTGGGGGCGCGCGACTCCAGTCGCGCGTCTTTGGTGCGCCGCGAAAGATCGCGCCACTGGAGTGGCGCGCCCCCAGCGCTACTTCGCGCCTGCGAGACCCATCTGGCGGCAGAGCAGGACCAGCGTTTCGTAGATCACATGGGCGCAGAGGTGCGCGGCCATGCCGTTCACGTCCTGGGGCGGGCTCACCGTATTGACGTCGACCGCCACGATGTTGAGGTCGGTCAGGCAGCGCAGCAGATCGATGCCCTCGCGCGCCGACAGCCCGCCCCAGGTCGGCGTGCAGACGCCCGGCGCGACCGAGGGGTCGAAGACGTCCATGTCGAAGCAGAGGTAGACCGGCCGTTTGCCGACCTTGTCGCGGAACTCGGCCATGCGCTGGGCGAAGCCGCCGCGCACCAGCTCGTCGAGCGTCACCACCTTGTAGCCCAGGCTCATCGCCCGCGGCACGACGCCCTGCGCATAGGTCGTGCCGCGGATGCCGACGTGCCAGGCGAAGGCGGGATCGACCAGCCCCTCCTCGGCAACGTGGGTGAACTGGGTGGCGGAGTTGTATTTCTCCGAGTCGTCGTAGGGATAGGCATCGGTGTGCGCATCGATGTGCAGTGCCGCCATCTTGCCGTGCTTCTTGCCGACCGCGCGCGCCACCGGCACGGTCACCGAGCCGTCGCCGCCGATCGTGACGGGGATGGCGCCGGCCGCGACGATGCGATCGACCGCCTGCTCGGTGCGCGCGAAGGCGTCTTCGATCTTGCCGGGCGTCAGGCGGACGTTGCCGCAGTCGACCAGGCCGAGGGCCGCCAGGGCATCGAAGTCGGCATGGATGGCGAAACGGCGCATCAGCGCCGATTGCTGGCGCACCGAATCGGGCCCGCCGCGCGCGCCGATGCGCATGTTGGTGCCGCAGTCGAAGGGGATGCCCAGGATCGCGGCCTTGGTTCCGGGCCCCGGCCGGCCGTAGGGCACGCCCATGAAGGTCGTGGCCGCGGTGAAGAGCTCGTCATCGGGAAGGCGATCCATCCGCTGCCTCGTCTCAGGTCGACTGCAGGAACTGAAGCAACAACCGGTTCACTTCTTCGGGCTGTTCCTGCTGCACCCAGTGGCCGGCGCCCTCGATGAGGTGGATCTCCTTCATCCTGGTGCAGGCGCTCTTCTGCATGCGGGCGATGGCGCCCGGCGTCTGGTAGATGCCCCAGTCGCTGCGGCCCGAGATGAAGGTCGAGGGTACGTCGACGGTGCGGCCGCTGAACACCTCCAGCTCGCCGTTCGCCTTGCCGGTCGTGCGCACGCGATACCAGTTCAGCCCGCCCTGGAAGCCGTTGCGCCCGTACTCCTCACTGTAGACCTTGAGCTCGCGTTCGGGCAGCCAGGTGTTGGCCGCGATCTCGGCGGCCGACGGCATCTCCTTGGCGACCGACTCGGCCATGCCGTCGGCCATGTCCATGATGTAGTAGGTCGGCATTTGCGCGACCTCCTCGGCGGTCCAGCCCTTCAGCTCGAACGGCTTGTTGGCTTTCCAGTCGGCGCTCTTGTGGTGGTAGTAGGCGCGCAGGAAGTCGTGCACGCCTTGCTTGGCCTTCCACATGTTCTCGTTGGCCGGCCGCGTCGAGTAGTACCACTGGTAATGCTTGCGCGGCCGCGGCAGCGCCGCCATCGCGGCATGGATGTCGTAGCCCTTGGGCGCGGCCGGCTTGCCTGCCGTATCGAACGGCACGGAAGGGGGGCCGCCGAACGGTGCGCTCATCAGCACCATGCGCTTGAAAATGTCGGGACGGATCAGCGCCGCGTAGGCGGCGACCGAGGCGCCGAAATCGTGTCCGACCACGGACTCCGCCGTGCGATGGCCCAGCGCGAACAGCACGCCGATCGCGTCGCGCACCAGGTTCATGAACCGGAAGCCTGAAAGGTCGCCGTCGTAGTCGGCGTCCCAGCCCGTGGTGCGGCCGTAGCCGCGCTGGTCGGGCGCGATGGCGTGGTAGCCCGCCGCGGCCAGCGCCGGCATTACCTTGCGCCAGCTATAGGCGAGCTCCGGAAAGCCGTGCAGCAGCAGCACGGCCGGTCGGCCGGGCGTTTCGTGGCCGGCCTCGAGGACATGTATGTCCAGGCCGTTGATGGCGGGCAGGATGCGGGCGCGGATGCCCTCAGGCAGGACGGAGGAGGGAAGCGGTTCCATGCCCGCAGCCTACGCGGCAGGCGGCGGTACCCACCATTGTTTTCGTCGGCTCAGCGTTTCGTTCGGCGGTCCAGCTCGGCCGCCACGCAGCGGCCATAGGCCACCTTGTCCGACGCATCGCCGTTGCCGCCGCACGCCTGCCCGGCGTCGCGCGTCAGGCGCGCCTGCGTCCAGGCGAGATCCGGCTGGCCGCGATCGAAGGCGCGCGCGGCGCGTTCAACGCAGCTCTCGAACGCCGCGGTGTGCGGCGGCACCTTGTATTCGAGGCAGGCATGCTCAGCGAAGACGAGCGACTGGCCAGACTGCGCACCGGCCTGATAGCGGGGCAGCGCGGCCGCCATCGCCATGCCGGCCAGCGCGACCATCGTCAGGTTGTAGCGGAACATGGCGAACCTCCTTTCCACAGCGCTCGCTGCCTTGGGGAACGACAGGCGACGGTGAGGATCGGTTACGGATGATCCGCGATCTGCGGCCCGTACTTCGGCGGCGCCTCGGCATGCACCATCAGCCCGCGTGCGTAAGTCTCGCGATCGATGCAGGCGCTGAAGCCTGCCGTCTGCGGCTGCAGGCCGGCGCCCAGGCAGGCGTCGCGGGCGTCGACGGTGACACGGGCAAAGCTGCGGGCGAGTGCCGGCTCGCCCCATTGCAAGGCGCGCGTCGCCTGCGACAGGCAGAATTCGTAGCCGTCGCTCCGAGGCGAGACACCCTGCTCCCGGCAGATGCGCTGGGCATGGCTCTGCGCCGACGCCGGCGGCACGGGCGGCAGGAAGGCGACGAACGCACCGACGATCAACGCGCTGCCGAGCGCGATGGCGGCATGCATCCGGCTGTTGGTCATGGCTACGACTCCAATGGTCCGTTGCCTGACAAACGACCTGCCGAGGGCGAGGTTGCGCCTTTGATGCAAAACTCGCCGCATTGCCGCCGCAATTGCTGTGCCCGCGCACGACCATCAAGCGCGTTGGAGAGATCGCGGCTCTATTGTTTGCCAGCTCGGCCAAGGCGACGGAGAGCCTTGGCGCAAACTCGGGCGCGTCGGGGCAGCGCGCCCCGGTTACCGTTCCGGCTTAGGCTTCCACTCTCGCGCCAGCTTCTGCGCCTCGGCAATCTGCGCGGGTGTCATCTTCGCAGCGACCTTGTCACGGTTCCTGACGGCAGTATCGCGCTCCTGTTTTATTGGGAGGTTGGCCGCCGCGACGTCGAACCACACGTACGCCTGCACATAGTCCTGCGGCACGCCCCGGCCTTCGCCGTACATGAAGCCGAGGTCGTTTTGAGCAGAGGCATTGCCCTGGTCGGCAGCTTTGCGATACCACACTGCCGCCGCCGCATAGTCCTGCGGTACGCCCCGGCCTCGATGGTACATGAAGCCGAGGTTGTTTTGGGCGGAGGCATCGCCTTGGTCGGCAGCTTTGCGGTACCACACCGCCGCCGCCGCATAGTCCTGCGCTACGCCCCGGCCTTCCCTGTACATGAAGCCGAGGTTGTGTTGGGCGGAGGCATTGCCCTGGTCGGCAGCTTTGCGAAACCACTCCACCGCCGCTGCGGCGTCCTGCAGCACGCCCCGGCCTTGATCGTACATGATGCCGAGGTTGTTTTGGGCGGAGGCATCGCCTTGGTCGGCAGCTTTGCGGTACCACACCGCCGCCGCCGCATAGTCCTGCGGTACGCCCCGGCCTCGATCGTACATGAAGCCGAGGTCGTTCTGGGCTTCGGCAAAGCCCTGTTCGGCGGCTTTGCGAAGCCACGTCACCGCCGCAGCGGTGTCCTGCGGCACACCCCGGCCTTTGTCATACATGATGCCGAGGATGTGCTGGGCGGGGGCATCGCCTTGGTCCGCAAGCGAACGCAACAGACGTATTGCTGTCTCGTAGTCACCTTTGCGGAAAGCAGCGCGCGCATCCTCGAATGGCCCCGCGGCTGCAGAGCCAGCGGCACACACACCCAAGATCAGCAGCATCTTCAGCAGGCGCATGGCATCTTCTCCCCAAGGCCGGACCCTGTCATGGGCGAACCCAAGCGGCCACCTCGGTCGCTGTCAGAGCCCGTGCGCCCAGTGCTGTCGAGATGGGCGACCCGGCGGCTAGTAGCTCTTCGGCAGGCCGAGCACGCGCTCGGCCACGTAGCACAGGATAAGCTGCTCGCTCACTGGCGCGATGCGCGCGATCAGGACCTCGCGCAGGAAACGTTCCACGTGAAACTCCTTGGCGTAGCCGTAGCCGCCATGGGTGAGGATCGCGCGTTCGCAGGCGGTGTAGGCCGCGCGCGCACCGAGATATTTGGCCGAGTTGGCCTCGGCGCCGCATTCCTTGCCGTTGTCGTAGAGCCACGCCGCCTTGAAGGCCATCAAGTTGGCCGCCTCGAGCGCCATCCAACTTTCGGCCAGGGGGTGCTGGATCGCCTGGTTCTTGCCGATCGGCCGGCCGAACACGATGCGCTCCTTGGCATACTGCGTGGCGCGGTTGAGGGCGGCCCTGCCGATGCCGATCGCCTCGGCCGCAATCAGCACGCGCTCGGGGTTGAGGCCGTGCAGCAGGTAATGGAAGCCCTTGCCCTCCTCGCCGATGCGGTCCTCGAGCGGCACCTTCAGCCCGTCGATGAAGACCTGGTTGGTGTCGATCGCCTTGCGGCCCATCTTGTCGATCTCGGTGACCTCGATCTTGGACCGGTCGAAGTCGGTGTAGAACAGCGACAGCCCGTCAGTGGCGCGCTTGCACTTGTCCTTGGGCGTCGTGCGGGCGATCAGCAGCATCTTGTCGGCGACCGAGGCCGTCGTGGTGAAGGTCTTCTTGCCGTGCACGATGTAGCCGTTGCCGTCGCGCTCGGCCTTGGTATCGAGCGCCGTGG
>JAKFVH010000313.1 GCA_021732285.1 Reyranella sp. | reverse complement strand
CACCGGCGGCGGCGGGGGCGGCGGCGGCGGCGATGCGCCGAACCGCATCTGCAGGCTCAGCATGGCGCTGACGTTGTTGTTCTGCGGATTGTTGGTCAGCGTGTAGGAGAAGCCGGCCGCGGTGCCCGAGTGGCTGAAGTTGGGCGTGGTCGTGCCGTAGTAACGGCCTTCCAGGTTGAGACGGAACGTCGAGTCGATGTTCCAGCCCACGCCGAGGATGCCCTGATAGGCGAACTGCGTGCTCTGCTGGGTGCTGCCGAGAGCGCCTGCGGTGAGGAACGCCACGCCGGCGCCGGCACCGATATAGGGGACGATCGCCGATCCCGCGAGGAAGTCATAGTAGACATTCCCCATGATAGCGACTTGGCTGAAGTTGAGGCCGGCGCTGCCGCTGATGCCACTGACCTGCAGCGTGCCGGTGTTCTCGCGATAGACGCCTTCGACCTCGATGCGCGGACCGAGGAAGTCGTAGCCGACCGCGCCACCGGCAACGAAACCGGTGTTGAAAGTGGCAGTCGACTGGCTGGAGACGGAGCCGAACGGCGGGACGGTGAGCGTCGACGTGAACGTCGTGTTGAACATCCAGTTCGCGCCGCCCTCGGCCGTGATATAGAAACCTCCGGGCTGAAGCGGCGACTGCGCCTGGGCACAGAACGGTGCCACTGCAAGCAGCGCAGCACCAACGACCATCCTCTTCATCTTTAAATCTCCCCGACTATGTTGCCTTTGAGGCGCTCCAAGGACAAACCTGCGTCACAATTTATACTATTGCGAGGCCGCCACGGCAATCACGCGGCACGTGCAAGGCGAGTATTGTGGTTTTTCTGCAACACCTTAGCGGCGGGCCCTTTTTCCCTGCATTCACAGGGCCATGAGCGGCGCTCATGGCTCCGTTACTTCCCCTCGATGGCGCGCCCCCGGGTCGGGGTCTTAAGGTCCCAACCCACAGCAGAGGGATTCCCACCATGAGCACCACAACCGACTACACCCCACCCCCGGTCTGGACCTGGAACAAGGCAAACGGTGGCCGCTTTGCCAACATCAACCGTCCGATCGCCGGGCCGACCCACGACAAGGAGCTGCCGGTCGGCCGCCATCCCCTGCAGCTCTATTCGCTGGGCACGCCGAACGGCCAGAAGGTCACCATCATGCTCGAGGAGCTGCTGGCCAAAGGCCATGCCGGCGCCGAGTACGACGCCTGGCTGATCAAGATCGGCGAGGGCGAGCAGTTCGGCTCGGGTTTCGTGGCGGCCAATCCCAATTCCAAGATCCCCGCCCTCGTGGACCGCAGCGGGCCCAAGCCGATCCGCGTGTTCGAATCGGGCGCTATCCTGATGCACCTGGCCGAGAAGTTCGGCGAGTTCCTGCCGAAGGATGTCGCATTGCGTGCCGAATGCCTGTCGTGGCTGTTCTGGCAGATGGGCAGCGCGCCCTACCTGGGTGGCGGCTTCGGCCACTTCTATGCCTATGCGCCAGCCAAGATCGAGTACGCCATCGACCGCTTCGCGATGGAGACCAAGCGGCAGCTCGACGTGCTCGACCGGCGGCTCGGCGAAGCCAGGTTCCTGGGCGGCGACGACTACACCATCGCCGACATGGCGGTATGGCCGTGGTACGGCGGCCTGGCCAAGGGCCTGCTCTACGGCGCCGGCGAGTTTTTGGCGGTGAAGGAATACAAGAACGTCCAGCGCTGGGCCGACGCGATCGGCGCGCGGCCGGCGGTGAAGCGCGGCCGCATCGTCAACCGCATGCAGGGCGATCCGGCGGCCCAGCTGCGCGAGCGGCATGATGCCAGCGACTTCGAGCTCAGGACCCAGGACAAGGTGGCGGCTGATTAAGCCTTCCTCCCCACGCTCCGCGTGGCTAGCGTTTTGGCCGCTTGGCGGCCAAAAGCGCGCGGGTGTCGCCGTCATACGCCGACGGAGGGGTCATGAGCGTCATCGGTGGTGCCTATGACCCCACCGTCCGCTTCGCGGACACCTCCCCAGCTTCGCTGGGGAGGCAGTGAACGACGCTCAAGCGGCACAGCACGAGCGCTTGGCCGGCGCGCTTTCATAGCGATCATGGTGGCGCACCCAGGCCATGGTGAAGTCCAGCCCGTCCTCGTCGCGGCCCTTGGGCGTGAGGTCGAGCAGGTTGTAGGTGTGCATCATCACCTCCACGCCGCGGCCGTAGGTCGAGTAGGTGTGGAAGACCTCGCCCGTGTCGTCCTTCCAGAAGACGCTGACGCCGGGCATTTCCTGGCCCGGAGGCTTGGAGCCGAAATTGTAGTCGCCGGTGTCGTTCTCCTTCTCCTCGGCCGTGAAGGTGACGTGGAAGTCGCGGTTGAAATCGGTGCCGTGCGAGGACACCCAGGGGAACTTCCAGCCCATGCGTTTGCGGAAGCGCTCGATCTCGGCGAGCGGTGCGCCCGAGACGGCGACGAAGCTGGTGTCGCGCTGCGCCAGGTGCACCAGCGTGGGATCGGTATGGTCGGCCATGTAGGAGCAGCTCTTGCAGCCCTGCTCCCAGCCCTCGCCCAGCATGAAGTGCTGCATCACGAGCTGGCGGCGGCCGTCGAAGAAGTCGGCCAGCCGGCGCGGGCCCTGGGGCGTGTCGAAGACGTAGTCCTTGTCCATGCGTACCCACGGCAAGGCGCGGCGCTCGCGCGCAATCTGGTCGCGAAGACGAGTCAGCTCCTTCTCGCGCGCCAGCAGCGCCTTGCGCTCGGCGAGCCACTGGCCCTGGGACACGATCGGATGGTTCGGATGGATAATGACGGTGCTCATGGTGTGCTCCTCATACTGTCAGGTCTCTCACGCGACAGAGTTGGGCCGAATGGCCGGACAGTGGGAGTTACAAGTGTGACGGGATTCCCGTTGTCCTTTTGTTCGAAGGACAGAGCTCACGTCATGCGCTTGTCGAGCGCGCATCCTGTGCGTCACGCCATCGTCGACTCTACCCGTAGTGTCGACCTGCAACCGTGCTTGAAGTAAAATGGTTATCGCGTTGCATTCAGGGGTGTTTCGATGCCGCGGTCCTCGTGGAAAGGCTATCTCAAGCTGTCTCTCGTCTCATGCGCGGTGGCACTCTACAACGCCTCGTCGGCGTCGGAGCGCGTGTCGTTCAATACGCTCAACCGCAAGACCGGCAACCGGCTGAAGCAGAACCTGGTCGACAGCGTGAGCGGCGAGCCGGTCGACACGGCTGATCGCGTCAAAGGCTACCAGGTCGCCAAGGGCCAGTACGTCATGATCGAGGATGCCGACCTCGAGGCGCTCAAGATCGAGAGCACGCGCACCATCGAGATCGAGACCTTCGTGCCGGCGGCCGAGATCGACGAGATCTATCTCGACAGCCCCTACTATCTCGCGCCCGACGACAAGGTCGCCGAGGAGGCGTTCGCCGTCATCCGCGAGGCCATGACCAAGAAGAAGATGGCCGGCATCGGCCGCATCGTGCTGAACCGGCGCGAGCGCATGCTGATGCTGCAGCCGCGCGAGAGGGGCATGCTGGCGACGACCCTGCGCTATCCCTACGAGGTGCGGCAGGACGCCGAATACTTCGAGGGCATCACCGACGTGAAGCTGCCGGCGGCCATGCTCGACATCGCCCAGGAGATCATCGGCCGCATGTCGGGCCACTTCGAGCCCGACACGTTCTCCGACCGCTACGAGGAAGCCGTCACCGCCATGCTGCGCGCCAAGCAGGCCGGCCAGGTCTTCGCGGTGCCCGAGCAGGCCGCGCCCGCCAACGTCGTCAACATCATGGACGCGCTGAAGAAGAGCCTCGAAGCGGCAGGCTCGGACTCCGTCGCCGGCCGCCGGCCGCGCGCGCCCAGCAAGAAGGCCGTCGAGGCACCGGTTGCGGCGCCCGCCCGCAAACCGAAAGCGCGCAAGGCGGCGCGCTGAACCGGGAGGCAGGATTGCCTCTCGCCAACCAGACCCTCCTCCTCGTCGGCCGCCTGCAAGGCCTGACGCGCCGACGTCTTGAGACGCTTTTACGCGTGCGCGGCGCCAAGCTGGCGACGCGGCCGGGCAATCGCGTGACCATGATCGCCTTCGGCCATTCGGCGGTGGGCCAGGCGCTCGACGACGGGCGCGTCGCGCTGCCACCTGGATTGCCGGCCGCACCGCTGATCAGCGAGAACGTGCTGCGCCGCGCGATCGGCCTGCTCGAGCCGCCGGCCGACGTCGATCGCAGCATGGGCCGCGGCGAGATCGAGCGGCTGGCCGGGCTTTCGCCCAACCTCGTCTCCTGCCTGGTGCTGTTCGACGTGCTGGAGCCGGTCGGCCTGGAATCGTCGAAGTGGCGCTTCGCCTATCGCGATCTCGTCGCCGCGCGCGAGGCGGCGCGCCTGCTGAAGCGCGGCGTGGCGTTGCGCGACGTGCTCGACGCCGCGATCGCGCTGCGCCGGCGCGGCCACAATCTCGCCGAGGCGCGCCTCACCGAGGGTCCGTCGGGTGCGCTCCTGCGCGAGGTCTCGGGCCAGCTCGCCGAACTGTCGGGCCAGCTCACCATGCGGCTGGAGCAGCAGAAGGCGCGCAGCATCGACGATCTTCTGGTCGAAGCGGAAGAAGCGGAGGATCGCGGCGACCACGCCACGGCCGAGAGCCTCTACACCACGGCGATGCGCGCCGACACCGCCGATCCCGTGCTGCCGTTCAACCTCGGCAACGTGTTCCAGGCGGAGGGCCGCGCCACCGAGGCCAAGGTCGCCTGGCAGATCGCGGTGGCGCGCGATCCCGCCTTCGCCGAGGCCTGGTACAACCTCGCCATGGCAGCCGAGGACGACAAGCAGACCGACCTCGCCATCGCCCAGTATCGCCGCGCCGTGCAGGCCCAGCCCGACTACGCCGACGCGCAGTTCAACCTGGCGCTGCTCTTGACCCATCTCGACCGCTGCAGCGACGCGCTGGCGGCATGGGAGCGCTTCCTCGAGCTCGAGCCGACGTCCAAGCAGGCCGGCGTGGCGCAAAAGGCGATCGCGCTCTGCCGCATGAAGATCCAGCAGGAACGGGCGCAGACGGGGTAGCACGGGAGCGCGGGCCTCTGGCCCGCCTCATGATCATGAGCGGGCCAGAGGCCCGCGCTCCCAGGCTACTTCAGCGCAGCGCCAGCGGGCGGCCCGCCCTCGAGATACTGCGTCGCCATGTGTGCGCCCTGGCGCGGAAGAAAGGCGATGAAGCGCGCGCCCTCGGGGCTGACCACGGTGAAGGCATGCGGCGTGCGGGCGGGAATGGAGATCGTCTGATCCTTGCCGACCAGGAAACGTTGGTCGCCGATCCTGAGGTCGAGCGTGCCGTCGAGGACGACGATCACCTCGTCGACTTCCTCATGGAAGTGCAGCGGCGCTCCGGCGCCCTGTTCCAGGACGCCGAGACTGGAACTCACCGAAACGCCCTCAGCCTCGCCGGCCAAGACATAGTTGCGATAGCCTGGACGCCACGGGATCTCCCGGGCTTCTGCGTTCTTCACCACCGGCATGACGGCCTCCTGTGATGCGGAAATCATCGACAGTATAGTCGACGCCCGAGGAGACGCCCATGACATCGCGACTAGATCCCGACCTGGAGAAGATCCTGCCGCTGCTGCCGCTCAGGGACGCGGCGACGCTGACCCCTGAGCGAGCGCGCGCCGAACTTTTAGCGCTGGCCGACTCGCGCAAGGACGTGCCGCTGCCTGAGCTGGCGACGGCCAAGGACATCACCGTCGACGGCCCCGCCGGTCCCATCGCGGCGCGGCTCTTCGCGACGGGCAAGACGCCGGCGCCGACGATCGTCTATTTCCATGGCGGCGGTTGGGTGGCCGGCGATCTCTTCACCCACGAGCGCCAGGCGCGGACGCTGGCGATCGAGGCGGAGGCCGTGGTCCTGAGCGTCGACTACCGCCGGCCGCCCGAGACGCCGTTTCCCGGCGCCTTTGAGGATTGCCTGGCCGCGACCCGATGGGTGGCAGCGAACATCACCAAGCTCGGCGGCGATGCGGCGCGGCTTGCCGTGGCCGGCGACAGCGCCGGCGGCAACCTCGCGGCTGCGGTCGCCCAGGCGAGCCGCAAGGGCGGGCCACGGCTCGCCGCGCAGCTCCTGATCTATCCGGCCACCGATCTTGCCGGCAACTACGGCGTGGCATCAGAGAACGCCAAATTCCCGTCACGCCAGCAGAACGCCGACGGGTACTTCCTGACCGGTGATGCCATGCGCTTCTTCGTCGGCCACTACCTGCCGCAGCTGAAGGACGGCGAAGATCCCCGCGCCTCGCCCTTGCGCAACGCCGATCTCGCAGGGCTGCCGCGCGCCGTGATCACCACCGCGGAGTTCGACCCGCTGCGCGACGAAGGCGAGGCCTACGCCAATGCCTTGAAGCGGGCGGGCATCGAGGTCGCCTACTTCCGCGAAGCCGGGATGGTGCACGGCTATTTCGGCATGGGCGCGGCGTCGCCGGCGGCAGACGCGGCACGCCGGCGCGCCACCGCGGCGTTCAAGGCGATGCTGAGCGCTTAGACGATCCCTAGGCGTCGACAAGGCCCATGAGCTGGTCGATCTTTTCCTTGGGATCGCCGAACCCCAAATAGCCGATGGCTCCGGAAATACCCACGTTCGGAGAGCCGTTGTTGATCCCTATCATGCCGACCATCGAATGACAGGATGAGGCCACTATTCCCGGCACGGCGACGACTCCATAACCGCCGGTCAGCACGGTGGCGAAGTATCCATAAACCAGCCCCGACCCCATGCTCAGCAGCATGACCGTGCCGTATCCCCCTGGGTTGACGCCGGAAACAAACACGCCCTGATAGATGAGGCAAAAGCCGGTTATGTCGTTCAGGGTCAGGGCATCCTTGCCGTAAAGCGGGTTGCGAATGATTTTGCCCAGGGCCGGCATGTCCGTGGTCGCAACATCGGCTGCCGCCGGGATCGGGCTCAGGCCCAGGCCGATGGCGGCATAGTTGAGCTTCATCACCGTTCTGTTCGACGTCTCCTCCAGGTGGAGCACGCCTGCCGTCACGCCGTACTTCGACAGCGAGATGTTCACGCCTTCGGACGTCTTGAACTGATAACTGAACTCGATGAGCTCGGGAATGGGATCGTCGGGCACCGGTATGTCCCAGATGGGCACGACGGGATCCCATTTCGGCTCGCGCAGCACCTTCGTCCTGCCCGGAGGGACAGTGCCTGTCCGCAGCATCAGCAGCCGTTCGGTGTTCGCGCCCACCCAGCCGTCGGCCTTCACCTTTTCATGCTTACCCTGGAAATCCTTCACGGCCTGCTCGGTGTGCGGCCCCCAACTGCCGTCGGAGACGATGGGCTTGCCCCCGGCCTTGATGCCTTCGCCGGAAATCAGCAGGGCGGTCTGTATCCAGCGGACGTAGCCGGCGTGCTTCCGGTTGGCCTTGATGAGGGCGTCCTGCGTCGGCCGGTCGACCTTGGCGTGCACGGCGAGCTTGTGCTTCATCTGGAAGGTGATCAGCCAGCTCCGGTAGTCGGGAAACACGTTGCCGTCGTCGGCCAGGGAGGCGCCGAGCAGCCGGTTCAGCGATCCCTTCACCCATCGGATGTAATCAGACTTCGAGGGGCCAGCCATCGTCGTCCTCCTTGGCCACGAAGCTTGCGCGAAAGCTTGCACCGGGGCCGAAACATTCAGCCTTTGATTGTGCGCCCCCGGTCCCCTCGTGCTGTATCCTCCTGAAGTACTGCCGGCCGGAGATTCGCCACAGATCGGATTCATGCTTTCGTCCTGGGAGCGACGTACTTTTAGGGTTCCGATGAAGATCCTTGTCGTCGACGACCATGTGCTGATCCGCGAGGCGCTGCGCGGCCTGTTCCGCGACCTCAGGCCCGAGGCCATCGTGCTCGAGGCGGCGGACGCGGCGCGCGCGGTGGCGCTGCTCGGCGAACAGCCCGACATCGCGCTGATCCTGCTCGACCTCAGCCTGCCTGACCGCGACGGGCTGGGGCTGCTGGCGGAATTGCGCGCGCGTCACCCTGGCATCTCCGTGGTCGTGCTGTCGGGCTTTGCCGATCGGGCCAACGTGATGCGCGCGCTGGATCTGGGCGCGCTTGGCTTCATCCCGAAGTCGGCCGGGCGCGAGGTGATGACGAGCGCGTTGAGCCTGGTGTTCTCCGGCGGCGTCTACATCCCGCCCGAGATCCTCGCTTCGAAGTCGCCAACCGCGAAGCCGCAGCTGCCGCCCAGCGACTTCGGCCTGACCGGACGGCAGGGCGACGTGCTGGCGCTGATGATGCAAGGCAAGAGCAACAAGGCGATCTGCCGCCGGCTCGATCTCGCCGAGGCGACGGTGAAGAACCATGTCACCGCCATCCTGAAGGTGCTGGGAGTCTCGAACCGCACGGAGGCGGTCCTCGCCGCGTCGGCGCGCGGCTGGCAGGTCAGCGCAAAAGCTGATTGACCATCGAGCGCAGGGCCATCGGGTTCACCGGCTTGTGCAGCAGCGGCAGGCCGCTTGCGTCGGCCTCGCGCATGCGCTCGCTCGTGGTGTCGCCGCTGATGAGGAAAGCGGGGATCGGACCCGCAAAGGCCTTCCGCAAGCGCTCGATGGCGTCGATGCCGGTCGTGCCGTTCGCCAGGAAATAATCCGAGATCACGAGGTTCGGCTGCTGGCCGGCGAGCCCGGCGAGCGCCGCGCCATGGGAGTCTGCGGTGACGACGCGGCATCCCCAGCCCTGCAGCAGGCCGCGCATGCCGTCGAGGACCAGCAAATCGTCGTCGATCACCACGATGAGCTTGTCGCGCGCCGGGTTGGCAATCGCCTCGAGAGTGGCCGGCGCCTCGACCGCCTGACGGGCGGCCGCCCGCGGCACGGTAACGGCGAAGCGCGAGCCCTTGCCGGGCCGCGACGCGAGCTCGATCGGATGGCCGAGCAGGCGGCACAGGCCGTCGACGATCGACAGGCCGAGCCCCAGCCCGGCGCGCTGGCCGGGCGGCGGCGCACCCACCTGGTAGAACTCGCCGAAGATGCTGCGCTGCTCGCCCTCGGCGACGCCGACGCCACTGTCCCACACCTCGATACGCACACTGTCGCCACGGCGGCGGCAGCCGACGACGACGCCACCGCGCGACGTGTAGCGCACGGCGTTCGACACGAGGTTGAGCAGGATGCGCTCGAGCAGGATGATATCGGTGCGCACCCAGGCGTTGCTCGGCACGACACTGAGATGCAGCCCCTTCTCGCGTGCCGCCGCCGTGAACGTCGTCTCGACGCGGTCGAGCAGATGGCCGACGGGGAATTCCGCGATGTCCGGGGTGAGCACGCCGGCATCGAGCTTGGACATGTCGAGCAGGGCATTGAACAGCTCGTTCATCGAAGCGATGGCGGCATCGATGCGGCCGACGAGGCGGGCGCGCTCCGCCGGATCGGCCTGGTGGCTGAGCTGCGCCGCGAACAGGTTGAGCGCGTGCAGCGGCTGGCGCAGGTCGTGGCTGGCCGCCGCGAGGAAGCGCGACTTGGCAAGGTTGGCGCGCTCGACCTCGCGGTTGCGCTCGGCCAGCGCCATGCGCAGGCGCAACGATTCCACGAAGCTGTTCTGGATGTAGCGCGCGAAGTTGATGAACAGGAAGAAGGTGACGATGGCCGCCAGCGCAATACCCCAATGCAGCGGGTCGCCGCCCTGGCCGTAACGGATGGCGGTCGCGGCGACGAATGGCGTGACGAAGGCAAGGTAAGCGGGCAGGTAGACCGCGAGCGTCACCAGCCCCGACACCACGGCGCCGAGCAGCATGGTGACCAGGAAGAGCTGGTACTCGATATGGTCGGGCACATAGAACAGGAAGCAGGCGGCCGCCCACATGCTGCCGCCGACAGCCAGCGCCCACTGCACGCGCCGCATCCAGGCGCGATGGTCGGTGTCGCTCGCGGCGCGCCGGCGCCAGGCCCGCGCCATGGCCGCGCGCACCAGGGAGTAGAGGCAGAAGACGGCAAGCCAGCCCAGCAAGATGGCGCGCGGGACGTGATCCCACAGCACCCAGACCAGGATCAGGGCCGCCGCCACGCCCGTCAGGATCAGGCGCTGGCCCTCGACATAGAGGACGCGCAGCTGCTCGGCGAGAATGGCCTTGTCGGCCTCGGGCGACGGCGCCGGTTCGCGCCGCACGGCAAAGCCCGCGCTACGGGCGGGCGAAGCGCAGCGCCGAGCGGGCGCGCGCCTTCTCGGCCTCGACCTCGCGGTCGCGCGGCGGCGCCGTCGTCACCAGCGCATCGATCAGGTGGCGCGCGGCGTGCGTCACCTCGGCGACGGCCCGGTTGAACGCTTCCTCGTTGGCCTTGGACGGGCGGTTGAAGCCTGAGAGCTTGCGCACGAATTGCAGCGACGAGGCCTGGATCTCCTCGTCGGTGGCGGGCGGCTTGAAGTTGTAGAGATTGCGGATGTTGCGGCACATGGACTGCCTCCGGCAATGGGGTCGGATCATGCTACCCTGCCATCGTGGCCAAGTCCCTCGACGCCTACAACGCCAAGCGCGACTTCTCCAAGACGCCCGAGCCGCCGGGACGGCCGGCGGCGACGCCGGGCAATGCGTACGTCATCCAGAAGCATGCGGCGCGGCGTCTGCATTACGACTTCCGGCTCGAGCTCGACGGCGTGCTGAAGAGCTGGGCGGTGCCGGAAGGACCGAGCCTGATCGCCGGCAAGAAGCGGCTGGCCGTCGCGACCGAGGATCATCCGCTCGACTATGGCGGCTTCGAAGGCGTCATCCCCGAGGGGCAGTACGGCAGCGGCACGGTGATGATCTGGGACCAGGGCACCTGGGCGCCCGACTTCGATCCCGCGTTCGGCTATCGCAAAGGGCATCTGAAGTTCCACCTGAACGGCAAGAAGCTGAAAGGCCAGTGGCATCTCGTGCGCATGAAACCCAAGCCGCGCGAGAAGAACGAGAACTGGCTGCTGTTCAAGTCCGACGACGAGGCGGCGCGGCCGGCCGATGCACCGGACATCCTTCTGGAAAAGCCGCACTCGGCCGCGACCGGGCGGAGCATCGAGGCGATCGGCCGCGAGCAGGATCGCGTGTGGGCGTCGGGCCCCTCTCCGGAGCTGGGAGGCGAGGTCACCGAGGCCAAGAAGAAGAAGCGCCGGCGCAAGGCGCCCGTCGATGCCGCTGCTCTGCCGAAGGCGAAGAAGGCGGCGATGCCGGGCTTCATCGAGCCCACCCTGCCGACGGCGACCGAGACCGCGCCCGCAGGCGGCGGCTGGCTGCACGAGATCAAGCACGACGGCTATCGCCTGCAGGCGCACCTGGAGAACGGACGGGTAAAACTGTTCAGCCGGCAGGGGCTCGACTGGACCGAGCGCTTCCCTGTCGTCGTGCCGGCGCTTGCCGAGGTGCCGGCCAAGGTCGCGATCATCGACGGCGAGGTGGTGGTGCAGACGGCGGCAGGCGTCGCGAGCTTCGCCATGCTGGTCGACGCGCTGAAAAGCGGCGGCGGCGACATGCTGTTCTATGCCTTCGACCTGCTCTACCTCGACGGCTTCGACCTGCGCGAAGCGCCGCTCAGCGCGCGCAAGGCGGCGCTGGCCGAGGTTTTGGCCGACGCCGGCAATGCCGGGCGTCTCCGTTACAGCGACCATATCGCGGGCGACGGCGATGCGGTGTTCAGGCATGCGAGCCGGCTCGGCCTCGAAGGCATCATCTCCAAGCAGGCGGCGTCGCCCTACCGCTCGGGCCGGGTGAAGACGTGGCTGAAAGTGAAGTCGAGCCAGAGCGACAGCTTCGTGATCGCAGGCTTCGTGCCCTCGACCATCGATCCCAAGTCGGTGGGCGCGCTGGTGCTGGGCGAGTATGCCGGCAGCCGGCTGGTGCCGGTCGGCCATTGCGGCTCGGGCTTCACCGCGGCGAGCGCGCGCGAGCTGTGGCAGCGGCTCGATCCCCTGCGCACCACGACGCCGCCCCTGAAGGACGAGACCGCGCCGCCCAAAGGCGTGCGCTGGGTCGAGCCGGTGCTGTCGGCCGAGATCGAATATCGCGGCCGCACCGGTGGCGGGCTGATAAGGCACGCGGTGTTCCGCGAGCTGGTCGAGGCGGCGGTCGAAGACCGCCGTCCCGACCGGAGCGCGAAGCGCGGAGCGGAGGGAGCTTCTCAGAAGAGATCCCTCCGCTCCGCTTCGCTCCGGTCGGGACGACGGGGCGATGCCGAGTTGCCGGTGCGGCTTACGAATCCCGGCCGGCTGCTGTGGCCCGACCAGGGCATCACCAAGCAGGGGCTCGCCGAGTTCTACGGCGAGATCGCCGACTGGATCCTGCCGCACCTGGTCGGCCGGCCGCTCAGCCTGCTGCGCCATCCCGAAGGCATCAACGAAAAGGGCTTCTTCCAGAAGCATGCCTGGGCGGGGCTCAGCGACAGCGTGCGCCAGGTGGCGGTGCCCAACGACGAGCAGCCGATGCTGGTGATCGACGATCTGCCCGGCCTGCTCGAGCTGGTGCAGGCGAGCGTGCTGGAGATCCATCCGTGGGGCGCCAAGGCCGACCGGCCGGAGCTGCCCGATCGCGTCACCATCGATCTCGATCCCGGCGACAACGTGCCGTGGCAGCGCGTGATCGACGCCGCGCACGACGTGCGCCGCAGGCTGGCGGCGCTCAAGCTCGAAAGCTTCGTGAAGACCACCGGCGGCAAGGGCCTGCATGTCGTCTTTCCGCTGACGCCGCAGGCCGACTGGGACACCATAAAAACCTTCGCCCAGTCCATCGCCTCGGCGATGGCGGCCGACCGGCCCGACCTCTACACCGACAACATGGCCAAGAGCGGCCGGCGCGGCCGCATCTATGTCGACTACCTGCGCAACGGCATGGGCGCCACCGCCATCGGCGCCTATTCCACGCGCGCCCGCGAGGGTGCGCCGGTGTCGGTGCCGCTCGCCTGGGACGAGCTCGGCGAGAACATCCGGTCGAACCATTTCACGCTGCTCAATCTGCCCAAGCGGCTGGCGTTCCTCGATCACGATCCGTGGGAGGGCATTGCCGGGCTGAAACAGACGCTGCCGGGCGCCGCAGGCATCGCGCCATCGAAGGCCGAGCTCGCCGCCTACTGGAAGAAAGTTTCCAAGCAGGCGCTGGTCCATCTCGCGCGGCGGCCCATCAGGCCGGTGGGCAATGCATTGGGCAAGCCGCCCAAGGCGGTGCGCAAGACGGGCGACGACCGCTTTTGGATCGACAGCGTCGACGGCCTTTTGGGCCTGGTCGAGATGGGCGCCGTCGAGCTTTTGGTCGCCAACGTCACCATCGACGACCTCGAGCGGCCGGACATGCTGGTGCTGAGCGTTACCGCGGCCGACACGGCACTGCGCCTGCGCACCCTCCTGCAGGCCGAAGGGCTGGAGAGCTGGCCCAAGCTCACGGGCGGCCGCGAGCTGCATGTCATGGTGCCGATCGAGCCCGACCTGAACGCGGCAGAGGCGCTGCGCTACAGCGAGCAGCTCGCTGCCCGGCTCGCCAAGGCCAACATCGATTGCCGCTACAACAAACCCGGCACCACGGCGATCGCCGCCTTCTCGCCGCGCGCCCTGCCCGGCTTCCCGATCGCGGCACCGGTCGAGTGGGCGCAGGTCCAGCGCGGGATCTCGCCGGACGCCTTCACGATGAAGAGGCCTCGTGGCAAGGAAATGACCTCTCCCTGATTCGGATTGCGCAGCACCCTTCAAAGTGATCTGCTTTGACACTCAAGGCCATCTCGTACTTAGCGAACGCTCGGCGTCGCGTTTTGTAGAGCACGTAGAGCTCAACAGAACAGGGGGGCAGACATGGCTTACCATCTCGAAGGCCGACTTCTCGAAGTTTGCAACTGCCGGGTGCTCTGCCCGTGCTGGATCGGCGAGGATCCCGACAACGGCACCTGCGACACCATCGTCGGCTGGCACTTCGACAAGGGCACCATCGACGGCGTCGACGTCGCCGGCTGCACGATCGTCGCCCTGGCTCACGTGCCCGGCAACATCCTCCAGGGCAATTGGCGCGCCGCCGTTTACATCGATGACAAGGCGAGCCCCCAGCAGAAGGACGCCCTGTTGCAGGTCTATACCGGCAAGCAAGGCGGTCCGGTCGGCGATCTCGTCAAGCTGATCGGCGAGGTCGTGTCCGTCGAGCAGGTCCCCATCACCTTCGACGTGCAGGGTGGCAAGGGCACCATCAAGATCGGCGACGTGGGCTACGCCGAGCTCGAGCCCTACCAGGGCACCACCGGCAAGGTCACGACTCTCACCGACACGATCTTCTCGACCGTGCCAGGCGCACCGGTGTTCGTCGGCAAGTCACCGCACTACCGCGCCAAGAACAAGGCGCTGGGCATCGACGTCGACCTGAAAGGCTACAACGCGCTGCAAAGCACGTTCGTCTTCACCGCCTGAGCCAACCCGTGATCGCGAGCCCGATCGAGCCGCGACGGGCGTTCCTGGCGCTGCTGGTTGGCCTGATCGCCGTGGCCTGGCTCACGCTCTTCCTGTGGGAGCTGAGCCCGCACGGCCGCTATCTCGATCACGGCAAATGGACGGAGCTCGGCCTCGGCGCCTGGCTGTGCCGGGCGGTGCCCGCGGGACCGGTGATCGTGCCGGCACTGCTCTATGCCCTGGGATGGGTGCTGATGATCGCGGCCATGATGCTGCCCACGACCTTGCCGCTGCTCGGTATGTTCGCGCGGGTGACCGAACGCCGCGCCGACCGCACGGCGCTGCTCGCGCTGCTGATCGCGGGATACCTGGCGGTGTGGCTGGCCTTCGGGCTTGCCGCACACGCGGTCGACTATGGGCTGCACAGCCTGGCGGGCTGGGTGCCCTGGTTGAGCCTCAACGGCTGGCTGGTCGGTGCGACCGTGCTGGCGATGGCCGGCGCCTTCCAGTTCAGCCGGCTGAAATATGCCTGCCTGGACAAGTGCCGCACGCCGTTCAGTTTCATCAACGAGCACTGGCGCGGGCAGGCGCCCGGCCGCGAGAGTTTCCGGCTTGGCCTCTTCCATGGCCTGTTCTGCGTCGGCTGCTGCTGGGCGATCATGCTTTTGATGTTCGTGGTCGGCACGGGCAGCGTCGGCTGGATGCTGGCGCTGGGCGCGGTGATGGCCGTCGAGAAGAACGTCTCCTGGGGCCGCAGGCTGAGCGCGCCGCTGGGCATCGCCTTGCTGGCGTGGGCGACCTTCATCGTCGTCGAGCAGGGAGCACGCTTGTCCTGAGCGGCCGTCACAATGGCGAATGATGGTGCTCGAACAGCGAGTGCGCCACGCGCCAGCCATCGGCGTAGGCGCCGACGATCTGGTCGTTGCTCCAGGCGTGGCGCATCAGGGTGCCGTCGGGCAGCTGGAGGTGCGACCACGGCGCACTGTTGGGGCCGAGCAGGCCCTGCACCGACCCCGGGTCGTGGGCCGAGACCTGCCAGTCGAGCGAGATGCCGTGCTCGCTGACGGTGATGACCTCGCCCGAGTTCCACGCCACCCGCCAGGTGTCGCCCGACACCGCCGTCAGCGTGCCGCCCGAGAAGGCGTGGCTGGCATCGGGCGTCAGCACGGTATCGGCCTTGCCGTCGACATGCAGCGTGATCGGCTTGCCGACTTCGAAGATCACGGCGGTGTCGCCGAACTGGGCGGCGAGCCCGGTCGTCCAGCTCGCGGTGCCGTGCTGGCCGTCGGTCTGGATCTGGACCTGCCAGGACGTGCCGCCGCCGTTGCCGCGCGCGGCGACGAACTCGCCGACCGCCTGGAAGTCGTAGGCGAAGCCATCGAGGCTCACGATATGGACGTCGCCGTAGCCGCCCGACACGTAGGTGCCGCCAAGGCCGTCCGACTGCACCGAGAAGCTGTTGCGCGCGTACTGCCCAGCGATGTTCAAGAAGATCTGGCCGAACGGCGTGTCGAGCGTCAGCACGCCGCCGCCCCAGCTCGGGTTGGTCGCCTGGACGCCGGTGAGATCGATCACGTCGTCCGAGCCGAAGCCGGTGATGGTGCCATGGAAGCCGCGCACGTCGTTCAGCACGGCCTTAGAATTGTTGCCGAAGGCGAGCGCCTGGGTCGATTCGACGGCGGCCTGCAAGGTCAAGGTCGCGTTGGTGCCGATGCCGAGCGTGCCGGTGCCCTCGACCGAGCCGTAGAGCAGGAGGTTGCCGCCCACGGCGGTGATCGAGCCGTCATTGTCGATATCAGTCAGCGCCACGGTCTTGTTGCCGCCGCCCATGCCCGACACCGTGCCGGTGCCCGAGATCGAGCCGCCGGCCGCGACGTCGATGTTGGCGGCGCGCAGGGTGGCGTGGGTGCCGCCCAGCGTGACCTGCCCATGGCCGCCGACATCGAGCGTGCCGTTGGTCGCGAACAGCGCGCCCTCGTCGGTGCCCTGGCCCACGATCATCTGGCCGGTGCCTGCGCCGCCGCCGACCACGGCATCGCCGTAGACCAGCAGCGAGCTGTAGGCGCCGATGCGCACGAGCCCCGTGCCGGCGGCGCCGACGATCAGGTTCCCGGTGTTGTTGCCGAACTGGCCTTGCGCGGCGCCGACGGCGACCTCGCTGCCGTTCTGCAGCACCAGGCTGCCCGTCCCGGCATTGCCGACGACCAGCGTGCTGGAGGACGAGAAGATGTTGGCGACCAGAAGCTCGCCGCCGTCGAGCGTGACCGTGCCGCGGCCGCCCGCCTGATTGCCGATCGTGGCGTCGTAAGCCGTCGCCTGCCCGGTGATGCCGCGGTTCATGCCGTTGATCAGCAGCGAGCCCGTACCGGCGTCGCCAACCGTCAGCAGGCCGTTGTTGGTCCATTCGCCGCCACTGACGATGACGCTGCCGCGCGAGCCGGCCGACTGGCCGATGTCGGCGCCGGTGTCGGACATGGACGAAGCGACGCCGATCAGCTCGAGCGTGCCGGTGCCCGCGCCGCCCACCACCACCGTGCCGTTGGCCGAGATCTGCTCGAGGTTGATGACCGCGCCGGTGCTGCCGCTGTGCTGTCCGATGACGAGGTTGGCGGCGCTCGACGCCGTGCCGACGGAAAGCATGCCGCCGGCCACCATCATCAGGCCGCTGCCCGTGCCGCCGACGGTGACCTGCTGCTGGGCATTGAGCACCGCACCGCCGGTGAGCGTCATCGCGCCGCCGCCGTCGACGGAGACCGCCAGCCCGCCGATGCCCTGGGCCGTAATGTGGCCGGTGAGCTTGGTCGTTCCGGTGTCGAAGATCTGCCCGACCGCGCCGTTGCCCGTCGCCGTATGATTGCCGGCGCCGAACAGGGCGACGTTGCCGCCGCCCGGCGGCGTGCCGCCGACGTTCCAGTTGGCCGCATCGGCGAAGTCGGTGCTGCCGAGGGCGGGATTCCACAGGAAGGCGCCCGAGACGTCGGTGTTGGTGACGTTGATGGTGGCCGCACCAGAGCGCGCCGAGGTGTCGGTGACGGTGATGATGATCTGGTCGGCCGCCGTGCTGCGCGCCTGGTAGGTCAGCGTCTGCAGGTACTGCTCGACCTGCGCCATGGTGGTGGCGAATGTCGTGGCCGTCGTGGTCGCGATATTGGGAATGGTGACTTTGGTGCCACCGCCGACATCGACAGTGTCGAAGCCCGAGACCCTGACGATGCCGCTGGTGCTCTCGATGGTGGCCGAGTAGGTCGCCGTGGCGGCACCGGGCGCCTGCAGGACGACATCGGGCACCACCACGCGCACGCCGCTGGTGCCGTGCAGCGTACCCAACGCGCCGGCCGACGCGCCGCCGGGCACGAAAACGCCCGGTTGGATGCCGCCGGACGGCGCCACGAAGCTGATGGCGACCGTCGACCCGGACGTGAAGGTCTGGACGTTGAGACCGGTCAGGTGGCCGTCCGGATCCGGCATCTGGAAGGTGAGCGCCGGCAGGCCGCCGGGCCGGTTCACGGTCAGCACGCCGCCGACATAAGTCGGCGTGCCGGAGATCGCGATGTTCTCCAGCACCAGCCGGTCGGCGAAGGTGAAGTTGTTGATGCTGCTCGAGGTGAAGTTGGCCGGATCCTTCAGCACTAGCGTGCTGGGGGAATAGGGATACTGCGCGAGCTGGGTGGCGCTGTTGGCGATGAAATTGACGGTCTGGGTGTTGACCGTGCCGTTCAGGACCAGGGTGGCGCCGGCATCGACGATGAGCGTGCCGGCGCCCGTGAGGTTGTCGGAGACGACCAGCCGCTGGGCGCCCAGCGTGTAGTCGGCCACCGCCTCGATCGTGCCGGTGTTGGTGATGGTGTTGCTGGCGGTGGCGTTGAGGGTGCCGTTGGCCCTGATCGTGCCGCCGGCATTGTTGATCGTGGCGGCGGCGAGCGTGCCGGAGAAGAAGGCATCGGCGCCGCTCTGTACCGAGAAGGTGCCGCCGATCGTCAGGCTCGCGGTGCTGTAGGCGCTGGGCGACAGGGCAGCCAGCAGCGAGCTGTTGCCGCTGACATCGAGGTTGCCACTGAGCGAGTACTGGCTCTGCACGCCGCCCACGACCAGCACGCCGCTGTTGCCGAGCTGGCCGGCGACATCGAGGTTGCCGCCCTGCCCCTGGCCGACCACGCACGCGGTGCCGTCGGTGAAGCTGAAGAGCTGGTTGGCCGGCAGCAGACCGGGCGTGACGCTGGGCGGCGCGACCGGGGCCGACGTCTGCACGCCGACGTCGCGCACGATGGTGTTGCCGTTGTTGTCGGTGGCGACGATGTGCACCACGTCGGTGCCCGAGCGCACCGTGTCGGTGAGGTGCGCCAGGACCGTGTTCACCATCGACAGCGAGCCGTTGAAGTTGAGCACCGTGCCGCTGGTCGCGCCGAAGAAGTTGCCGAGACCGTCGATGCCCAGCGTGCCGCCATTCAACGCGGTGAGCGTGACGCTGTAGGACGTGGCCGACGAATTGCTGGCGAGCAGCACGGCATCGGTGCCGGTGAAGGCGACCCGGCCGGGCGCGCCGCTGACGGCGCCGGGCGCGATGAAGGCCAGCGACGAGCCGTCGTCCGGCGCACCGGTGGTCGGCGGCGGGCTGCCGGCGGCGAGGATCGAGGCCAGGTTCGCCAGCTGGGCCGGCGTGAAGCTCAGGAAGCCGTTTGGCACGCCGGCATTGGTCGGGAAGTCCCACAGCTCGATGTTGCCGGCATTGAGCTGGACGCCCTGGCTGACGGTGCTCTGCCAGCCCGGAAAGCCCGCCAGGATGATGGGCGCCGCCGTCTGGAAGCTGTTGCTGACCGCGCCCGGCTTGACCATGGCGTCGTTGGCGAGCTGGCTATAGACGACATCGTCGGGCGAATAGAGCGGATCGCGCAGCGCATGATTGCCGGCTTGGACGATGCGGCCCGAGTTCCGCGCCTGCTGCAGGACGGCCAACGTGAAGTTGCCGCCATTCAGCTCGTTGCCGCTGTCGAACAGATGGAAGGTGTTCATCGTGTAGTCGAGCGGCGTCGTCGACCATTGGGAATAGTCGGCGATTGCCGCGCGCAGGGTCAGCATCTCGGCGGCGTCGTGATAGCCGCCCATCTGCAGCTGAGCGATCTGGTTCACCGTGCCGTCGGCGGGGTTGGTCGATACCGCCGCGTTCGTCTTCAACGGCACGAAGGGCTCGTCGGTGGCGTAGGCCCCGGCTGTCTGCGACATGCCGCGGATGATCGACATGCCGTCGTATTTGCCGGCGAGCTGGCTCTGCAGGCTCTGCCAGGCGTTGATGTAATCGGTGCTCCAGAAGCGGCCGATCGTCTGCGGCGCATATGAGCCGGGATCGACCGCGTTCTGGCCGGTCACCGTGATCGCAGCGCCGTTGATGTCCTTGGCCCAGCTTGGCGCCGTGAAGCCGCCCCACACCCGGAGCTTGATGCCGAGGTCGGTGTTGTAGGTGCTGTTGAACAGGTTGACCTGCTGGATCGCGCTGTCGATGAACGACGTGTCGTACGTACCCTGGGTCGTCTCCAGCTGCGCCCAGGTGACGTTCAGCACGATCTCGCTGAAGCTGGTGGCGTACTGCGCCAGCTCGAACGGATTGAAGGCCGGCGTGGCGCCGGTGTCGTAGAAGCTGATGTTGCCCATATCCACGAGGCCGGTCTGGGCGGCCTTGAAGCCGTCGAACGGCAGGCTCATGGACAGTTCTCCGCTGAGGACGGCCAAACCTAGCAGGTCGGCGGGGCCGGCGTAATCGTCAGTCGCAACGAAGACACCCCGGCAACTGCTCGCGCCTGCCGGCGTTTATCCGGTGAGAGGATACGTATGACCCGTTGTTTCCGTGCTTTTTTGGTCCTGGCCGCAGCCGCCTCCCTCGCCGGCTGCGGTGTCGTCGCCGCGCCCGTTCGCGGCACCAGCGCCGTCGTCAAGGTGGTGCCGGTGGCGGGTGACGTGGTCGCAGCACCACTCGACGTGACCGCCGGCGTGATCGACTGAGGGCCAGCTGGCACAACCTCAGCTTTGCAAATCGGGACATTGAATAGCGACACCCGCGCGCGCACGCTCGTCATCGGACTGGGCGGGCTTGACGTCGGTGAGGCAGCGCGATGGTCCCGCATGGCAAGCGATCCGCCTTTGCGTACCTCGGTGCCAGCCTGCTGCTCGGCGCGTTGGCGTTCGTCGCCTCGCCCGCCGTCGCGCAATGCAGCCCCGACCCGCCGGCCTCCGGTGACACCGTCACCTGCACCGGCAATCCCTCGGGCTTCACCACCACGGGGCTGAGCACCCTCACCGTCGACGTGCTGGTCGGCACCAACTTCAACGGGCCGTTCTCGGCCTCGGTGATGAACCAGCTCACCGTCACCACCGCCGGCAACATGCAGACCATGACCTTCAGCGCCATCGACGTGCTGACCCTGGTCACCTCCGGCAACGTCAACAACGGCATCACCATCAGCGGTTTCAGCACGCTCGCCCTCACCAATTCCGGCAACATCAACAACACGCTGTCGATCACCGGCACGGGCAACCTTTCCTTCACCACCTCCGGCAACATCAACAGCGGCATCACGGTGATTGGCGCCGGCAGTCATTCCTTCGTCAATTCCGGCCACATCAACCAGATCTTCAGCCTGTCCGGTGGCGGCAGCGACAGCGTGCAGAACAGCGGCACCATCAATCCCGGCATCCAGAAATCCGGCAGCGGCGCGCTCAGCGTCACCAATGCCGCCAGCGGCACGATCAACCAGGGCATCTTCGTCACCGGCTCGGCACAGACCACCATCGACAATTTCGGCACCATCCAGAGCGCCATCACGCTCGACACCGGCAACGACCAGATCACCAACAACGGCACGCTGAACGGCGACAGCACCATGGGGGAAGGCAACAACACCTTCCTGATGCAGGGCGGCCGGCTGAACGGCAACGTGATCCAGGGCAACGGCACGGACTCGGTCGTGCTCTCGGGCGGCGAGATCACCGGGGCGGTGCGCACCGGCGGCGGCAACGACACCTTGCTGTGGACCGGCGGCCTGGTCGGCAGCATCGACATGGGCGCGGGCAACGACCGCGCCACGCTGCAGGGGCTGACGACGACCAACCTGCGCGGCATCACCATCGACGGCGGCCAGGGCAGCGACGTGCTGGTCCTGAGCGGCACGGTCGGCGATCAGCCGCAGCGGCTCTTGAACTGGGAAGCCATCCAGCTCCTGCAGGGCTCGCAGCTCACCATGAGCGGCAACCTGACCCTGGGCGATTCCGCCACCGGCAGCGGCATCCTGACCATCGATTCGACCAGCCGATTGCTGGTTGGCCAGCAGGGCATCCGCGCGATCGTGCCGGCGACGACGGGCCAGCTGACGACGGTGATCAATGCCGGCGTGATCGATCTCACCAACGGCGGCACCTCGACCTCGGATCGCCTGGGCGTGGTCGGCAACTATGTCGGCCAGGGCGGCCGCCTGCACTTGAACACCGTGCTGGGACCCGACGGCTCGCCGTCGGACCGGCTGGTGGTGGTGGGCGGCGTGATGGCCGGCAGCACCACGATCGCCATCACCAATGTCGGCGGCCAGGGCGCGCAGACCACGGGCAACGGCATCCGCGTCGTCACCGCCGCCAGCGGTGCGACCTCGACCGCCACCGCCTTCTCGCTGTCGGGCCGCGTCGCCGCCGGCGCCTACGAGTACCAGCTCTTTCGCGGCGGCTTCACCCGCGGCACCGGCAACAACTGGTATCTGCGCAACACCATCGCGCCGATCCCGCCGGTTCCGCCCGATCCCGCCCCCACACCGACTCCGACGCCACCGCCCAGCCCCGATGGCGGCGGCGACACCGGCGGCGCCGAGGCCGCGGCGGACGCCGCCGATGCCGCCAGCATCGGCATCACCGGCGGCATTCCGCTCTATCGCCCCGAGGTGGCGCTGCATGCGGTGATGCCGTCGGTCGCGCGCACGGCGGTGCGCGCCACCTTGGGCACGTTCCACGACCGCGAAGGCGAGACGGCCTTCGCCTCGGGCGACGGCGCGTTCAAGGCGGGCTGGGCGCGCCTGTTCGGCGGCTCCTACAAGCAGAGCTGGAGCGGCGACGTCAGCCCGGGCTTCAACGGCAGCGTGGTCGGCGTGCAGGTCGGCCTGCCGCTGCTCGGGCTGGAGCACGGGAGCGGCGAGAAGGATCGGGCGGGACTGTTCTTCGGCTACGCCTCGGCGAGTGGCGGCGTCACGGGCTTCGCGCTCGGCCAGCAGGGCATGCCGGTCGGCAACATCAACATCAGCGCCTACAGCGTCGGCGCCTACTGGACACACTTCTGGCCGGCCGGTGGCTACCTCGATGCCGTGCTGATGCTGTCCTGGCTCACGGGCTCGACCCTGTCGTCGCTCAACGTGGCGACCAACGCCTACGGCAAGATGGGCACGGCATCGCTCGAACTCGGCTATCCCATTCCGCTTTGGGGGGAATTGGGCGATCGAACCGCAGGCCCAGGGGATCCTGCAGCGCTGGAAGGGCGATGCCACGCAGGACACCTTCTCGAACGTCTCCAGCGTCGAGGACGACATCGTCACTGCCCGCTTCGGGCTCCGCCTCACCAACACCATCGTCGCCGACCAGGCGATCATCAAGCCGTTCGCCCAGGTGAACCTGTGGCAGAACTTCGGCGGGCAGGACACGATCACCTTCGGCTCGACCACCATCGCCACCAATCTTCTGGCGACGGCGCTGGAGTTCTCGGGCGGCGTGTCGGCGTCGCTCGGCACCCGGGCCGACCTCTACGCCAAGGTGAGCTACACGACCGGCATCGACGCCAACAGCCAGAGCGCGCTCAGCGGACGGCTGGGCTTCCGGCTGATCTGGTGATGCTCTTTAGTGTGGCAGAAACCTGATGAGCGCCACGGTGAGGCCGACCTGGGCAAACGCCATGCCGACTATCCAGCGCAACAGGTCGTGCTTCGTCGTCTGAATCTCGACCTGAAGCTTGTGCTCGACCGCCGCGAGTTCCGTCCTAACCGACGCAAGACCACCTGCAAGTTCGGTCCTGACCGCGGCGAGACCGCCTGCGAGTTCCGTCCTGACCGCAGCGATGTCGGCTGCGAGACCCGTCCTGACCGCTGTGAGATCGGTCTTGGTGGCAACTTCTTCGCGCAAGGCTTGATCCAAACCCTCGGCCAGGGCCCGCGCCTCGCGCTCGCCCACGCCGGCGGCCTTGAGCCGGTCGACATAGGCCAGCTTGTCGAAGGTCAGCGTGGCCACGTCTCAAGCCTAAGGGAGCCACGCCGCGGCTTCAACATATCTCCGGATGTGCAGCACATGCTCCATAAGTAGCAAACTATATGAGCACTACAACCAACTGTCGGTTGAAGCGTGGCGTCATACGTAGCTCGCCGTGACGCTACCGTAGGGACCGAAATCGGCAACAAAGGTCTCGCCTGCCTTCGGCCGCAGCATGCCGGTGAGCGTCCCGGTGCTGATCATTTGACCGGCCTTCATCCCGATGCCGGTGCGTGACAGTTCGTTGGCGAGCCAGGTGAGCGGCACCATGGGATGGTCGAGCGCGGCCGCCGCCGTGCCGCGACGGCGGGCGACGCCGTTGCACCACAGCACGACCTCCTGGCCGGCGATGTCGCGCGTGCGCCAATCCTCGATCGCCGGGCCATGGCAGATCGTGCCGCAGCCCGCGCCGTCGGCCAGCACGGCGCTAAGCGGCGGGAACTTGTCGTCATGCACGAAGCGGCACTCGGCGAGCTCGATGCCGGGATGCAGCGACGCCACCGCCTCGCTCACTTCTTCGACCGAGTACGCCTTTGCACGCGGCGGCAGGTCGGCGCCGAGCCGCGCCTGGTACTCGACCTCGGGGATCGGGCTGCATTGCCGAGCATGCTCGACCGTCACCGGCGAGAGATTGATGCCGGGCGCGAAGACGCGGCCGTAGATCGGCGAATCGGTGCGCAGCTCGCGCTGCATCTCGGCCTTCGCGGCGGCGATCTTCCAGCCCGCCACCGGCCAGCCGAGCTCTTCCTCGACCAGACGCGCGACGCGGTAGGCCGTGTCCTTGTCGGGCGGCACGAGCGCGGCCTCGAGTCCGCTCTGCTGGCGCCCGTCGCGGCGGAGCGCCGCGAGCAACCGGGCAAGGTCGCGTTGCTGCTTGTGGTCCATGATTTATCTCACCGGGCCGCGGTCTTGGACCACGCCGCGCGCCCGGGCAAACGATTTGTTTGCGCCTATCGTTGAATCAGGCTCACGCCAACCGCGCCCCTCACCACTGGGCCATGAACTGGCGGATTGGTTCGGCGCCGGGGTTGGTGAATCGGCGGTCGAGCACGATCGCCTTGGTGTTGGCGCCCGAGCCGTAATAGAGCGCGTTCCAGTCGTTGTCGGGATCGAGGAAGCTGCCTTCGAGCGAGGCGCCGGCGAACAGGCCCTGCGAGCTTGCAAAGGCGATGATGTCGGCGCCGCCCGCCGCGGTCGAGCCGCCCTCGACGCCGATGCCGACCACCGCCAGGGCAACGCCCGCTTCGGCGCCGAACTTGAACTTGTGATCGAGGATCGCCTGCAGGCCCTTCTCGGTCTTGATGATAAACACCACCTCGGAGACCTTGGCGCCGATCTGCAGCCCGACGCTGCCCGAGCCCATGGCGTAGAAGGCGGGCGGGCTCCAGTCTCTCGGCGCGCTGCGCGCCATCAACGTTCCGCGGCCGCCGGCCAGGCCGAAGATCAGGCCGCCCTGCACCAGCTCGGGCACGATCAGCACGCCGCGCGCGCCCTGGATGTACTTGGCGGCGTCGGGGTAGTCCTTGCCGGCCAGGATCTTGCGCGCGGCTTCCAGGCTGGAATCGACCAGCGCCTGGCGCTTGGCGTCGGCACGCGCCGGATAGGCGGAAATAAGGGGGGCGGCAAACGCGGCCGCGGTGCCCGCGAGCACGGTTCGGCGGTCGAGCTTCATTCTTTATGCTCCTTGGTCCTGTGGCCGACGCCGGGGAAGCGCCAGATGGCCACCACGGTCCTGATAATAGCACATTTCGTGACTATTTTCAGGCACCTACGGCATTTGCCTCAGAAAGAACTCAAGTCCGGACCGGCCGGTCCTTCATGAGGAGCGGCAGGCCGGCGGCCATCAGGATCACCCGGTCGGCCCGCTCAGCCATGCGCATGTTGAGCCGGCCCTGGGCATCGCGGAAGGCGCGGCCCAGCGGGGTCTCGGGGACCAGGCCCAAACCGACCTCGTTGCTGACGAAGACGACCGGCGCGCCATAGCCCTCGAGCGCCATGACCAGGTCGTCGGCCGCCTCGTCGAGGTCGGCCTCGGCGTGCATGAGGTTGGAGAGCCAGAGCGTCAGGCAGTCGACCAGCACGGGCTGGCCGTGCGCCGCGGCCATCTGCAAGGCGTCGGCGAGCTTCAACGGTTCCTCGATGGTGGTCCAGGCGCCGCCACGGCGGGTGCGATGGGCCATGATGCGGGTCGCCATCTCGACATCGCCCGCTTCGGCGGTGGCGATGTAGACCGCGGGCCGCGGCGTGGCGCCGAACAGGCTGCCGGTGACGAGCTTCTCGGCGTGCGTGCTCTTGCCCGAGCGCGCGCCGCCCAAGACCAGCGTCACCGGCGGCAGCGGGAAGGTCGAGATGTGTTCCATCAGGTGTGAGCCTTATCCCCGCTCGCTGTCATCCCGAGCGAAGCGAGGGACCTTTACTGTTGCCTCAAAGGTCCCTCGCTTCGCTCGGGATGACAGCGATTTCTCAGCTCGCATTCGCCTCGACCAGCCAGCACGCGCCCGGCAGGCGCACGCCGTCGGGACCTTCGTGCGGCGCGAGAGCCTGGGCGATGGCCTGCTTGGCCTTTTCGATGGCGGCGGGCTCGGCGCCGGCGAAGGCTCGCGCCAAGGGACCGAAGCGGCCGGCGCCGGCGAGCACGTCGGCGACGCTGGGTCCCATCCAGATCGGCCGGTCGATCGGCTCGAGGCGCAGCTTCTGGAAGCCCGCCTCGCTCAGGATGCGCTCGATGCGCGCGCGATCGCCGAACGAGAACTGGCCGGGATCGTCCGGACCGGGCCGCGGCAGCGGCGGCAGGAAGGGCTGGGCCGCACGGGCCGGCACCGTGCCCCAGGGATTCTCCTGCGGCGTGCGCCAGGCGACGAAGACGAGGCGGCCCGCGGGCTTGAGCGCACGCCGGATGTTGCGGAAGGCCGCGACCGGATCGGCGAAGAACATGACGCCGAAGCGCGAGAAGACGAGATCGTAGGTCTCGGCCTTGAACGGATGCGTGGCGGCGTCACCGACGACGAACGTGGCGTTCTCCAATCGATGCGCGCGCGCCGCCTCAACCAGGGTCTCGGAGATGTCGACACCCAGCACATGTCCGGCGATGCCGACCGCATGGGCAAGCGCCATCGTCGTCCCGCCGGTGCCGCAGCCGATGTCGATGACGTGCTCGCCATGCCGAGGCGCGGCTGCCGCTAGGCCGATATCGCCGATGTCGGCGAGCGAACGCTGGATGCGGTCGTAGGCGGCCAGCCAGCCGTCGCCGCCGGGGCCTTTCCAGTAGGCCGCCTGCTCGGCCGCGAGCTCGGCTGTGGTTTTCATATGAGGGGGGTCTTCACGCCAGCGCCGCCGCCTTGGCCCCGCTTGGCTTATGAGCTGGCAGCGCGCGCGGCATGTAGTTCACGAAGGCGACGCGCCAGGCATGCGCCGGATCGGCCTGCTCGAAATGCTCGATCAGGGTGAGCGAGACGTTGTCGATCTCGAAGCGCACCGCGGCCTCGGGATGCAGGTCGAACGCATGCGCCAGTGCTGCACGGATGGTGCCGCCATGCGCCGTCGCCACGATGTCGCGGCCGCGATGCTCTTCGGTCAGGCGATCGATGCTGCGCACCGTGCGGTCGCGCAGGTCGACGAAGCTCTCGCCGCCCGGCGGGCGATATTCCGGCGGCCCGAGCCAGAACAGGTGGTTGTTGGCCTTCTCGGCGATCTCGACATAGGTGAGGCCCTGCCATTCGCCGAAATGCTGCTCGGCGAGGTTGGGGTCGATCAGAAGTTCGCGCATATCCCCGCCGTGGCTGGCCAGCGTCTCAGCAGTCTTGCGCGCCCGCAGCAGGTTGGAGGCGTACCACACCGCGCCCTTGGGCAGCAGGTGGGCCTGGTGCTCGAACAGGGCGTGGTTGGTGACGTCGCAGTCCTTGTCGCTCTGGCCGTAGCAGCGCGCCTCCGGGTTGGGCACCGGCGCATGCCGAACCCACCACCAACGCGTGATCTGACCGGTGATCTTGGCGGCTGTCGCCATGTCTTCTCCACTCCTCTTCCGTCATCCCGAGCGGAGCCGCCCCCCTTTTTCGAGAGGAATGGGGGCGGCGTAGTCGAGGGACCTCGTCTTGTCGATGCATCGACAAAAATCAGGTCCCTCCGCTGCGCCTCGCTCCGCTCGGCTCCGGTCGGGATGACGGTTTACCGGCTGATGAACAGCGCCGCCACCACCAGGAAGGCGATCTCGGCGCACTGCTGGACAGCGCCCAGTGTGTCGCCGGTGTAGCCGCCGATGCGCTCGGCGACCCAGCGCGAGGCGAACCAGGCGGCGGCCATGGCGGCGAGCGGCGCCAGCAGGGCCACGAAGAAGCCCTTGCCCAGAAGCAGCAGGAAGGCCAGCACGGCGCCGATGCCGATGGCGAGCCAGACGTCGTTGTCGGTCGGCTTGCCGACCTGGGAGCCCAGCCCATCAGCGTGCACTGGCGAATAGGCCAGCAGCGGATAGGCGATGACCGCCCGCGACAGCGCATGGGCGGCGATCAGCACGACCAGCCCGGTGGCGCTGCTGAACGAGGCGAGACAGGCGACCTTGATCAGCACCGACAAAGCGAGCGCCAGCATGCCGAAGGTGCCGTTGCGGCTGTCGCGCATGATTTCCAGTCGTCGGTTGGCATCGAGGCCGTGCGGCCCCAGCCCGTCGGCGGTGTCGGCCAAACCATCTTCATGGAGCGCGCGAGTGAACAGGATCGCCGCGCCGACTGCGACGACAGCCGCGAGCCAACCCGGGCCCAACCCGCGCATGATGGCGAACACCAATCCCGCCGCGAGCCCGACGCCCGCGCCGACGAAGGGCAGCACGGGCAGCACGTCGGCGAGCTGCCAGCGCGGCGCGCCGACATCGAGCTTGAGGCCGGTGAAGAACGTGGCCTGCTCCTTGAAGGCTTGCAGCCATTCATCGAAGGAGGAAGGCCGGGCGACCGGCGGCTCGCTGGGACTGGTCATGATGGGGCAAATATAGGATGGTCCGCGCCCGCTATGAACGCCCCTAATCCTCCTTCTTTTGACGAAATGCGCCGCGTCCTGCGTGGCCTGCCGGGCCCCGATCAGGAAGCCCAGACCAAGGTCGTGCAACGCCAGACCGAGCTCACCAAGCCGCCGGGCTCGCTCGGCCGGCTGGAGGAGATCGCCGAATGGCTGGCTGCCTGGCAAGGCCGCGCCAGCCCGCGGGTCGAGCGGCCGCGCATTGCGGTGTTCGCCGGCAGCCACGGCGTGGCGGCGCGCGGCGTGTCGGCCTATCCGCCGGAAGTCACGGGCCAGATGGTCAAGAACTTCCTGAGCGGCGGGGCGGCGATCAACCAGCTCGCCGGCAGCATCGATGCCGACCTGCGCATCTACGAGCTCGACCTCGACCATCCGACCGACGACTTCACCAAAGGCCCGGCGATGAGCGAAGCGCGCGCGGCCAACGCCATGGCCTACGGCATGATGGCGGCCGAGCCCGGCATCGACGTGCTGTGCCTTGGCGAAATGGGCATTGCCAACACCACGACGGCGGCGACGCTCTGCGCCGCGCTGTTCGGCGGCACGGGCGCCGACTGGGCGGGACCGGGCACTGGCGTGCAGGGCAAGGCGCTCACGCACAAGATCGCCGTCATCGACGAGGCGCTGGCGCACCACCGTGCGCTTATCAGCCAGCGCGATCCGCTCGCCTTGCTGGCGGCCGTCGGCGGCGAGGAACTCGCCGCCATCGCCGGCGCCGTGTTGGCCGCCCGCATGGGCCGCATCCCGGTGCTTTTAGACGGCTATGCCTGCACCGCCGCGGCCGCGGTGCTACATGCGATCGACCGCCATGCGCTCGACCATTGCCTGGTGGCGCATCGTTCAGCCGAGCCCGGCCACACGCGGCTCCTGGAGGCGATCGGCCAGCGTCCCCTGCTCGACTTCGGCATGCGCCTGGGCGAGGCCTCGGCGGCGGCGCTCGCGGTGCCGCTCCTGAAGGCGGCGGCTGCCTGCCACAACGGCATGGCGACCTTCACGCAGGCAGGCGTAAGCTCGAAGAATGCTTAGACGCTCGCTCTTCGCGGCGCTGCCGCTGCTCGCCGCCGGGCCTGCCCTCGCCCATCCGCCGCGCCAGCCCGACAACGCCGAGGCGCAGAGCATCATCGAGGAGATCAAGACCTTCCGCGAGAAGGTCGCCAAGGCGGTCACCAGCAAGGACTTTCCGACCCTGCGTGCGATCTACGCCGACACGTTCTCGCACACCCACGGCTCGGGCAAACTCGACAACAAGGATGCGCGGCTGGTCTCGGCGATGGCCGGCGAGCCGATGATCGAGAACGCGCCGGCGACCGAAATCAGCTATCGCGTATTCGCGGGGCCGACGGTGATCGTCACCGGCAAGAGCCCGATCCTGAACGTCAAGGAGCAGAAGACCTACGACTTCCGCTGGGTCGCCGTGTATGTCACCGGTCGCGACGGCTGGTTGCTCGCCGTGAGCCAGGCCACGCGACTGCCGGCGTAGTTCTCTTCCGGACCGCCGGCCTCTGGCCGGCTCATGCTCTAAGCCGCGCGGAGCTCCAACGCCATTCCGCAGGTTTGAGCGCCAGGCCAGCCTTTACGGGATTGTTCTCGACATAGTCGATCGTTCGATTCGTCTCGAATGTACCGGTCGAAGTAATCGCGATGCCAGAACACTCCACTTCGACCGAGTGCACGGTTGGCTTGATACGCCGTATAGGACTTTCATGAATGGACTATCCCATCGAGCGGATTGTCAGCACTGGGCTCGACGACCACGTGGACATGATTGGGCATGATGCACCAGGCCAATAGGCGATAACGCCCGCCGTCGAAGTGGAGCAATGCTGTCTCGACAAGCGCTGCGATGTCCGGCCGGCCCAACCAACATGCACCCAGGCCAGCATCCAGCTTTTGATCGGTCTGGAGAAGGTTGTCGGCAAGCGCAGCGAGGGCTTGGGCAACAGCCTTGGGCAGGCTGTCACCCAAGCGGAACGTCACGAATTGGACAATCTCTGGCGAGTCGAAGTGCGGCAGGTAACCGCGCGAATACCAGCCTTTGGGACTCATGGTTCGACACTGCTCGCCAGCAAAATCGGCATGAGCCGGCCAGAGGCCGGCGGTCCGGAAGACTATGAGACCTCGATAACGCCCGGCTTGTCGACAGCAGTGACGCTGCCGATCACGGCCGCCGCCAGCGTCCCCCGCTTCTTGAGGTCGGCGACGAGGCCCGCGAGCTTGTCCTGCGGCACCGCAATCAGCAGACCACCGGACGTCTGCGCATCGGCCAGCAACAGACGCTGCGGCTCGGTCAGGCTGTCGGCGAAGCGTGCGTTGGGCGCGGCGTATTCGAGATTGCGCTTGGTGCCGCCGGGGCAGAGGCCGTCCTTCAGGAAGCCCGTCACCTTGTCGAACACAGGCACTGCCGCATAGGAGAGCTTCGCCCCGATCGGCGTGCCGGCGGCCGTCGACGAGGCGCGCAGCATGTTGCCGAGATGGCCGAGAAGGCCGAAGCCCGTGATGTCGGTGGCAGCATGCGCACCGGCCGCGTTCATCGCCTCGGCGGCGTCGCGGTTGAGCGTCGTCATCGACTTGATGGCGGCTGCGAGCACGCTCTCGGGCGCGGCGTTGCGTTTCACTGCCGTGGTCAGTACGCCCGTGCCGATCGGCTTGGTCAGCACCAGCGCGTCGCCCGGGCGGGCGCCGGCATTGGAGACGATCTTGCGCGGATCGATGGTGCCGGTGACGAACAGGCCGAACTTCGGCTCCTCGTCGACGATCGAATGGCCGCCGGAGATGGCGATGCCGGCCTCCTTGCAGATCGCCGCGGCGCCGTCGAGCACCTGGCGCAGCGGCACGGTGCCCAACGTATCGACCGGCCAGGCGACGAAGCTCAGCGCGTTCAGGGGCGTGGCGCCCATGGCGTAGATGTCGGAGAGCGCGTTGGTGGCGGCGATGCGGCCGTAGTCGTAGGCGTCGTCGACGATCGGCGGGAAGATGTCGACGGTCTCGACCAGGGCGAGATCATCGCGCAGCTTGATGATGGCAGCGTCGTCCGACGTGTCGTGACCGACCAGCACGCGCGGATCGGCGGCCACGGGCAGGCCTGCCAGCGCCTTGTGCAGGTCGGCCTGGCTGATCTTGGCGGCGCAGCCTGCGAAGCGGGCGAGCTCGGTGAGCCGCGGCACGGCGCTTTCGGCAGAGACAGGCTTGGGCTGCGGCGTGGCGACGTTCATGACTACCTCTCGGACTGGGCAGGGATGATCGGACGCGAACCCCCTTCGCACAAGGCAACCCGGGTCCCTCGAATTTGCAAATGACTATCACTTGCGCATCGGTCGCGCCTATCCAATATTGAGGGAATGGACCATGCCCTTGCCCCCACCCCGGCCCAGCGCGACGAGCGCCTGCGCGCCGTCGAGCTGCTGCTGTCGCGGCAGTCCGCGAACCTCCTGCAGGAGCCGGCGCCGGACGGCGCCGAGCTCGACCTGATCCTCGACGCCGGCTTGCGCGCGCCCGATCACGGGCGCTTGCGGCCCTGGCGCTTCGTGTTGATCCGCGGCGAGCAACGCGCCGCGTGGGCCGACCGGCTCGCCCAGGCGGCATTGGCGCGCGATCCCGTGAACGGCCAGGCGATGGGCGAGAAATCCCGCGCCTGGGTGGCGCGCACGCCGCTCATCATCGCCGTCGGCACCGAGGTGAAGGCAGGCAACATTCCCGAAATCGAGCAGGTGCTGTCGGCCGGCGCCGCCGCGATGAACATGCTGAACGCCATCCACCTCATGGGCTACGGCGGCATGTGGGTGACCGGCGCCAACAGCTACGATCCGCAGGTCAACAAGTGGCTGGGCTTCGAGGCGCCGAGTCGGCTGGTCGGCTTTCTAGGTGTCGGCACGCCGAGGCCACTGCCGGCGGACGCACCGAAGATCTCACGTCCCGCGCGCGACCGGCATACGACGGAGTGGATGGGCTAGGCTGGGGGCGCGCGACTCCAGTCGCGCGTCTTTGTCGAAGCAGGGAAGATCGCGCCACTGGAGTGGCGCGCCCCCAGCCTACCCCATCCACTCCGTCGTATGCCGCTCGCGCGCGGGACGCGCGATCTT
>JAKFVH010000046.1 GCA_021732285.1 Reyranella sp. | reverse complement strand
TCGTTCCGTCCATTGGCACCGCCCCTTTTTGCGATTCGGTGCCAGACAAGGAATCACAACCGATTCCTTTTGCGCAACAGATTGTGCGCTGCTCAGTGGTCGTCAATAAATGTGGGTAATTGAAAGGTGCGCCGATCGCCTACGCCACAGCGCAGTTTCACCCTGAGCGTGTTCGTGGCGTCGCCGGGCTCAGTGCGCCGCATACCGGCCGCGGGTCGGCGCCGAGCATCGAGCTCTATCGCAGGACCTACAAGGACCAGTTCTTCTATCAGCTCTATTTCCAGGAGCCCGGTGTGGCCGAGGCCGAGCTGGAAGCCGATGTTCGGAGAAGCCTGCGCATCATCTACTACAGGAACTCGGGCGAAGGGCAGAAGGCAAATTCCAGGATCGAAAATCCGACGGGACCAGGGTGGCTCGATCGCTACGTCGACCCGGATCGATTGCCGCCCTGGCTGACCGAGGCTGATCTCGATCACTGCGTCGGGCAATTTCGCGAAAGCGGCTTCAGGGGGCCGCTCAATCGCTACCGCAACTCCGAACGCGATTTCGAACAGCTTGCCCCCTTCGACGGCAAGCCGCTCGCGCAGCCCATGGCCTTCCTGGCCGGCAGTCTCGAGCCCATCCTGCGCTTCTTTCCCGGCGTCGACCTGGTCGACCTGATGCGCAAGCAGTGCGCCGACCTTCGCTTGGTTCGGCTGTTCGACGATGCTGGCCACTGGGTGCAACAGGAGCGGCCGGCCGAGGTCAACGCCGCGTTGCTGGAGTTCCTGGGCGGCCTCTCACTAGCCGAATAGCTTCCTCCCCAGCGAAGCTGGGGAGGTGGCGCCGTCATACGGCGACGGAGGGGTCATGAGTCTACGCTGTGACTCATGACCCCTCCGGCCCTGCGGGCCACCTCCCCATCGTAGCGATGGGGAGGAATGCATCAGCTAGCCCTTCGGGCAGGGGAAGACCTTCATCTCCGGCCCGAGATCGTAGGGGGCAGGGACCTGGGTCAAGGTCGTCACCTCGGTGAACAACGCCCAGTCGAACGCGCGCTGGTGGCGTGAGCAGAAGGACGGATCCTGGGTCGGCCGTTGCGCCGTGCGATTGGCGATCTCGGTGACCATGACGTCGAGGTTGGCCTTCTTGCGGCCGACCAGGGATTTCAGTTCAGCGGCGTTGCTCGAGAGCTCAGGGGTGAACTTCTTCACGAACGCGGCGTATTCGTCGTCGAGGAAGGCCTTGCCGTCAGGGCCCTTGCACTGCAGGGCGCCGACGACGAGCTGCTGCTGGACCATGCGCACCCTGAAGGCGGTGAGGTCAGCGTCGTTGTAGCAAACCGACCGCAGATTGGCCGGTGGCGCGACGTTGGCCGCGGCCACCTGGTAGTCGTTGGTGGGCTTCTTCTTTTCCGCCTGTTGGGGGGTGCAGGCGACGCCGAGCGCCAATCCGCACGCAGCAAGCAGAGACAGAGGGGAGAGTTGTCGATTCATTGACCTTCCTTGGGTTTAGAAAGCGCAACGCACGTCGGAGTCGCGGGTTCCCTGCCGAGAGCTCATGCTCTTCCGGACCGCCGGCCTCCGGCCGGCCTCATGATCATGAGCCGGCCAGAGGCCGGCGGTCCGGAAGAGCATGAGAGGCGCGCATCTTCACAAGCGCCGCTCGCTGCGCGGGTCGAGCGCGTCCTGCAAGCCGTCGCCTAGGAAGTTGAAGGCGATGACCGTCACGAAGATCAGCAGGCCGGGCAGCAGGGCCAGCACCGGCGCCTGCTGCAGCAGCTCCTGCGCGCCGGTCAGCATGTTGCCCCAGCTCGCGGCCGGCGGCTGGGTGCCGAGGCCGAGGAAGGAAAGAGTCGATTCGAGCAGGACGAGCCCGCCGACCGACAGCGTGGTGGCGACCACGAGCGAGCCCGCGGCGTTGGGCAGGATGTGGCGGAACATGATGCGCTCGGGCCGCGCGCCCAGCGCCTTGGCGGCGCGCGTGAAGTCGCGGGCCTTCAGCGACAGGGTCTCGGCGCGCACCAGGCGCGCCACGGTCGTCCAGCCGGTCAGCGAGACGATGAAGACGATGCGATAGAGCGAGAAGGTCTCGGACTGGGCGATCTCGACCGGGACGCCGATCTTGCGCGGGTCGACGGCGGCCAGGACGATCAGCAGCGGCAGCATGGGGAGCGCGATCACGCCGTCGGTGACGCGCATCAGCACGGCATCGAGCCTGCCGCCGAGATAGCCGGCGACGACGCCGATCAGCGCGCCGATGATCGCCGACAGGAGTGCGCCCGAGATGCCGACCAGCAGCGACACGCGGCCGCCGTCGAGCAGGCGCTGGAAGAGATCGCGGCCGAGATCGTCGGTGCCGAGCCAATGCTCGGCCGAGGGCGGCTCGAAGCGGCGGAAGAGGTCGGTGGCCGTCGGATCGACGCCGCGCCAGTCGGCGATCCACGGCGCGGCGAGCGACAGGACGAGCAGCACCAGAAGGAAGATCAGCGAGGCCAGCGCCAGGCGATGGCGCATCAGGCGGGTCCACACCAGCCAGCCCGGACTGGCCGAGGGGCGGGAGGCGATGTCGCTCATGCGCTCTGCTCGATCGACACGCGCGGGTCGACCCAGGCGTAGGCGAGGTCGGCCAAAAGGTTGCCGACCATGGTGGCGAGCGTAGCGATCAGCAGGCCGACCAGGGCGAGGTTGTAGTCGTTGTCCAAAATGGCCTGGTAGATCGCCTTGCCCATGCCCGGCCAGGCGAACATGGTCTCGGTGATCAGCGCGCCGGAGAACAGTCCGCCGAAGGAGAGCGCCAGGATGGTGAGCACCGGCGCCAGCGCATTGCCGAAGGCATGGCCCCAGCGCACGCGGTTTTCGGGCAGGCCCTTGGCGCGCGCCGTGCGGATGTAGTCCTGGCGCAGCACCTCGATCATGGCGCCGCGCATGAAGCGGGTGTAGCCGCCGACCTGCACCAGCACGAGCGTGGTCGTCGGCAGGACGAGATAGCGCAGACGATCGCCGAGGCCGCTCAGCCACGGCGTATCCGGGCGGATGTCGGCCTGGCCGCCGGCCGGCAGCCAGCCGAGCTTCACCGAGAACAAGGTGATCAGCAGCAGGGCGAGCCAGAAGGGCGGGGTCGAGATGCCGCCGAAGCATAAAAGGTTGATCAGGTAGTCGACGCGGCTGCGCGGGCGCGACGCCGCCCAGATGCCGAGCGGCAGGGCGATGGCGACGGCGACGACGAAGGCGAGGCCTGCGAGGACGAAGGTGTTGATGAGGCGCGGCCACAGCACCGCCAGCACCGGCTGGCTGAAAGTGCGCGAGTAGCCAAAGTTGCCCTGCAGCGCCTGCCAGGCCCACGCCGCGTAGCGTTCGAGCAGGGGCTTGTCGAGGCCGTAGACGGCGCGCAGCCGGGCCGCGTCCTCGCTCCGCATGTTGGGATCGCCCGCGATCATCATGTCGATGGGATCGCCCGGCATCAGGCCGATCAGCAGGTAGACCACGAAGCTCATCAGCGCGAGCGTGACGGCGGTCTGGACGGCCCGGCTGGCGAGGTAGCGACTCATGGCTGGGGGCGCGCGACTCCAGTCGCGCGTCTTTGCCTGCAGCGGAAAAAGATCGCGCCACTGGAGTGGCGCGCCCCCAGCGGCACCTAGTTCTCCCAGCGCCACTGCTCGATCCACAGGGTCGAGCTGTTGAGATGGCCGGTCGGCGTCACGCCCTTGAGCTGCTTGGGAATGACGAAGGGATCGACTCGGAAGAACAGCGGCAAGACCGGCAGGTCCTCGGCGTGGATGCGCTGGATGTCGGCGAACAGGGTGCGCCGCTTGGTGGCATCGAGCTCGCGTTCGGCGGCGTCGAGGGCGGTATCCATGGCGGGACTGCGGTAGCCCGGATAGTTCTGGCCGCTCCAGGCGTTCTCGGCCGACGGGATCTCCTTGGAATGCAGCGTCGAGCGCGGCACGCCCTGAGGGCTTTGCACCCAGGCATACATCGCGAGGCCCGTGAACTGGCGGCGGTTGAGGGCCTCGGAAAAGACGCGCATTGGCTCGGCCTTGATGCGCAAGTCGACGCCGACCTGGCGAAGCTGACTCTGGATCACCTGCGCCACCAGTTCGCGCACGCGATTGCCGGCGCTGGTCGCGATCTCGATCGACAGGCGCTCGCCCTTGGCGTTGTGGCGCACACCGCTCCTGATGTCCTTGAAGCCTGCCTCGTCGAGCAACCTGCGCGCCTGCGCGGCATCGTAGGGGTAGTGCCTGGTATCCGGGGTGAACATCGGATCGAGCTGGCTGATCGGCCCGTCGGCGACCGGCTGCTTGCCCTCGAACAGCTTCTCGGAGATCGCCTTGCGGTCGATCGCCATCAGGATCGCCTGGCGCACACGGAGGTCTTCCAGCAGCTTGTTGTCGAGCATGGTGTCGATGTGCTCGTAGATCAGCGCCGGCTTGTAGATGAAGTTGTACTTGTCCTTGTGGCGCTTCTCGAAGGCCAGCACCTGGTCGAGCGAGAGGCCGAGCTCGCCCAGCACATAGTCGACGTTGCCCGACAGCAGGTTGGCTTCAAGCGCCGCGGTGTTCTCGATGATCTTGACGACGATGCGCTTGAAGTGGGGCTTCTCTCCCGTCCAGGTCGGGTTCTGTTCGAGCACGATGCGGCTGCCCGGCGTGACCTCGACGATGCGGAAGGGGCCGAAGAACAGGCCGGGGTTGGTCGAGTTGGTGTCGAACGCCGTCTTGTTGCGGTACTCGGCGGGATTGGCGTCGAAGATCGGCTTCTCGATATGCGCCGGCAGGAGCTGCAAGCCGATGCTGTTGTAGTCGAAGGTGACACGGTCGATCGTCATGGTGAAGCGGCGATCGTCCTTGGCGTCGAACTTGATGATTCGCCGGTAGCCCTCCGACGAGGCGACGCCCGACAACGGATGGCGGCCGACTTCGAGGGTGAAGGCGACGTCCTTCGCGGTGACGGGTGTGCCGTCGCCCCATCTGAGATCGCGCAGCTCGACGTCGATCTCCATGTTCTTCTTGCCGTCGGGAAGGTCGATCACGCGGGCTTTGCCGTTCTCTACCGTCGGCAACTCGGTGCAGGTCATGCACACGAGTTTCGACTCGGCGTTCCAGGCGGTGACCGGTCGTGCGGTCATGTTGCTGATCAGCGACTTGGCCAGCATCGAGCTGATCAGCGGGTTCCAGGTGCCCGGCGACTGGGTCATGCCGATCACCAGCTCGTCCTTGGCGCGCGCGGGCGCGGTGAGCGCGGTGAGCGCCAGAAGCACAAAAAGAATGCGGCGGATCATGTCCGCCCAAAGTCGCATATGCGCTGGGGGTGCGCCACTCCAGTGGCGCGTCATACCTTTAGACGAGCACTGCCGTAGGGCCATAGAGAGGGTTCGCTTACCAAGCCAGCTTTGACCGGATTTTGATCAATGTAGTCGACGGTTGCGTTGAAATGGGACTCGTTCCTGATGAATCGGTCCCAGTATTCAGTTTGCCAGAAAGGCCCGGTTCGTCCGAGCTGCTGGTTGGCGTGCCGGGCGGTATATCGCTTCCAAGACCCGACGGTGTCTCCGAGAGAGGCATCGGGCAGCACGGAAAATAGGACGTGCACGTGGTTCGGCATGATCGTCCAGGGGTGGAGACGATAGCGATCGCCGTCGAAAGCAAAGAATGCGTTTTCGACGAGTCGGGCAATTGGCTCTGACCTCAGCCAACAAGCGCCCCACCCCCGGTCGAGCAGCTCGTGTCGCAAAGTCTCTGGCCGATCTGTAATCTTAAGACGCTGAAGCGCTTCTGCTGGAAGGCTATCGGCGAGTCTGAAGGTGACGAACTGGATGACGTCTTGCGAATCGAAGTGCCGCAGATAGTTGCGAGAATGCCAACCCTTGTGGCTCATTCATCGACGCTAGCTCTGCCGACCATGACGCGCCACTGGAGTGGCGCGCCCCCAGCGATGACTGTCACCGCCCCAGCATCGGCCGCGGCGCCGGTGGGCGGCCGCCGTGGTTGGCCGACCATTGCTCGGGTGCCTCGAGGAAGGCGCGCGTCTCGGCGAGGCCCTTCTCGTCGAAGTACTTGTGCTTTGCCGCCGCCTCCAGCGCATCCCACCAGGTGGCGAGCGCGTGCAGCTTCACGCCGCCGGCGGCCAGCATCTCCACGCTCTGCGGGAAGATGCCGTAGTGGAAGATCACGAAGCAGTCGGCGACCTTGGCCTCGGCCTTCTTCAGCGCCTCGATGAAGACCAGCTTGCTGCCACCGTCGGTGGCGAGATCCTCGACCAGGAGCACGCGCTTGCCGGGCTTCAAGTCGCCCTCGATCTGGGCCATGCGGCCAAAACCCTTGGGCTGCTTGCGCACGTAGATCATCGGCTTCTTGGCCAGCGCCGCCAGGAAGGCGGCGAACGGGATGCCGGCGGTCTCGCCGCCCGCCACCACGTCGATCTTGTTCCAGCCGATGTCGCGATCGATTGCCTTGAGCGCATGGCTCATGATCTTGGCGCGCGCCTCGGGGTAGGAGATCAGCTTGCGGCAGTCGATGTAGACCGGGCTCGCCCGGCCCGAGGTGAAGATGTACGGGTTCTCGGGCCGGCAGTGGATGGCCTCGATCTCGAGCAGCAGGCGCGCGGTGTCCCGGGCCTCGGTCGTGCCGCTGGCCCGGGCCGAAATTGCCTTGCCGTTCAACTTGTTGGCCGGCTTGTGCAGAGGTTCAGCGGCCGGCGCTTTAGCCTTCTTCTTCGTCGCCATTGGCTGCCTTTCCCCCGATCGGCGTTGCGACAAAATGACGGCCGTGTGTTTAGCGTCCATACACAGGACCGGCAAGGGCGACGGTGATTCCGGGCCTTTGAAGTTAGTCAGTTTCTTTGGAATACTTACTAGAAGGCAGGCGCCAGCCGCGATAAAGCGACATCAGGCGCAGAAAGAGGCAGAGGCCCGCCCCGAACACCATGACCGGCAGCGATGGCAAGCCGAACGTGAAGCCGAGCGCAATCGACCCGGCGCCGGCCAGGGCCGCCACGGCATAGAGCTCGGCCTTGAGCACGGTCGGGATTTCCAGGGTCAGAAGGTCCCGCGCCACGCCGCCGCCGATGCAGGTCACCATGCCCAAAACGGCCGCCACGAACGGATTGAGCCCGAAGGCCAGCGCCTTCTCGGTGCCGGTCACGGCGAACAGGCAGAGGCCCGCGGCATCGAAGAGCTGCACCGGCGTCTTCAGCTTGGCGATTTGTGCGGAGGCGTAGAAACCAACCAGCCCGGCCGCGATGGTGATGGCGAAGTAGCGCCAGTGGGCGATCGCCGCCGGCGGCACGGCGCCGATCAAGAGGTCGCGGGCGATGCCGCCCGCCACGCCGGCGGCCCAGGCGACGACCAGCACGCCGAACAGGTCGAGCCGCTTGCGCACGCCCTGGGTGGCGCCGCTGATGGCGAACACGAAGGTGGCGCCGAGATCGAGCGCATCGAGCAGCATGACAGGGAGACTACACCGATTGCACCGCCGTCCCGAAATGGCAGAGTGCGGCGAGGGAGACGACATGGCTTCGGGCACGTATCGCGACTGGCGGGTCTTTCGCTTCATCATCGGCCGCAAGCGCCTGCTGGGATCGACCGTGGCCGGCCTGATCCTGCTGGCGCTGCTGCCCGGCGACTTCCGGCTGTCGACGCGCTTCATCCTGGCCTGGGACCTGACGGCGCTGCTCTACATCACCCTGATCATGTGGATGATCCGTTGCTCGACGGTCGAGGACTGCCACGACCACGCTGCACTCAACGACGAGGGCGACTGGGTCATCCTGTTGCTGGTGGTCGGAGCCGTCGCGGCAAGCTTCGTCTGCATCGCCGTCGAATTGCCGACGCTGCAGTCGCCGCGGCATTCGCTGGTCCTCGGCATCTTCATCACCGGCCTGACGGTGGTCCTGTCGTGGACCTTCACCCACACGGTGTTCACGCTGCACTACGCCAACGTCTACTACCGGCCCGACGAGGACGGCCCGGGCGGGCTCGCCTTTCCCGGCCATCGCGAGCCCGACTATCGCGACTTCCTCTACTATTCCTTCGTCATCGGCTGCGCCTCGCAGACCGGTGACGTCGCCACCGTCTCGCGCGCCATGCGCCACCTGACGATGGTGCACGGCATCGTGTCCTTTGCCTTCAATACCGCCATCCTGGCGCTGACCATCAATGTCGGCGCGAGCCTGCTCAGCTGACATGCCGCGCAACCGCCTGGTCGACCTGATCGCGCTGGCGTTCTTCGTGGCGCTCTGCCTCGGCATCGGCGCGCTCGGCGCCTCGGTCGTGGCGACCAGCGTCGACACCTGGTACGCCGAGCTCGCCAAGCCGCCCTTCACGCCGCCCGACCGCGTGTTCGGCCCGATCTGGACGGTCCTCTATGTGCTGATGGCCATCGCCGCCTGGCGCGTGTGGCGTGCCGCCGATCGCGACACCAGGCGGGGGCCGCTGACGCTGTTCGCCCTGCAGCTAGCACTCACGCTCGGCTGGACCGTGGTGTTCTTCGGCCTGCAGAAGATCGGCGCCGCGCTGGCGACCATCGTCGTGCTCGACGTCGGCGTGGTGGTGACCACGCTCGCCTTCCGCCCGATCGACCGCTGGGCCGGGCTGCTGATGGTGCCGTATCTCGCCTGGGTGGCCTTCGCCACCGTGCTCAACATCGCGATCTGGCGCCTCAATCCGACCGCATAGCGAGCACGACCTCACCCTGAGGAGGACGCGCAGCGTCCGTCTCGAAGGGTGGGCAACAACACGACTGTGGCCCACCCTTCGAGACACGGCCTGCGGCCGCTCCTCAGGGTGAGGTGATCGCTAGTGCTCTTGGTGGCGATGATGATGCGCCGCGTCGTGGTTGCTCATGCCTTCGCCGTCGTCGGCCTTGAGTTCCATGAACACGACCGACGACAGGACCGTGAGCACGCCCAGCGCCAGAAAGGCCTGCTGCACGCCGTGCACGATCGCGGCAGGATGCGAATGGAGCTCGGGCGGCACGAAGATGGCGGCGACCAGGGCCGCACCCGCCACGCCGAAGCTGATGGCGAGCTGCTGGCCGGTGGCGGCGATGGTGCTGGCGGCACTGGTCTGCGACGCCGAGACGTCGGCATACACCAGCGTGTTCATGCTGGTGTATTGCATGGAGGTGAAGAACCCAAGGATGAAGGCCTGGCCCACGATCAGTCAGATCGGCGTGTGGGTGCCGACGGTGGCGAACGACATGATCATCAGGCCGACCACGACGGTGTTGCCGACCAGCACGTTGCGATAGCCGAGCCGAGCCAGGATCGCCGGCATGAACGCTTTCAGCCCGATCGAGGCGATCGCCTGCGGCAGCACCAGCAGGCCCGAGACGACCGGCGAGAGGCCGAGCCCGATCTGGTAGAGCAGCGGGAACAGGAACGGGATGCCGCCCAGGCCGAGCCGCGTGAAGAAGCCGCCGCTCACCGCCGCGCGGAAGGTGCGCACTTCGAACAGGCCGAGATTGAGCAAAGGGAAGGGCGTCAGCCTGGTGCGAAGCCCGTAGCCCGCCAGCAGTGCGGCCGAGATCGCCAGCATCACCACGATCTCAGCGACGCCATGCGTATGATCGCCGAACACTTCCAGCACGTAGGACAGGAGCGCAATGCCGCCGCCGAACAGCACCAGCCCGGCGATGTCGAGCCGATGGACCTTGGGTTCGCGATAGTCGGGCAGGTAGCGCTGCACGAAGTAGAGGCCAAGCAGGCCGACCGGCACGTTGACGTAGAACACGCCACGCCAGTCGAAGTAGGTCACGATCAGCCCGCCGGCCACCGGACCCACCATCGGGCCGACCACGCTCGGGATGGCGACGAAGCTCATGACTCGCACCAGCTCGGCCTTGCCGAAGGTGCGGGCGAGTCGAGGGTGGTGGCGAGCCCGCACAGCACCGAGCCCAGGGTGAAGAGCCCGATCGCCCCGGCAAACACCCGGCGCGTGCCATAGCGGTCGGCCATCCAGCCGCTTATCGGGATGAACACCGCGAGGCTGAGCGTATAGCTCGCCAGCACCGCCTTCACACTGAGCGGCGTCACCTCCATCGCCTGCGCGATGGCCGGCACAGCGGTGTTGAGGATCGTGGTGTCGAGCGACTGCATGAAGAAGGCCACAGCGACCAGCCACGGCAGGAGACGCTGGATGGATTGGTCGGGTTGGCCGGTCGTCGTCACCATGGTCAGTCGCCCGGCCGGAACGGGTCCTGGCCCTCGAACAGCGCGGCCAGCATGGCGGGGATCAGCGGCTTGCCGCCTTCGGCGTTGGTCATCAGCGCCACGCCGAAGCTCGCGTCGGCGGCGAACACCAGCACCGAGCGGAAGCCCGCATTGACGCCGTAGTGATAGAGGTAGGGCGGCTTGCCGTCGCGCGGGAGGACGAAGAGGCCGAGGCCGGTCGGCCCGGTGGCGACCCGGGTGGCCATCAGCTCGGCGGTTGCCTGCGTCAGCAGGCCGCCGGCCCGCCAGCTCGCGCCGATCGCCAGCGCCAGCTGCGCCAGATCGGACGCCGTGCTCCACAGTCCCGCCGCGGCGTGCTCCGGATAGACGTGGTAGCGGCCTTGCAGCGGGTTGCCGTCGAGATCGTACGCCGATGCCCAGTTGCTTTCGCTGGCAGGCAGCGGCTGGAAGAAGCCGCTGCGGTTCATGCCGGCCGGCGCCAGCACCAGCTCGCCCGCCAGCGCGTCGAAGCCTTGGTTGGCGACGTCCATCACCAGACGCTGCAGCACCATGGTGCCGCCGCCCGAGTAGCGGAAGGCCTCGCCGGGCGGCCAGGCGACGCGGACGCCACGCGTATTGCAGGGCGGCGTGCCGTCCAGGATCTCGGCCAGTGTCGGCAGCGGCGCGCCAGCGGCGTAACCGGGAAACCCCGAAACGGTCGTGCCGCCGCGATGGCAGAGCAGCAGGCGCGGCGTGACGCGCTCCGCGCCCGGTCCTGGCAGCGTCCAGGACCGCAGCATCTCGTTCACCGGCGTGTCGAGGCCGATGCGGCCCTGCTCGACCAGCCGCATCACGGTGACGCCGGTCACGACCTTGCTGATGGAGGCGGCTTGGAAGAGGGTGCGCTCACCCGCACTGACGGCGATGCGCTCGGCGATCGCTCCGCCGCGGATCACCGCAAGGCTCGCGTCCGGCACGCGACGCTTGTGCATCAGCTCCGCCAGCAGCCCCTCGATCCGCGAATCGCCCTGGGCGAGCGACGCCGAGGCCACCAGGCTTGCCGATCCCGCGGCGAGGACGACGCGTCGCTTGAGCATGACGGGACTCTGCCCGGACGTGCTCCGGCGGCGCAATTGCTTTCGATGCACCCCTCGTTCCTGATACGGTCGGCAGGGTGTTGAGGAGAGGGGGCAATGCGGCGTCGATCGTTCGTCGGTGGGATGGTGGCATCTACGGTGGCGCTGCGTGTCGCGCCGCCTGCCTGGGCACAGGGCGATCCGTTGCCGTCGTGGAACGACGGCCCCGCCAAGCAATCGATCGTCGATTTCGTGGCGCGCGCCACCACGGCCGGCGGCCGCGATTGGGTGCCCGTGCCGGAACGCATCGCCACCTTCGACAATGACGGCACGCTGTGGACCGAGCAGCCGATGTACGTCCAGATCGTCTTCGCCATGGACCGCGTCAAGGCGGGGGCGGCGCGGCATCCCGAATGGCGCACCACCGAGCCGTTCCGCTCGGTGCTGGCCGACGATCGGGCCCAGCTCGCGCTGATGGGCGAAAAGGGCATGCTCGAGGTCATCACGGCGACCCATTCCGGTCTCACCACCGAGGAATTCAGGCAGACCGTGATCGATTGGCTGGCGACAGCACGCCATCCGCGCTTCAAGCGGCCTTACACCGACCTCGTCTACCAGCCGATGCTCGAGCTGCTGGCCTACCTGCGCGCGAACCAGTTCAAGACCTTCATCGTCTCGGGCGGCGGCGTCGAGTTCATGCGGCCATGGACCGAGCGCACCTACGGCATCCCGCCCGAGCAGGTCGTGGGCTCCTCGGGCGTCACCCGATACGCCATGCCCCAGCCCGACAAGCCGGTGCTGATGAAGGAGGCCAAGGTCGAGTTCATCGACGACGGGCCGGGCAAGGCGGTCGGCATCAACCACTTCATCGGGCGGCGGCCGTACTTCGCCTTCGGAAATTCCGACGGCGACCAGCAGATGCTGGAATGGACGGCGGCCGGCGCCGGCGCGCGCTTCATGGGGCTGGTCCATCACACCGACGCCGTGCGCGAATACGCCTACGACCGCAACTCGCCGATCGGCCGCCTCGACAAGGCGTGGGACGAGGCGATCCGGCGCAAGTGGCTGGTGGTCGACATGAAGAACGACTGGAAGGTGATCTATCCCTTCGAGTTGAAGTGATGGAGGGCGATCGATGTTGACGCAACGGCTGGCGATCGCGATGGCGGCCCTGGTGCTGCTTGCCGGCACCGGACTGGCCCAAAGCCAGCTCGCCAATCCGGCGTCGCAGAACTGCGTGAAGCAGGGCGGCACGCTCACGATCGAACGGCGTCCGGACGGCGGGCAGTACGGCGTCTGCGTCTTCACCGACAACTACCAGTGCGAGGAGTGGGCTCTGTTCCGCGGCGAATGCCCGAAGAACGGGCTGCGCGTGACGGGCTACGTCACGCCAGCCGGCCGCTACTGCGCCATCACCGGCGGCCGCTACACGGTGGTCATGGAAAGCGCCGCCGGCGAGACCGGCGTCTGCTCGCTGCCCGGCGGCAAGGCGTGCGATGCGGCTGGCTACTACGCGGGCACCTGCAGCCGCTGAGCCCTTATTTCTTCGGCGGTTCCTTGTGGCGCGTCGCGAGCACGTGCGTCAGCGAGCCGAGACTCTTGCGCAAGCTCGCGACGCTGTCGGAGACGAGGTGGCTTGTGCCCGACTGGATGTGCTGCGACAGCGCGGCGGAGTGGTCGTGCACTTCCCTGAACAGGTTGCGGATGGCCGGCCGGGCATGGTCGGGATGATCGTCCCTGTCCCATTCGAGGGCACTCAGAAGCTCCTGCCGGATCGCATGGTCGTGCGGATGGCCCATGGCGCGCAGGTACGCCGCATCCAGCGCCTCGGCCTTCCTGTGCAATCTGCTCAACAACGGCCGATACCGATCGTACGCCAGAAGCGCATCGTCTCCCCACGTCCTGCTGTGTGACGCTAGTCGCGGCCATCGAGGCCGACAAACCGACGTTACCGTTTTGCAGCGCCGCTTAATGTGCGGATTTTCACAGACCGTGATCGCGGCGCCTGCGAGCCTTGCGGCGGCGCCGCAACCGTATGGAGACGGCAATGGCAGAGCACGAGCTGAGCGACGACTTCGAACGCGAGAAGTGGCGGGCGGAGATGGCTCTGCGGGAACGCGAGCTCGCCCTCAAGGAACGCGAAGGATCGCTGTTCAAGAGTCCGATCGTCGTGTCGGCGATCGCTGTCTTCGTCGGGTTGCTGTCCAATGCCGTCTCCGACTGGATCACCAAGGACCGGCGTCTCGCCGAAGAAACGAGGCAGCGCGAGGCGGCATTGCTGGTCAAGGCCTTCGAGCACAACGATCCCAACGTCGTCATGGCGAAGCTCAATCTGCTCAACCTCACGGGGATGATCTCGGACGCCAATGAGCTCGCGAAGAAGCTCGCGGGGCAGGAGTACACGGAGATCGAGAGCAAGATCAAAAGCCTGCCGTCGGAGTCGCTTCGCCAGTATCAGGCGGCGCTGATCCAGAAGGCGATCGAGAACGACGACCTCGACAAGGTGCTGAGAAAGCTGAAGCTCCTGGATGAGGCCAACCTCATTCCCGACTACGACAAGGTCCGCAGGGTCTACGCGACGCTCAGCACGATGGCGGCACTTCCCGCGACGCAGCCGACGCCGACAGTCGTGACCGCTTCAACGCCGGCACCGACCACGCCGACAATCGTTGCGCCGACGCCTGCGACAGCTGCACCGACCGCCACGACGCCGACAGGATCGGGCGTGCAAACGTCGTCTTGCGCAACGGCCGCCAAATCCGCGGAAGGGTGGATCTTCCTCGGTGGCATCGACGGAAGCCTCAAGCAGTGGGTAGTGTCCGACAGCGGCACACGATCGATCGCGTTCGACTCGCCGGAACTCAATGCCGGTGCGGGCTTCAAGGTCGAGGAGCCGTTGACGCAGGCGGTGAAGGGTCAGTGCCTGCATACCAAGACCGCGAAGTTCCTGCGCGGCGACGGGATCGACGGCCGCAGGCTGCAATCCGCCATCAAGCAGACATTGCCCGCGGGAACCCGACTGAGGGTCATCGGGATCGATGCCGTCGGCCGGGATGACGCGTCCAGCGCGCGCAATCCCGTCCTATGGGCGAGGGTCGAGGTCCTGGCTGATTAAGCCGCCGCCGCCTTCTTGCGGTTGGCCTCCAGACGCCGGTCGACCAGCGCCACGCCGCGATCGATCTCGGGATGGCTGAGGCCTTTCTCGCGGGCGATGAGCTGCACCAGCTTGTCGGCGCGCTCGATGAAGGGCACGCCGTTGTTCAGCGCGCGTGCCGCCGAAGCGGGCCGCACCAGGCTCTGCGCCGCGGCAGCGTACTTCTCGAACGGCACGAGGTCGGCCGGGTTGGCGCCCAGCTTGACGCAAAGGTCGATCACGAAGTTGTAGACCGAGCGCGAGGTCTCGAGGTCGGTGTGCACGGCCTCCTGCGCGGTGCGCATGCCGTCCTCGGTGACGCAACGATAGTTGCCGGACAGCAGCATCGCCCACTTGGCGAGCGGCACGAAGACCGAATCGTAGACCTTGAGCTTGACCGGCAGTTCGATCTTGCCCTCGGGCACCTCGAAGCGCGCCGCCTCGACGTCCTTCTCGAGCTGGCCGAGGATGGCCGTCAGCTTGTCGTCCTTGAAGCGCGCGACCTTGAAGTTGGTCGGCAGCGTGACCTGCAGGAAATTGACCTTCTCCTCGGGCGGACGGATCGCCTGCGGGTCCGGGCTGTTCAGCGTGATGCGCTCGGGGTCGAAGCTGTCCCACACGGAAGCGTCGGTGTAGGCGGGCTTGAGCTTGTCGCAGTCGAGGCCGGGAATGCGCCGCAGATAGGCCAGCGGCGGCATGTTCATGATCGACATGCACGGCACCTTCGACTTGCCGACGGCATCGAGGAGCTGGCACACGCCGTCGACGCGATATTGCGGCTCCTGCATGGCGAGCCCGATCAGGTCGTAGTCCGCCGGATTGACGCCCGCGACGCCGCCGGCGGTCACCTTGCCCGGCAGCTTTTTCGAATCGAGCAGCACCGGGTCCTTGCGACCTCGGATCGGCAAGCGGACCTTGAAGCCCTCCTGGTTGATCAGGTCGGCCTCGGCCGGCAGGCAGATGAGATGGATGGAATGGCCGCCGAACAGCATCTTCGAGGCCAGCAGCGACCCGTAGGACGCCCCCAGCAGCAGGATCTTGTACGCCATTTGCCCATCTCCCTTCACGAGTCCTCAGCGCTTCTTCACTATAGCTTCCCCGGCTGGCGAGGGGGCGTCAATTGCATTGCACAACCATTTGCCTTTCCGCACGTTGAGGGGCGATGAATTTTCTGCGGCCGAACCATAACGTTTGGCGGATCGAGCGGGCCGCCAGGGCCGCCGTCCTGATCGACGCCGCTGCCTTCTTCGAGGCGGTGCGCGGCGCTTGCCTGAAGGCCGAGCGCAGCATCGTGGTGGTCGGCTGGGACATCGACAGCCGCACGCAACTCGTCGGCGCCGACGGCAAACCGGCCGACGGCCTGCCCAGCAGCTTCGCCGACTTCCTGCGCGACCTGGTGCGGACGCGGCCCCATCTGCACGTCCATCTCCTGATGTGGGACTATTCACTGCTCTATGCCGGCGAGCGCGAGCTGTTGCCGCGCCTGTCACTGGGCTGGCGGACGCCCGAGCGCGTGACGCTCTGCATCGACAACTCGGTGCCCTTCGGCAGCTCGCAGCACCAGAAGATCGTCGTGGTCGACGATGCGGTGGCCTTCTCCGGCGGCCTCGACCTCACGATCCGGCGCTGGGACACCACCTCCCATTCGGCGGAGAATCGCCAGCGTGTCGATCCCTCGGGCCATCCCTATCGGCCCTTCCACGACGTCCAGATGATGGTCGATGGTGCGGCGGCACAGGCGCTGGCACAGCTGGCGCGCGAACGCTGGTGCCGGGCCAACGGCGGCGTGCCGCGGGTCGAGCCGCATGGTGATCCTTGGCCCGAGACGGTGCGTGCCGATTTCACCGACGTCGATGTCGGCATCGCCCGCACCCAGCCGCGCTACGACGGCGAGGACGCGATCCGCGAGGCCGAGACGCTGTTCGCCGATTCGATCGACCTGGCCGAGCGCGAGATCTACATCGAGAACCAGTTCCTGAGCTCGCCGCTGATCGCCGATCGGCTGGCCGACCGCCTCAGCCGCTGCCCCGAGCTCCAGGTGGTGATCGTGGCGCCACGCAGTCACGATTCCTGGGTCGAGCGCCATACCATGCGCAACGGCCGCATCCGCTTCTGGCGGCGCATCCACGCGGCCGGCGGCAATCGCGTGCGGCTGCTCTATCCCGCCGTCGAGCAGGACGGCAAGACGACCGACACCATGATCCATTCCAAGGTCATGGCGGTCGACGACCGCTTCCTGCGCGTCGGCTCGGCCAACATGAACAACCGCTCGATGGGCGCCGACACCGAATGCGACCTCGCCATCGAGGCGCACAGCGATCGCGAGCGCACGGCCATCCTCGAAATCCGCAACCGGCTACTGGGCGAGCATTGCGGCGTCGCTGCCGCCGATGTCGCGGCCCTCCTGGCGCGGCATGGCTCGCTGGTGCGTGCCGCCGACGAGCTCAGCGCCAATGGACACCGCTTGCGGCCGATCGACGACGGCGAGCCCGACGAAGGCGGCCTGGCCGACGTCATCGAACGACTTGCCGATCCGCCGCGACCGATCAGGCCGGCGCGGTTGGCGCGTCATCTGGTGACGCGCCTGCGGCCGCTCCTGGTCGCGCTCGCCTGCGCCCTGGTCGTGCTCGGCATCGCCTTGGCGTGGCGCTATACGGCGCTCTCGGGACTGGTGACGGCCGACAACGTGCGGGCGGTGCTCAAGACCGTGCGCGGCGAGCCGTGGGCGGTCGTGATCGTCGTCCTGGTGTTCGTGCTGGCGGGCGCGATCATCTTCCCGCTCAACATCCTGATCCTGACGACAGCCGCGGTGTTCGGGCCGTGGCTCGGCATCCTCTATGGCGGCGCCGGCACCGTGACCAGCGGTCTTGTCATGTTCTTCCTCGGTGGCCTGCTCGGGCGCGAGGCGCTCTATCGCATGTTGGGCGAGCGCTGGCGGCACGGCCTGGAGGGCGTGCGCAAGCGCGGCCTTTTAGCGGTCGTGACCTTCCGCCTGCTGCCGATCGCGCCGTTCACGCTCGTGAACCTCGCGGCCGGGGCGAGCGGTATCCGCTTCGTCGACTTCCTGGTCGGCACGCTGATCGGCATGCTGCCCGGCCTGGTGCTGATGTCGATCATGGGCGATCGCATCGTCAGGATCCTGTCCGAGCCGAGTGCCGGAGATATCGCCATCGTGGTCCTCTGCGTCGCCGGCCTGATCGGACTGGCCATCGCGGCGCAGGCCGTGCTGTCGCGCCGCGGAGGTCGCCCTTGAGCGCGCCGGCCGGCCAGACGATCCGGGTCATGACCTGGAACATCCACGGCGCGGTCGGCCGCAATCCGCGCTTCGACCTCGAGCGCGTCGTTGCCCTGGTGCAGCGCCATCATCCCGACATCGTCGCCCTCCAGGAGATCGATTCGCGCCGCGCCCGCGAGGCGCATGTCGACGAGCCGTTCAAGGTCCTCCAGGAGTCGCTGGGTAACCACGGCATCGGCGCCAAGACCGTGACGACGACCGACGGCGAGTACGGCCAGGCGCTGATCAGCCGCTGGCCGATGGCCAACACCGAGATCCACGACCTGTCGTTCCCCGAGCGCGAGCCGCGGCGGGCGATCTGCACCGACATCCAGACGCCGGCTGGGCCGCTGCGTGTGGTCGCCACGCATCTTGGTCTCAGCTTCCGAGAGCGCCACAGCCAGGCCGTCGCCCTTCTCAAGATGCTGGACAACCTGCGCACGACCACGGTGGTGCTGGGCGACTTCAACGACTGGCTGTGGGTGGGATCGGTCCGCCGCAGCCTGGCAAGGGCGCTGCCGGGCTACACCAACCATCGCACCTTCCCGTCGCGCTGGCCGCTGTTCCATCTCGACCGCGTCTACCTCTGGCCGCAGGCGGCGCTGGTCGCCAGCCACACCGACCCCGAGGCGCGCAAGATATCGGACCATTTGCCCGTCATCGGCGACATCGGCCTCTGCAGTTCATGCTCCTCTCCCCCGCTAGGGGGAGAGGCTGGGTGAGGGGCATCGACAGCTCGTGTAACCCCCTCACCTAACCTCTCCCCCTAGCGGGGGGGAGAGGAACATGAATCGGCAAGAGAACTACCGCAGGTCGATCCACGCCGGTGCGTGGTCGCTGGCGCTCTCGCGGCCGCGTTCGTCGCGATCGACGCCGCCCTTCTTGAGTCGCGCGCTGAGCGAGGGCGACAGCAGCAGATGATCGATGCGCAGGCCGGCGTCGCGCTCCCAGCGCCGCCGCTTGTAATCCCAGAAGGTGTACATCGGCTTGTCCGGGAACAGGGTTTTAAGCGAATCGGTCCAGCCCTGGGCGACCAGCTTGGCGTAGGCCGCGCGTGTCTCGGGCTGCACCAGCGCGTCATCCTTCCACGAGTTCATGGAATAGATGTCGAAGTCGGTCGGCACGGCATTGTAGTCGCCGGCCAGCACGACGGGTGCGCCGCTCTTCAGCAGCTTTTTAGCGTGCGCCTGCAGGCGGCGGAACCAGTCGAGCTTGTACTTGAACTTCGGCCCGGGCTGCGGATTGCCGTTGGGCAGGTAGAGGCAGCCGACCAGCAGGCCGTCGATCGCCGCCTCGATGTAGCGGCTCTGCGTGTCGTCGGCATCGCCGGGCAAAGCGTTGCGAGTCAGGATCGGCGGCTTGCGGCTCAGGATGGCGACGCCGTTCCAGGTCTTCTGGCCGCGCCACAGCGCGTGGTAGCCGGCCTTCTTGAGTGGGGCCTGTGGGAATGCCTCGTCGGCAGCCTTCAGCTCCTGCAGGCAGACGATGTCGGGCCGCGCGCGCTTCAGCCACGCGAGCAGGTTCGGCAGGCGGCGGTTGACGTTGTTGATGTTGTAGGTCGCAATCTTCATTGGCGCTAACCTATAGAGCACATTCCGTCCGGCTGGAGTCCAGCCGGACGGAATGTGCCCGGTGAAACGAGTATCGCCGGTGCGCGCGTTTCCGATCGGGTGGAACCGCATGCGGTTCCACCCGATCGGAAACCGCTCTACCTGTCATCGAGAGCATAAGGGAGGACGCCGTGGAGCGTGTTGCAACGGGCTATGGCCTGATCGAGGGTCCGGTATGGGATCCCAACCATGGTCTTTACTTCAGCGACGTCATGAATGGCGGCGTGCACCTGCTCGATCGTGCCGGCAAGGTTACGCTGGCCGTCCCCAAGCGGCGCGGCATCGGCGGCATGGCCTTGCACGAGTCCGGCGGCCTGGTCGTCGGTGGCCGCGACATCGCCTGCGTCTCCCTCGGCGACGGCACGACGCGTTCTCTGCTGTCGCTCGACGCCATTCCCGGCGCCACCGGCTTCAACGACCTGACCGCAGATGCGGCGGGCCGCATCTATGTCGGCTCGCTGGCCTTTCGCGTCTTCAGCGGCGAGACGCCCAAGCCCGGCCATCTGCACGTCATCGACCTCGACGGCGGCATGCGCACGCTGTCGGACGGCGTGCTGCTGACCAACGGGCTGGGCTTCTCGCCGGACGGCAAGCGGCTCTATCACAGCGATGCCCGCGCGCCGCTGGTGCGCGTCTATGACGTCGCGTCGGACGGCTCGGTCGGACCGTACGCCAAGTTCGCCTCGCTCGGCGAGGCCGGCGTGCCGGACGGCTTGAAGGTGGCGAGCGACGGGTCGGTGTGGGTCGCCGATGCCCATGGCGGTCGGATCGCAGTGTTCAACGCCGACGGCTCTCATCGGCAGGACATCGCGGTGCCGCTGCCGATGGTCACCAGCCTCTGCTTCGGCGGCGATGACCTGCGCGATCTCTACATCGTCACTGGCTCGCGCGGCGGCCCGCACGAGAATTGCGGCAGCATCTTCCGCAGCCGCGTCGACGTCGCCGGCTTGGCCCTGCCGGTCGCGCGCGTCAGACTATCTCGTGCGTAAGGCGGCTCAAGTTCCTCTCCCCCGCTAGGGGGAGAGGCTAGGTGAGGGGGCCTCGAAGATCGCCTGTAACCCCCTCACCCAACCTCTCCCCCTAGCGGGGGAGAGGAGCTCGAATCGGCATGAGGTCAGTCCTTCGGCCGTTCGGACTGCAGCTCCAGCGGCTGGTCGGCCTGGATGCGGCGCACCAGCGACCGCAGCCGGGCATCCTCGATGATCGAGGGGTAGAGCGGCACCAGCTGGTCGGCGAACGCCTTGCGGTCGACGTCGCGCACGATCTTCGCTCCCGCCTTCTCGGCCGTTTGCTGGGCAGAGACCTCGTAGTCGTCCCACAGCCGGCGCATGATCGGAACGGAATCGCGGGCGGCGTCGCGGATGATCGCCTGTTCCTTGGCCGGCAGCGTGTCCCAGATGCGCTTGGAGAAGACCAGCACCGCCGGGGTCATCGAATGCTCGGTCAGGCTGAGGTAAGGTGCGACGTGAAAGTGGCGCAGCGTCACGTAGGACGGCCAGTTCTGCTCGGACGCATCGATGATGCCGGATTGCAGTTTTAGATAGACGCGGTCCGCCGGTGCCACCACCGGCTCGGCGCCGAGGGTGCGGAGGATGCTCGTCCAGATGTCGGCTTGCTGCACGCGGACCTTCAGGCCCTTCAAGTCGGCCGGCGTCCGTATTGGCTGCTTGACGCTGTAGAAGTGGCGCGGCCCGCCGTCGTAGAAGCATAGCCCGACCAGGCCATGGCTTTCCAGGTCGGCGAGGATCTCCTCGCCGATCGGCCCGTCGAAGATTCGCCGCGCATGCTCCTTCGACTTGAAGAGATAGGGCAGGGAGAAGATCGCGGTCGACGGCGCGAGGTTGTTCAGGACGGCAAGGTTGATCCGCGCCATGTCGAGCTGGCCGTTGCGGACCTGGGCCGCGGTGTAGCTCTCCGAATCGCGATCGTCGTAGCCCAGCACCGTGATGCCGAGCTTGCCGCCGCTGCGCTCGCGCATCAGCTTGTCGACCTGCACGACGGCCTGCACCGTCGGGTAGTCGAAGGGATAGACGTCGGAGGAACGGAATTCCCGGGCACCGGCCGGAAGGGCGGCAAAGAGTGCCAGCAAGAGGCCCAGTACGCGGGCTGAACGCATGGTCTACTCCTCGTGGACGAACCGCCACGGAAAGTACAACGGCGCAATCGCCCAGAAGTTGCCGTTAGAGCGTTTTCCGTTCGAATGGAACCGCTAGCGGTTCCATTCGAACGGAAAAGCGCGCGAGGGTGATGCTGTTTACACAGGGCACATTCAGTTCGGCTGATTACAGCCGAACTGAATGTGCTCTAGGAGCGCGGCGGGATCGCGTAGCGCGCGGCCGTCTTGGGAATGCGGTCCGACCCGTCGAAACACACGATTTCGGCCTCGTGGGCCATGTTGCCCTTGCCGTCAGACCGATAGGTGGTCACGACGCCGTGATAGGTGTCGCTCGCAAGGCGATCGCGGACGGCTTTGGGCGTGACCGGCTGCCCAGCCTTGCGCAGCTCGGCGATGACCTGGCCCAGCATACCCACGGCATCGAACTGGGCGGCAGCGAAGGCGTCCGGCTCGCTCTTGTAGGCGGCGCGATAGGCGTCGAGGAAGGCGCGCATCGGGCCTGAGGTCGCCGAAATCGGCGAGGCTGCAGTCTCCGCGCAAACGCCTTTCAGCTCGCCCGGCTCGAGCAGCGCCGCCGTCGCGGGCTGGTGCATGGCCGAGCCGGCGACGATGGGCACGTTGGGCAACACCTGGCGCGCCTGGCGCACGGCCAGCACGGTCGAGGCGGCGTGCAGGTGCAGCACGATCACGTCGGCGTTGGCGTTCTTGGCGCGCAGCAGCGCCGGCGAGAGGTCGTTGACCGTGGGCGCGATGCTCTCTTCCAGCACCGGCGGTGCCTGGAGTTCGGTCAGGGTCTTGTTGAGCTGCTCGCGTCCCGACTGGCCATAGGCCGTGCTTTGATAGATGACCGCCGGCCGCTTGGCCGAAAGCTTCTCCACGACGTAGCGCGCATGCGCCACCTTCACCGTGGCGTCGCTGGGGAAGAACCGGAAGAACCACGGATTGCCGAGCTCGCCCAGCCGCGCTGTCCCGGAGATCGTGAGCACCGGCACGCCGCGCTCCTGGGCGAGCGGCAGCAACGCCAGCATCTGCGTGCCGAGGATCGGCCCGACGACGGCGGGCGAGGGTGCGCCACCCATGACGCGTTCCCAGGCGGTGACGGCCGCTTCCGGCGTCGCCTGCGTGTCGAGCACATCGGGCTTCAGCACGACGTCCTTGAGCTGGCTCGCTGCCAGCACGGCGCCGTTCCTCTGGCTGGTGCCTTCCAGTGCGACGAAGCCGGTCAGCGGCACCAGCACGGGCAGGCGCAACTCCTGCGCCGCCGCCGGTGTCGCGGCCAGCGCCGCGAGGGCGGCTACTGCGCTGCGCCGCCAGCCCATGGTGACATCACCTCGTTCATGCCGGTCAGCTCTCCGCTGGAAGGGTCGCGCACGATGCACGACGGGTTGGCAAAGCCCAGGGGCGAAACCTGGTTGCCAACTTCGACGATCGGCAGGCGACCCGCAATCGCCTTCTTCACGGCGTCGGGCAGGTCGCGGTTGACGCGGATCGGGCCGACACCCGACACGTCGATGCGCGGATGGTGGAAGGCGGTCTCCACGTCCAGCCCGCGGTCGATCATCATCAGCGAGAGCTGCGTCACCGCCGGCACGATGCGCCGGCCGCCCGAGGCGCCGATGCAGAACCACGGCTTGCCGTCCTTGGTCACGACCACCGGGCAGATGTTGCACAACGGTCGCTTGCCCGGCGCGATCGAGTTCGGTCGGTTGGGCTCGGGATCGAACCACAGCATGCCGTTGTTCATGGTGATGCCCGTCTTGGGCAGCATCACGCACGAGCCGAACAGAGACATCAGCGTCTGGGTCAGCGCCACCATGTTGCCTTCCGAATCGGCGGCACAGAAATGGGTGGTGCAGGTGTTCGTGGGCTTGTCGCCCATGGTCTTCAGCCGCTCCTCGTAGGCCTGGTGCATGCCCTGGGCGATGGCGACGAAGAAGTCGGCATCGGGAGCGCCCTTGCCCTTGGTCTTGGCGCCGGCAAGCTCGATCGTGCGATGGAGCGTCGGCCCGGCGGTGAGGCCGCCCGCAACATTGATGGTGGCGTCGCCATGCTGGAAGGACAGCGGCTCGACGATGCGCGCCTGGTAGGCGGCGAGATCGTCGTAGGAGATGGCAGAGCCGCCGGCCTGCAGGTCGGCTGCAATGTCACGCGCCAGGGCACCTTCGTAGTATTCGCGCGGCCCGCCGTCGGACAGGCGCTGATAGGTCTCGCCGAGATTGCCGAGCTTGAGGTAGCGGACGTTGGCCTGCCAATCGAGCGCCGGCACGCGGCCATTGTCGGGCAGGTAGTTGGCTTTCGAGGCGGGGAACTTCGACAAGTGCTCCGCGCCGTTGGCGAGCATCACCTGCATGTACCAGTCGAGCTGCATGCCGCGCTTGGCGAGCGCGGTGCCTGGCGCCATCACATCCTGCCACTTCAGCGTGCCGAAGCGCTCCAGCGCCTTGGCGAGTCCGGCGACCATGCCGGGCACGGCGATCGAGTGATAGCCGACCTCGTTCCTCTGCTCGAGGATGTCGGGCCAGGCGAAAGGATTGGCGGGACCGGGTCCGACGATCTTGTAGTTCGACGGATCGAGCTTCCTGGCCGAGATCGGACCGTAGTCGATCGTCCAGGCGCGCTGCTCCTTCGCACTGAAGATGGTCATGAAGCCGACGCCGCCGATGCCGCTCATCCAGGGTTCGAGCGCGCCGATCGCCATGCCGGTGGCGACGGCCGCATCGATGGCGTTGCCGCCTTTGCGCAGGATCTCTGCACCGGCCTGGGCGGCGCGGCTGTTCTGCGCCACCACGACACCCTTGCCGCGCACCGCACGCTTGGTGACTTTCCACTGATTGGTCAGCGACTCGCTCATCGATACTCCTTACCGTCATCGTCATCCCGACCGGAGCCTCGCCCCTCGACTTCGCTCGGGACAAGCTACGCGAGGCGAAGTGGAGGGACCTTTTCTTTTTCTGCCGACGACCAAAAGAGGTCCCTCGACTACGCCACCCTACGGGTGGCTTCGCTCGGGATGAAGCCTGATTTCGCCACAAACCCTGGTACACTGCAGGGCGGACGGGCCGAGAAAGAAACGCGGGCGTGACGGAACTCAACCAGATCGACCTGCGGACGCTCGTGACGGGCAACAAGCGTGCTTGGGACAGCTTCGTCACCGCGGCCGCTCCTCTGATCAACGCCGTCGTGCGTCGTACGCTCGCTTCATACCGGCTGAGCGAAGAGGATGTGATGGACGCCGCCCAAGACGTGTTCGTCCGGCTGTGTGCCAACGATTACAGGCTGTTGAAGACCTATGACCCGGCCCGTGCCGGCCTGTCGACTTGGCTCGCCGTGGTGGCCCGTTCGGCGGCGGTGGACCATGCCCGCCGACGGCGCCAGGCCACCACCCCGCTCGACGACGTGCCCGAGGCCAGCCTGGGGGTCGAAGACCGGCATGTGGAAAAACTCAAGATTCCTCAAGGACTTCTGACCGAGCGTCAGATGCTTGTCCTGAAATGTCTATATGACGAGGAGAAGGACGTGTCCGAAGTTGCCCAACTTCTCAAGATCGACGCCCAAACCGTTCGCAGTACACACCATAAGGCGTTGCTGCGGTTGCGAGCCCATTTCCAGGAAGAACCCCAATAGAAATGCCTTTAGCAGGGGATGCCAGGCCGTTTTCTGACGTAATCTGCAGCAGGAGAGCGCAATGAGCACGGAACGTCCCACCCAGAGCGACAAGGCGCTGTGGCGAAGCCTCGCCGCGGACCGTGTTGCGTCCGGGCCCTTGGCGGGATCCGTGTCGGATCTCGACTTCGCCGCCTGGCTGGAAGGCCGCCTGTCGGAAACGGCGTCCGCTCGCATCGAAGCTGCCGTGGCAGCCGATCCCGAGATGCGTCGCGCCGCCCTGGAGCTGTCGGAGATGCTGGGCATGCCGCTGCCGGCGGCGCCGGCGCGCCTGGAAGTGCGCGCCAAGGCGCTGGTCGGCTTCGAGGTCGAGCAGAGCGCGCCGCGCGTCGGGCTGTTCGATTGGCTGTTCGCCACGAACCGGCGCTTTGCCTTGCCGCGCCTGGCCATGATGACGGCCGCGGTGATCATTGCGATTTCCGGCTTCATGCTGGGTGGGGGCCTCGGCGAATCGATGGCCCAGGATCGCTACGCCTCTACGCAAGCATCCAACGACCTGACCGAATTCCTGGCCTCGGACGGCATCTGACATGCCGCGCCTGATCACAGTGGCACTGGCCTTGTCACTGTTGCTGAACGCCTTCTTCGTCGGGGGCTTCGTCTACCGCGGTTGGATCGGCGGGCCTCTGCCGTTCGAGCAGCGCATGCTGCCGCCGCCACCGCCACCACCGCCGCCGAGTGCGCGACCGAGTGCGCTCGAAGTCGTGGCCGGCGATCTCAACCTCGATCCGGCGCAGCGCCAGGCGCTGCGCGGCGTCTTCGAGCAGCACGCCCAGGTGCGGCGCGAGCGCTCGCGCGAGATGCAGAAGGTACGCGAGCAGATCGTCGCCGAATACAAGCGGGTACCGCTCGATCATGCGCGGCTCGCCCCGTTGATCGACCGGATGGGCGACCTGCGCGCCGACCAGCAGAAGGAGACGGTGCGCGCGCTGGCGCAGATGGAGTCCCAGCTCGACCCCGAGCAGCGCGTGAAGATGCACCAGATCCTGGTCGATCGTCTGCTGTCCAGCCCGTGGGCGCGCCCACCGGGGCCGCCGCCACCCCCGCGTCCGTCGCAGTAGGAGACATCCCCATGGTCGCGCCAATCGGTAGGCGAGGGTTTGTGGCCCGAGGAGCTGCAGGGGCGGCGGCATTGTCCGCCGGCCTGTGGCCGCTGCGGTCGAGCCATGCCGCCGCGACCATGGACTTCGACGAGGCGCGGCATCTCCTGTCGCGCACGACCTTCGGCGCCACGCCGGCGGAGATCCGGGCGCTCGAGGCGCAGGACTACATCGCCACCGTCGATCGGTTGCTGGCCAGCGTGCGCCGTAATGCCGTCACGCCATCGCCGGGCTGGCTGAACGAGGGGCCGGCCGAGCTGCAGCGGCAGGTGCAGGCCGCACGGGCCGAGGCCGCCGAGAAGAAGACCGGCGTCGACGGCAAGCCGCTGCAGCCCGAACGGCCGTTGCAGGAGCAGGGCCGCGAGCTGCGCAACTGGTGGATCGAGGAGATGCTGGCGACCGACCAGCCGCTCACCGAGCGCATGGTGCTGTTCTGGCACAACCACTTCACGTCTTCGCTGATGAAGGTGCGGTTCCCGCCGTCGCTGTTCCGCCAGAACGCGTTGTTCCGCCGCGAGGCGCTGGGCAACTTCGCGACGCTCCTCAAGGAAGTGGCGCGCGATCCGGCGATGCTGATCTATCTCGACGGCATGCGCAGCGTGGCGCGCCAGCCCAACGAGAATTTCGCCCGCGAGCTCCTGGAGCTCTTCACCCTGGGCGAGGGCCACTACAGCGAGGCCGACATCAAGGCCGCCGCCCGCGCCTTCACCGGCTGGACCGTCGACCGCCAGACCGGTCATTTCAGGACCCGCGACAACGAGCATGACGGCGGCGAGAAGACCTTCCTGGGCCAGACCGGCCGCTTCGACGGCGATGCGATCGTCGCCATCCTGCTGAAGCAGCCGCGCACGGCCGAGACCATCGTCGAGAAGCTGTGGCGTGAGTTCGTGTCGCTGAAGCCCGATCCTGCCGAGGTCAAGAAGCTCGCGGCCCAGTTCCGCGCCAACTACGAGCTCAGGCCGCTGATGCGCGCGATCCTGCTGTCGGCGCAGTTCCGCGATCCCGCCAACCGCGGCGCGCTCATAAAGTCGCCGGTCGAGCTGATCGTGGGCACGGTCCATCTGCTCGGCCTGCCGGTGCCGGAGAAGACCCAGCTGGTCCGCATGATGATCGGGCTGGGTCAGATGCCGTTCGATCCGCCCAACGTCAAGGGCTGGCCGGGCGGCGAGAGCTGGATCACCACCTACACGCTGCTGCTGCGCCAGCAGTTCCTGCGCCGCATCGTCGAGGCGACCACCGTGGCCTCGATGGAAGGCGCGATGATGTCGAGCCCGCAGAACCGCCGCATCGAGCGCCGCGAGCAGCTGCCGATGCGGTCGGACGAGGGCACCATGCAGATGGCTCAGCCAACGGCCGAGCCGCGGCCGGTCGAGGGCCGCAGCCTGCGCTATGCCGGCGACGAGGCCAGGCTCGGGCCGACGCTGTCCGGCGTCGACTCCGCGACCTTGCTGCGCACCTTGCTGCCGCGCGCGCCGATCGACACGGTCGATCCCGCGCGCACGCCGGGCGCCACGGTGGCGGCGGCGATGCTCGACACCGCCTACCAGCTGAAGTGAGGGCGCCATGGGCCGCATCCTCCTGCTGATCGAACTCAAGGGCGGCAATGACGGGCTGAACACCGTCATTCCCTACGCCGATGCCACGTACCGCGAGCTGCGCCCGAGCATCGGCGTGGCGCGCGACCACACCATCCAGCTCGACGAGAAGGTCGGGCTGCACAACAAGCTCGAGCCCTTGATGGACTCGTGGAAGGCGGGCGACCTCGCGATCGTGCAGGGCGTCGGCTATCCCTATCCCAACCGCTCGCATTTCCGTTCGATCGAGATCTGGGACACCGCCTCGGCTTCGAACCAGACCTTGAGCGAGGGCTGGATCGCCCAGGCGTTCAAGGGAAGCGCGCTGCCCAAGGGCGTGGGCGTCGACAGCATCGTCGTCGACACCAACGCGCTGCCCAGCACCGGGCCGGAGCTGCGCACCATCGTCATGCAGGACGCCGAGAACTTCTTGCGCCAGGCGCAGGCGCTCAAGGACACCGGCGGCATGAAGGATGGCGGCAATCCGGCGCTGCGCCATCTGCTGGCGGTGCGCCAGGAGATCAACGGCGCGGCCAAGGGCCTGGCCGACAAGCTGCGCGCTGCAGCGGCGCCTGCGGAGGCCTATCCGCAGGAGGTGCTGCTCGGCCGCCAACTCGATCTCGCCACGCGCGTGATCACTGCGCGGGTGCCGGTGGTGACCATCAAGGCGGCGCTGGGCGGCTTCGACACCCATGCGAACCAGGTTCAGCCGCACGAGCGGCTGCTGGGCTTCCTGGCGCAGAACCTTGCGATCCTGCGCAAGAACCTGATCGCGGCCAACGTTTGGAACGACGTGGTGGTGATGACCTACTCGGAGTTCGGCCGCCGCGTCCGCCAGAACGCCAGCGGCGGCACCGACCATGGCACGGCGGCGCCGCTGTTCGTCATGGGCGGCGGCGTGAAGGGCGGCCTGCACGGCGTCTATCCGTCGCTAAGCGACCTCACCGACGGCGACCTGAAGCACACCGTCGACTTCCGCAGCGTGTTCGCGACCGTGGCGCAGGGCTGCTGGGGCCAGCAACGCGACTTTGGGCTCAGGCAGCCGCAGAAATTGGGTTTTCTCTGACTGTCTGGACTCTGGCCGACTACGGCATCACCTGTTTGAAGAGCCGCGCGCGCATTGTGGGGACAACGCGGCCATGGAAGGCCTCTTCTCCTCGAAGACAGAACGGACCAACCTCAAGACTATCGCTCACGTGATGATGCTCGAGCCGACGTGTTCAACTACATCGAGCGCTTAAATTGAGCCCTCGGTGCTGTCGGCTCAGCGTTTGGCGGCGCTAGTCGCCCCTGACCTATCGATGCAATTTGAATTGCAGTGAAAACCCGGCCCCCTGTACAGCTACCTTTGCTTTTTCGAAAAAGATTGCCGCTCCATGACTCAAAGGATACTGGCCAATCAAACTTATTTTGACTGCACGTCCCTTGGTTTGGGGAAATCGGTTAGTGATTTCGCCACTCTCAATGAATCGTAGATAGGAATTCAACTTGTCCTGTAGCAAAAGTAAGTGGGTTTCCTCGTCCTCATCCCCGGGGAGATGGTCGGCTATCGTAAGTAGAGCGTCACCTGTCGCGTCATCAATGCTGACAAAGTCTACGGTGTTGACTTGTTCAATTGACATCTTACGCCTATGGCCCGCGAAAAATTTGGACATCCGTTGGTGGGATGCGCATACCACCGGGAAAGCCAGGCTTACCAGCTCCAACGACAGTGCCGCCACTTTGTCCAATCTCAGGAAACCCTAGTGTAGTGTCCGAGAATTAACTGGACAGTGTTTTCTTGCGCTTTGAGATGCGGGGAAGCGTGCATCCGGGTTGTATGCGCTCGAGGGTTTGCCTGCATCGCGACAGCTTCTTGCAGATCGACTCGACGGTGGCGGTCCAGACGAATGGCCTGGGCTGCTCGTTCCAGGCGGCGAGGAACTCGTCGATCGCGCGCTTGAGGTCGGGGACGCAGCGCGGCGAGATTGGCGTGATCGCTGGTTCGACCCGCCAGACGTGGCCTCTATGGAGCTCCAAGTAGCGAAAACGAAATCGGCACTCCTGACCACAGTTCTTGACATAATATAACTATAGACATAGTATCGGTCTGTTGCGTCGCGTCTCCGCGTTCTCGCTCTATGCATCGTTGATCCGATTACATATGCGCGTGGCATGTCGCTCGCGGCTGCGGCGGCTTGCCATGACGCATTCATTCCGTCGTCTCAACCGGAGCCGCCCTTCGGGCGACGCCGGTCGGCGTGACGGTGCTTGGAGAGAGGCCCAATCCATAGTGGGTGAAGTTTTGCCTCCATACTTCGCTCTCTGTCGGAAATACCGGGAATGCCGGAAAGTCTGAATTCTGCTGGCGGTGCATGCACCCCAAAGTGAGACAGAGGGGGTAGCGCAAAATGCGGGAAATGCGGAAAACCCTTCAGGGTCTGCGCTGCAGGTGCGAGGTCTCAGCCAGTCAGCGCCTCATCACCGACGGCGACCTCAAGCACACCGTCAATTTCCGCAGCGTCTTCGCGACGATGGCGCAGGGCTGCTGGGGCCCAGCAGCGCGATTTCGGGCTGCGGCAGCCGCAACGACTGAGCCTTCTTTAACGTCCTCTAAAACTGCCCTCGCGGTTGTAGCTATCGATCATCTGGTTGTAGTCGCGCAGGAGTCGCGCGGGAGAGCCCTCGACCATCCAGGCGCCTCCGCCACCCATCATCATCTGGTCGCCGGAACTGTAGGGTACCTTGTCGCGGATGCGGCGCATCAGCTGCTTGGAGGTGACGAGGAAGGATTTCGCGTTGCCCATCAACGAAGAGCTGATCTTGTCGTTGCCGTTGCCGGAGAACTCTTCGGCTCCTTTGACGAGATCTTCAAACTCGCTGACCGCCTTCGTGATCGCCGCGACGTCAGGCGTCTGGGAAGTCTCGACGCGCAGCACGCGCTTGGCGTGGATCATCAGCGCCTGGACATGATAGGCGGCCTTGCGGCCTTCCTTCTGCTCGATCTCGGCGAGTTGCTCGGCCGCGCGGCGGTCGTTGATCGCTTCAACGCCGTTGCGTAGAGCCGTATCGGCGGCCGCGAACGCATCCCACGCAGCGATCAGACGGGGATGCATGGCCTTGCCCTTGGCCATCCCGTCGTCCTTGTAATTCTGCCGCTCGTAGTAGTCGTCCGCCTCCTTGAGCAGTGGTTCGAGTTTGCTTACAGCGTCCGCATAGGCCGAGGCCGCAGCTTCGAGGCCTGCGTCGCGCGGCTCGAGCGTGTTGGCCTTCTCGACGGCTTTCCGGCAACCTGATGTGTCGTAGATCGTGTAAGTGCCGTAGATGATCCGCTCCTTGCCGGTAGGGCCGCTCTTGCCGACCCATTCGAAATAGCGCCGGCGAGAGTCGTAGGAGCGCTCCGAGAGGCGGTTGATGCAGCCGACGTAGGCGTTGATCTTTTCCGTCAGCGATGGCGTCTGGGCGGAAGCTTGATCCTCGAACGCAGGAAGGATGAGGAGCGCAGCCACCGCGGCAAGAATGAACGACCGAGCCGGTTTCATGACAAGGTGCCTCCTTGGCCATCGCGGTGTTGAGGCTGGGCTGGACGCAAGGTGGGCCCGCCGCAGATCTACCTGCGAGCAATCAGCTTATGGATAACCGGTAGAGAAAACTTGGTCTGTGGCGAACGTCACATTGTCCTGATGCGACGTCGCTTGCTTTCATCGGTTGCCGCGATGGCGCGAGCTAAGCCCGCCCCATCAGCTCGTCGCGCACGGAGCCGCGTTCGGCTTCGATGCGGATGAACCAGATCAAGAGCGCTGCCACGATCTTGATGACCACTGGCAGGGCGATATAGACGATGATCAACGCCGAGCCACTGTATTCGCCGCGACTGGGGTTGAAGCCGAGAAGGGCGGCGACCGGCAGCGAGCCCGCCGCACCAATGGCGGTCGCGAGCTTGGTCGACAGCGCCCACAGGCCGAAGTAGGCGCCGGTGTCGCCCTGCGTGTCCTTGCCTTCGGGCGAGTTGATGATGTCGGCCAGCACCGACGGCGGCAGGCCGTAGTCGGCGCCGATGCCCAGGCCCGTGATGATGGCGATGGGCAGGAACCACGCGAAGTCGCCGGCGCCCAGGAAGACCGCGAGCGACATGGCGAGCACGGTCATGACCATGGCGATGAACCAGGCCACGGTCTTGGTGTAGCGGCGCGACAGCATCAGCCACATCGGCACGCTGAGCGCGGCGGCGCCGAAATAGACCAGCAGGATGATGCCGGCCTGCAGCTTGTTCCCCTTCAGCACGTGCTCGACGTAGAACAGCATCACCGAGACGGCGACGCCCAGCGCCGAGCCATTGATGATGAAGACCAGCAGCAGGCGGCGGAATAGCCGGTTCTTCATCGGCGCGAAGAACGGCACCAGGGTCTTGAGCGAGGCGCTCCTCTCCATGTTGCGCGTCGGCCGCGCCAGCGCAGGCGCGAGGCTCACCAGCCAGTCGCGGAAATAGCGGACATGGATCTCCGGGTGCTCGCGCACGACCGGCGGATGGACCGACGCCGGCGACCAGATCAGCGTCGGCAGGGCGAAGGCCAGCGCCACCGGGATGAAGATCAGGCCCATGTAGACGTAGCCCTGATGCTCGCCGAACTTGGCGGTCAGGATGGTCGGCAGCACGACGGCGAGCGTCATGCCCATCAGGCCGAACACCTCGCGGCCGACGGTGATGCGCGTGCGCTCGTTGTAGTCGTCGCTGAGCTCCGCGCCATGCGCGTGATAGCTGATCGACACGCCGGCATAGCCGAGATGGACAATGAACAGCGCCACGAACAGCCAGAGCGCGAGCAAGGTCGGCTGCACGAACAGCGCCTCGGGCGGGTGGAACAGCATGTAGAAGCCGCCGATCATCAGCGGCAGCATCAGCGCCACGAAGGTGAGGCGGCCACGCGGCCCCCGATGGGTGAACTTGTCGCTGATCAGGCCGATGACCGGATCCTGGATGGCGTCGATGACGCGCGCGGCGATGAAGATCAGGCCCATGATGCCGAGCGGCACCTTGAGCACCTCGCCATAGAAGTGGCTGACATTCAGCACCACCGGCAGGGCCGCCATGTTGAGCGGCAGCTGGTTGGTGGAGTAGGCGATCAGACGCCCGAATGTCAGCCGCACGGACGCGGCGGCCGATCCGGTCCTGGTCATAGGCGCATGCACGCGAATTT
>JAKFVH010000250.1 GCA_021732285.1 Reyranella sp. | reverse complement strand
TCGGCGCCGCCGGCAAGATCATCACCGCCTTCGACATCGTGCGCGCCATGGCCTTGGGCGCGGACTGGTGCAACGCCGCGCGCGGCTTCATGTTCGCCGTGGGCTGCATCCAGTCGCAACACTGCCACACCGACCGCTGCCCGACCGGCGTCGCCACCCAGGACCCGACGCGCCAGCGCGCCCTGGTCGTGCCCGACAAGATGCAGCGCGTGGTCAACTTCCACCGCGCCACGGTGCGCGAGCTCGCCGAGCTGACGGCGGCGGCGGGGCTGGACCATCCCAAGCAGTTCAAGCCGATCCACATCTCCCGGCGCGTCTCGCCGAAGGAGGTCGTGACCTTCGACGACGTCTATCCGGCGCTGGACGAGGGAGCGCTGCTCAGCGGCACGGCACCGCCGCGCTGGACCCAGCCCTGGAACATGGCCGACGCCCATTCGTTCCGCGCCATGGCCTAGTCTTCCTCCCCTCGCAAAGCGAGGGGAGGTGTCGGCGTCATACGCCGACGGAGGGGTCATGGCGCGAAGCGCTCATGAATCATGACCCCTCCGGCCCTACGGGCCACCTCCCCACTTCGTGGGGAGGAACGATGCAACCAAACCTGTTGCGAATCGGGCGGGCTTGGCCCAGCAATTGGGGCAAGCAAGAGAGGAACCGCCCATGACCGCGCCTTTCGACGTCGCGCCTCTTCTGGCGCCCGACACGCCGCCTCCCGCCCTCAAGTGGAACGGCTTTCCCAAGTACAATTTCATCGGCGGCCACATCGCCGCCGAGCAGGTTCCCGTCGACGACCTGGTCGCGGCCGCGACGGCGGTGCTGAAGCGCGAGGGCGCCATGCTCTCGACCTACAATCACACCGGCCCGCTGGGCTACCGGCCGCTGCGCGAGTTCCTGACGCGCAAGCTCAAGAGCCATGCCGACATCGACTGCGCGGCGGACGAGATCCTGATCACGTCGGGCTCGACCCAGGGCCTCACCCTGGTCAACAGCCTCCTGGTGGGCAAGGGCGATACCATCCTGGTCGAGCAGGAGACCTACGGCAGCGCGATCTCGCGGGTGGTCAAGCTCGGCGTCAATGCCATCGGCATCCCGCTCGACGACGAGGGGCTCAGACTCGACGTGCTGAAGCAGAAGCTCGAGGAGCTGAAGCGGAAGGGCATCAAGCCCAAGTACATCTACACCATCCCGACGATCCAGAATCCCACGGGCGCCATCATGGGCGAGGCACGCCGCGCCGCGCTGCTGAAGCTCGCTGCCGAATATGGCGTGATGATCTTCGAGGACGAGTGCTACTCGGACCTGGTGTGGACCAACAAGCGGCCGCCGTCGCTCTACGCCATGGCCAAGGGCGAGGGCGTGATCTTCATCGGCTCGTTCTCCAAGTCGCTCGGGCCGGCGCTGCGCGTCGGCTACATCGTCGCCAAGTGGGATGTCCTGTCGCGCCTGCAGGCGCTCAAGCAGGATGCCGGCACGGGGGCGATCGAGCAGATGGTGCTGGCCGAGTACTGCAGCAAGCACTTCGCCGACCACGTGACGAGAAGCAACAAGCTGCTGGCCAGCAAGATGCAGGTCCTGCGCGAGGCGCTGGCCGAGCAGTTCGGCACCGCCGCCGAGTTCGGCGATCCGCCGGGCGGCATCTATCTCTGGATCAAGCTGCCCGAGAACGTCGATACGATGAAGCTGGCCCAGGCGGCACTGGCGGCCGGGGTGTCGATCAATCCCGGCCCCGAATGGTCGGTGAACCCGACTTATTCGCGCAATCGCCTCAGGCTCTGCTTCGCCAACCCCGAGCCCGAGACCATCAAGCAGGGTGTCGCGGTGCTGGCCGAAGTCTGCCGCCGCGAGTTCGGCGTGCCCCTGCGCAGCGCCAATATCGACAAGCGCTGATGCTTCTTCTCATTCGGGGGAGGATACAGGAGGGGGCGGGCCACAGACGTGATGTTGGCCAATTGCAGATCATGATCTCTTCTGTCGAGAGATCGTCTTTGCAGCTTTCCCCCTCCCTACCCTCCCCCGTAAGACGGGGGAGGATTCTGAGGGCGCCTACTTCTTCTCCTCAGCCATCACCATCCACATGATGCCGAACTTGTCGGTGACCATGCCGAACTTGGAGGCGAAGAAGGTCTTGGTCAGCGGCTGCAGGACCTGACCGCCCTTGCCGACGGCGGTGAAGAGCTTCTCGGCCTCGGAGTCGTTCTTGGCATTCAGTGCGAGGCCAAAGCCTTGGAAGGAGGGCTTGCCGGCACAGTGGCCGTCCGAGGCCAGGACCTGAGTGGTTCCGACATGGAACGCCGCGTGCATGACCTTCTCGCCCGTGTTGGGCTGCATCTGGCTTTGGTCGGGCGCTTCCTTGAAGCGCATCATCATGTCGACCTTGGCACCGATGGCGCTCTTGTAGAAATCGAGCGCCTCCTCGCACTTGCCATCGAAGAAGATGTAGGGCTGCACGGTCTCGTTCTGTTGCACGGTCACGGTTCTCTCCTTGGTCAGTCATCGATGGCTTGATAGGCCGAGGTCCAGAAACTCCTCAATTCTCCGGCAGGCCGGTCGTGAAACGGTCCAGGCAGCGCGCCCAGCCGCCGTCGTGGAAGGCGCGCGCCTCCTCGCTCGGCAGTTCGCTGTGGCGCAGTGTCAGCACGGTCCGGTCGCCGCGATCGATGAAGGTCACCGTCACCAGCGTCTCGCGATCGGCGATGCGGACGCCCTCGCTCGAATAGGTGAAGACCAGGCGCTCGGGCGCCACCACCTCGTGATAGACGCCATGCTCGCTGATCAGCTTGCCGTCGGGCGCCATCAGCCGGCGGCTCCAGGCGCCGCCCGGCCGCGCGTCCATCTTGCAGGCAACCGTGGTGTAGTCGCGCGATGCCCACCAGCGGGCGATCAGCCGCTCGTCGGTCCACGCCGCGAACACGACCGCACGCGGCGCCGCGAACTCGCGCCGCATGTAGACTTCGAGGGTGGCCGGACGGAGGGCGAGCATCAGGCGTCTTTCTGGAATTCCACGTCGACCACGATCTCGATCGCATCGCCGAACAGCGGCGGCAGGCCGAAATCGACGGGATTGATCGTGCCGCGCGCACTGACGCCGATGCGCGGCCGATCGGCGAAGCCCTTGCCGGCGCCGATAAGCTCGACGTCGAAGGTCACCGGCCTGGTCTTGCCCATCAGCGTGAGCTGGCCGTCGACCTTGCCGCGCCGCGTGCTCATCGGGCGGAAGGCGCTCGACACGAAGGTCGCTTCGGGGAAGGCCGTCGACTTCAGGTAGTTGTTGCCTGAGAGCTCCTGCGCGAAGCCCTTGACGTTGGAGGCGATCGACGCCGTCTCGACCTTGGCGGTGATCGAGGAATTGGCCGGGTTGGAGGGATCCCACTTCATAATGCCGCTCACCTTGTCGAAGCGGAAGATGCTCCAGGAGTAGCGCAGGTGCGAGACGCGGGCGATCACCGAGGCATGGTCGGGATCGATCCCATAGGTGCCGGCCGGCGCCTGCTTGTAATCGGCCTCGCCCATGTAGACGCCGGGCGGCAGGCCGTTGGGCTGCGTGCCTTGCGACTGCGCGGCCGCGATCATTGGCTGGAACAAAGCAAACGAAAGAACGAGCGCCCTCAGTGCACGAGGCATCGCCTACTCCTGAGCTTTGACAGGTGACTACTTCTTCTCGGCGGCGGCCTTGAGATCGGCCAGGCCCTTCTCGAAATCGCGACCGATCATGTCGTCGATGTTCATGAAGGTGCCCATCACCTTGGACATATAGGGACTGGGTCCATAGATCGCCCAGGTCACGGACGTGCCGTCGCCTTTCGGCTCCAGGACGAACTCGGCCATGTTGTGGGCCTCGAAGGGCTTCAGGAAATCGAGCTTGATCAGGATCTTGCGCAGGCCACTTTCGAGCATCTCCATGCTGCCGTGGCCGACATCGTTGTTGCCCTCCCAGGCATAGGTGGCGCCTTTGCCAGCAGTGACAGCACCGTAGGTGCGCTTCATCGCTGGATCCTTCTTCTCGTAGGGCGACCATGCCGGCCACGCCTTGAGATCGTTGATCAGCGCAAAGACCTTGTCCGACGGGGCATTGATCAGGACGACGCGCTGAACGCGGAAGGAATCGGGCTTGGTCGCGGCGTAGAGCAGGATGCCGGCAATCGCGACAACGACGACGACGCCGATGATGGCAAGCGTCTTCAGCATCGATGCAACCTTCACTTAACCTTGGGGTTAAGCATTAGAAAGCGTTCGTGATGCTGTCAATCGATGAGACAAATTCGGCTCAGCCCCAAGCTGGCATATGTGTTAGTCACGAAACCATCATGATCGAATTTCTAGCCGGCCGTCCGGCAACACGTTCGTCGAGCGGCATGGTGACCAGTCCGCACGCGCTTGCCAGCCAAGCCGGCGCCGCGGTGCTGCGCGACGGCGGCACGGCCGTCGATGCGGCGGTGGCGACCAGCGCCGCGCTCTCGGTGCTCTATCCTCATATGACCGGCATCGGCGGCGATGCCTTCTGGCTGATCTACGACGCCGCCGCCAACGCCGTGCGTTACATCGATGGCGGCGGCCGCGCGACCTCGCTCGGCACGGTCGAGGCCTTCGCCCGGCGCGGTCTTGACGAAGTGCCCTACAAAGGCCCGCTGCCTGGCACGCTCACCGTGCCCGGCGCTGTCGCCAGCTGGAGCATGGCGCACGCGGCCTATGGACGCCTGCCGCTCAGGCGCTGCCTGGAAAGCGCCATCGGTTTTGCCCGCGACGGCTTCCCCGTGACGGCGCGTCTCGCGCATTGGCGCGACTCGGCGCGAGACGATCTGTCCAAAAGCCCGGAAGCGGCGGCGATCTTCCTCACGGACAGCGCGATCCTCACCAACCGCGACCTCGCGCGCACCTTGGAGGCGATCGCCAGCGACGGCTGGTACGGCTTCTACGACGGCGAGGTGGCGCGTGAGCTGATGCGCTATTCCGATGCCAACGACGGCTTCTTCACCTTGGACGACCTTCTAGCGCAGTCGGCGCGCTGGGGTGAGCCGATCAAGGGCAGCTATCGCGACGTCACGATCTACGAGACCCCGGCCCCGACCCAGGGCTTCGCCGTGCTGAAAATGTTGAACCTGCTGGAACCCTTCGAGCTGCACAAAAAGCCGTTCCTCGGGCCTGACGCGGTGCATCTCATGGTGCAGGCCAAGCAGCTCGCCTATCACGACCGCGACCGCCATCTCGCCGATCCGCGCTTTGCCGATGTGCCGATGGACCGGCTGATCTCCAAGCCGTACGCCGACGAACGGCGCGCACTGATGGATCCCGACCGCGCCCTGCCGTGGGATCGTATTCCCTCCTACGGCAGCCTCTCGGGCGACACGGTCTACATTGCCGTCGTCGACGGCGCCGGCAACGCGGTCTCGCTGATCCATTCGGTCTACGGCAGCTTCGGCGCGGCGGTGGTCGCGGGCCGCACCGGCGTGGTGCTGCAGAACCGCTCGGCGTACTTCTCGCTCGATCCCGAGAGCCCCAATCGCGTCGAGCCGGGCAAGACACCTCTGCACACGCTGATCGCCTCGCTCGCCTTCCGCAACGACAGGCTATGGGCCGCCGTGGGCTGCATGGGCGCCGACGGCCAGCCGCAGATCCACATGCAGGTCTACAGCGCGATGATCGATCATGGGCTCGACATCCAGCAGGCGCTCGACATGCCGCGTTTCCTGTCCGGCCGCTTCGGCCTGCTAGAGCCGCGCGACACGCTGCACATAGAAGCGCGCTTTCCGAGCGAGACCATTGCCGAGCTGGAACGTCGCGGCCACCTGCTCGACCGCTGGGGCGACTGGGACGAGATGGCGGGCCATGCCAACGGCATCACCATCGATGCCACCACGGGCGAGCGCCTGGGCGGCGCCGATCCGCGCAGCGACGGCGCGGCAGTCGGCTGCTAGCCGGGCGCGCGCGACTCCAGTCGCGCGTCATGGTCTTCCGGACCGCGAGCCTCTGGCTCGCTCATGCTCATGAGCGCGCCAGGAGGCGCGCGGTCCGGAAGAGCATGAGAAGACGCGCCACTTACGACGGAGCTTCGCTCCGTCTCTAGTGGCGCGCCCCCGGCATCAGATGACGGCGAAGCCCTCGTAGCCAGCCTTCACAACGGCCTCGCAGCGTTCGACATAGGCCGGGAAGCCGCCGATGTAGGGCATGAACACCCGCGGTTTGCCGGGGATGTTGGCGCCGATGTACCACGAGCTGCAGGACGAACGCAGCGTGGCGCCGGCGGCCTCGCCGACATGGCCGACCCACGCCTCCTCGGCGTCCTGGCTCGCCTCGATCAGGGTGGCGCCGCGCGAGCGTACGTATTCGATGCAGTCGGCGATCCATTCGACGTGCTGCTCGATCGACGGCAGCATGTTGGTCAGCACCGACGGGCTGCCCGGCCCGGTGATGGCGAAGAGGTTGGGGAAGCCCGCCATGGCGACGCCGAGATAGGTTTTCGGCCCTTCGGTCCACTTGTCCTGCAGGCTGCGGCCGTCGCGGCCGCGGATGTCGATTCTGAGCAGCGCGCCCGTCATGGCGTCGAAGCCGGTCGCCAGCACAAGACAGTCGAAAGTATAGTCCTTGCCGTTGGCGCTGAGGCCGTTGGCGGTGATGCGCTCGATCGGCCTGTCGCTGACATCGACCAGGGTGACGTGCGGCTGATTGAAGGTCGCCCAGTAGCCGGTATCGACGCACAGCCGCTTGCAGCCGATGACGTTGCTTGGCGAGAGCCGGTCGGCGAGCTCGGGATCCTTCACCACCTCGCGGATCTTGGCGCGCACGAACGCCGCCGCCGTCTTGTTCGAGTCGTCGTTGAGCAGCAGGTCGGAGAAGGAGGCCATGAAGCCCAGCCCACCATAGTCCCAGCGCTCCTGGAATTCGCGCTGCCGCTCCGCGTCGGGCGTTGCGATGGCCGAAGCCATGTTGATCTTGAAATCGATGCCCGGAGGCGTCGACTTGGCGCGCTTGCGCATCGCCGGGTAGTTGGCCTTCACCTCGCGCACATAATCCGGATCGAGCGGCGCATTGTGCGCCGGGATGGTGTAGTTGGCGGTGCGCTGGAACACGGTCACATGCTTGGCCTGCTTGGCGATCATCGGGATCGACTGGATTGCCGACGAGCCGGTGCCGATGACGCCGACTGTCTTGCCGGTGAAATCGACGCCTTCGTGCGGCCAGTTGCCGGTGTGATAGGTCGGGCCCTTGAAATCTGCCAGGCCGGGGATCTTGGGCGTGTTAGGCGAAGAGAGACAGCCCAGCGCCGTGACCACGAAGCGCGCGATCACGCGGTCGCCCTTATCCGTTTCGACGGTCCAGGCGTGTGCCGCCTCGTCGAACGTGGCCTTGGTGACGCGCGTCTCGAACGTGATGTCGCGGCGCAGGTCGAAACGGTCGGCGACGTGATTGGCGTAGCGCAGGATCTCGGGCTGGGTGGCGTAGCGCTCGGTCCACTCCCATTCCTGCTGCAGCTCGGGCGAGAACTGGTAGGAGTACTGCACGCTCTCGACATCGCAGCGCGCGCCGGGATAGCGGTTCCAGTACCAGGTGCCGCCGACGCCCTTGCCGGCCTCGAACACCCGCACCTTGAAACCCTTCACCCGCAGGCGGTGCAGCATGTACATGCCGCCGAAGCCGGCGCCGATGACCACCGCATCGAAATCGAGCGACATCGTTCCTCCCGACCCAACCTCGTGCCATCCTTAGCGCACATGGCTGACACCGACTATCCCGCAAGCTGGTATGCCGCCACGCGAGATGCCACTCCTGAGCGACCTCGGCTGAACGGCCGGGTCGCGGCAGACGTTGCGATCGTGGGCGGCGGCTTCGCCGGCCTGCACACGGCGCGCCTGCTGGCCATGCGCGGCATGAAAGTCGTGCTGGTCGAGCGCCAGCGCATCGGCTGGGGCGCCTCGGGCCGCAATGGCGGCTTCGTCGGGCCGGGCTTTGCCCTGCGCACCGGCGCCTTGATCGAGCGGCTGGGCGAGGACCATGCCCGCCAGCTCTACGCCCAGTCGCAGCGCGGCGTGGAGATCGTGCGTTCCTCCCTGAAGGAGATGGGGCGATCCGACATCCTGATGGGCTGGGGCCGCCTCTCGATCGCGCGCACCGACCAGGGGCCGGACTTCGCCGAGCGCTCGCGTGCGCTGGCTAAAAAGCTCGGGGCCACGTTCGAGCCCTGGGAGACCGACCAGGTGCGCGCCCTGCTCGTCACCCCGCGCTACTTCCAGGGACTGCACGACGCTCAGGGCTTCCAGGTCCATCCGCTCAACCTCGCGCTGTCCCTGGCTGCCGACGCCGAGCGCCTCGGCGTGCAGGTGCATGAAGGGACGGAGGCGCGGTCCCTGGAGCGCCGCGGCATCGAGTGGCAGCTCAGGACGGCCATGGGCGAGATCACGGCGCGTCATGTCGTGCTGGCGGGCAATGCCGATCTCGGCCGCATCCATCGGCTGAGCGGTGCCGTCCTGCCGGTGGCGACCTATGTCGCGGTGACCGGCAAGCTCGGCCCGCGGCTCGGCGAGGCCATCCGCTGGCGCGGCGCCATCGCCGACACGCGCCGCGGCGGCGACTACTACCGCATCGTCGACGACGATCGCCTGCTGTGGGGCGGCCGCATCACCACCGACACGCGCGAGCCTGCGCGGCTGCGCGCCATGATGCGGGCCGACATCCTCTCGATCTATCCGCAGCTCGGTGAGCTGGAGATCGAGTATGCCTGGCCCGGTATCATGGGCTACGCACTGCACAGGATGCCCCAGGTCGGCGAGATCGAGCCCGGCCTGTGGGCCTGCACTGCCTTCGGCGGCCACGGCGTGGCCCAGACAGCAGCCGGCGCCGATGCGGTCGCGGCCGGCATCACCCATGAAGACGACCGCTGGCGCCTGTTCGCGCCGTTCGGCACGGCCTGGGCCGGCGGTGCGCTGGGTCGCGTTGGCACACAGCTCGTCTATTGGAAGCTGAAGGCCAGCGATTGGTGGGACGAGAAACGCCAGGCGAAGAACGCGGAGACATTGCGCACATGAGCAAAGTTGGTATCGGCGCATCGCCGCGGCGCCGCGAAGATGCGCGGTTCGTCACCGGCCAAGGCGCCTATCTCGACGATCTTCGCTTCGATCGACTGACGCACGCCGTCGTGCTGCGCTCACCACATGCCCATGCGCGCATCCGCTCGATCGATACCAGTGCGGCCAAGGGCGCGCCCGGCGTGCTCGCCGTGCTGACGGCAGCCGAGGCGACGGCCGATGGTTTGAAGCCGCTGCGGCCCTACGCCGAGGCCAACATCCAGACCGGCGAGCCCTTTGCCTTCGCGCCACAGCCGCTGCTGGCGCACGACAAGGTGCGGTTTGCCGGAGAACCGGTCGCGTTGATCGTGGCCGAGAGCGCCGCACAGGCGGCTGATGCCGCCGAGCTGGTCGAGGTCGACTACGAGCCGCTGCCCGCGGTGACCTCAGGCGACGCCGCGCGCGCAGCCGGTGCTCCGCTGATCGCCGACGACGTGCCGGGCAATGTCTGCCTCGACTGGCACACCGGTGACGCCAAGGCGGCCGATGCCGCTTTTTCCCGCGCGGCACATGTCGTCTCGCTGACGCTCGACAACCATCGCATCGTCATGAACCCGATGGAGCCGCGCGGCGGCGTCGGGCAGTTCGATCCAGCGAGCGGCCGCTACACGCTGCATGTCTCCAGCCAGAACATCCACATCAACCGTGACCACGTCGCCCGCGCGCTCGGCGTGGAAGCGAAGGATGTCCGCTTCATCGCGCCCGATGTCGGCGGCGGCTTCGGCGCCAAGAACTTCGCCTATGTCGAGCACACGCTGGTCCTGTGGGCGGCCCGGCGCACCGGCCGGGCGGTGAAATGGATCGCAAGCCGCAGCGAGGTATTCCTGACCGACCACGCCGCACGCGACACCGCGGCCGAGGCTTCGCTGGCGTTCGATGCCGCCGGTCGCTTCCTCGCCCTGAAGGTCACCAGCGTCGCCAATCTCGGCGCCTACATGATCGGCGCCGGCGGCGCGGTGCAGACCTACCAGTACATCCATCTGCAGGGCACGGTGTATCGCATCCCGGCGATTGCGCTGCACATCGTGGCGGTGCTGAGCAACACCGCGCCGATCGGCGTCACGCGCGGGCCGGGCTTCGCCGAGACCGTGAACATCCTGGAGCGGCTGATCGATGCCGCCGCGATCAAGGCGGGCTTCGATCGCGCCGAGCTGCGTCGTCTCAACATGGTGCCGGCCGACGCCATGCCGATGACCAACTTCTTCGGCTTCCAGGTCGACAGCGGCACTTTCTCCGAGACCCTGAGTGCCGCTCTCACACGAGCGGACCTTGCGGGTTTCGCCGCGCGCCGCAGACAAAGCGAAATGACCGGCCGGCTGCGTGGCCTGGGTTTTGCCTATCACATCAAGGGCACGGGCGGGCCGCCGGAGGAGAATGTCGATGTGCGTTTCGAGAGCGATGGCACTGTCACCTTGATCACCGGCACGCAGCATATCGGCCAGGGCCATGAGACGACGTTCCCGCAAATCCTGGCCCATCGCCTGGGCGTGGCCAACGAGCGCATCCGGCTGCGCCAGGGCGACACCGATTTGATCGCGCACGGCGGAGGCCATGGCAGCTCGCGCGCGACCTACATGGGCGGCACGGCGATCTGGCGCGCCTCTGACGCGATCATCGCCAAGGGCCTGGCCATCGCCGCCGACGCGCTGGAGACGGCGGAGGCCGACCTCCGCTTCGAGGACGGCCGCTTCGTCGTGTCGGGCACCGACCGCGCCATCGGGCTGCTCGAAGTGGCCGCCCTCGGCCGCGACAAGGGCGAGCCGATCGACACCTACGACTTCTGGAAGCGCGAGCACATGACCTTCCCCAACGGCGCGCATGTCGTGGAGGTCGAGATCGACCGCGACACCGGCCGCGTCGACCTGGTGCGCTACACCGCGGTCGACGACTACGGCGTGATGGTGAATCCGATGATCGTCACCGGGCAGATGCACGGCGGCATGGCGCAGGGCGCGGGCCAGGCCCTGCTGGAGCACGCGATCTACGATCCAGGCTCGGGCCAGATGCTGGCCGGCTCGTTCATGGACTACGCCCTGCCGCGCGCCGACGACCTGCCGTCGTTCGACGTCGGCTTCAACGGCACGCCCTGTACGACCAACCCGCTGGGCGTGAAGGGCTGCGGCGAGGCGGGCGCGATCGCTGCCTTCCCGGCCATCGCCAATGCCATCCTCGACGCCCTGGCGCCGCTTGGCGTGACAGGCTTCGACGGCCCGGCGACGCCGGCGCGCATCTGGCGGGCCATGCAGGCGGCCCGATGAAGCGCCATGCTCCCGCGACCGCGCGCAACCGCCAGCCCATCCTCGATGTCCTGCAGCCACGCTTGCCCGCCGAGGGACTGGTGCTCGAAGTCGCCAGCGGCTCGGGCGAGCATGCCGTGCACTTCGCCGCCGCCTTGCCGCGGCTCGTGTTCCAGCCCAGCGACCCCGACGACGAAGCGCTGGCCAGCATCGATGCCTGGGCCGAAACCAGCGGGCTTTTGAACATCCGGCCGGCGATGGCGCTCGATGCCGAAGCATCGGCCTGGCCGGTCGAGCAGGCCGATGCCGTGCTCTGCTGCAACATGATCCATATCGCGCCCTGGACGGCGGCGGTCGGCCTGGTCGCGGGTGCGGCCCGCATCCTGCCGGACCACGGCCTTCTCTATCTCTACGGCCCGTTCCGCCGCGACGGCCGGCACACGGCGCCGAGCAACGAGGCCTTCGACCGCGACCTCAGGCGGCGCGATCCCGCCTGGGGCATTCGCGACCTCGAAGCGGTTGCGGAGCTCGCCGCAGCCGAGGGCTTTGCCGCACCCGAGGTCGTGGAGATGCCGGCCAACAACCTCTCCGTCATCTTCCGCCGGTCCTGACCGATGCTTTTGGCGCAGATCTCGGACCTGCACGTGCGGCCGGTCGGCCAGAGCTACAAGGACGCCGTCGATTCCAACCGCATGTTCGCCGACGCGGTCGAGCATCTGAACCGGCTCGATCCGCGCCCCGACCTGGTGCTGATCACCGGCGACCTTGTCGACGAGGGGCAGGAAGCGGAATACGCCAACCTGCGCGACCTCCTGGCCAGGCTCGAGCTGCCCTGCCTGCTGATGCCGGGCAATCACGACGACCGCGAGGTCCTGGCGCGCTGCTTCCCCGACCACGCCTATCTGCCGTCACGCGGCCCTAAACACTTCGTGATCGACCGCCCGCCTCTGCGCATCGTGGCGCTCGACACCACGGTGCCGGGCGACCATCACGGCGAGGTCGACGAGGCAGGCCTTGCCTGGCTGGAGGAGGCGCTGCGCGACGCCAAGGGCGCGCCGACCCTGGTGCTGATGCACCATCCGCCGATCGTCACCGGCATCCCCTACCTCGACACGTACATGTGCCGGCAGCCGGAGCGCCTTGCCGCCGTGATCGGCCGCTTTGCCAATGTCGAGCGCGTGCTGTGCGGCCACGTCCATCGGCCGATCCTGCAGCGCTGGGCCGGCACGGTGCTGGTCTCCTGCCCCAGCACGGCGACACAAATTGCATTGAATCTCCGGCCCGACGCCCCGCCGGCCTCCTTCTGCGAGCCGCCGGCCTGCCTGCTGCACTGGTGGCGGGATGGCGCGATAGTGACGCACACGAGCTATATCGGCCGTTTCGAGGGGCCCTTCCCCTTCGCGTGAACACGCTCACGGTGGCGTTCCAAGTCGGGATGCGGTAACGATTTTGCACAGTTATTGCGGGGAGCGTCGTCGACCATGAATCGCAGCCTGATCCTGCTGCTGCCGCTGCTGGCCGCATCTCTGGCCGGCTGCAAACCCGAGAACAAGTTCCAGCCGCCGCCGCCGCCGGAGATCAAGGTTGCCGTCCCGCTCGCGCAGAACGTCGTCCCCTACGAGGAGCTGACGGGCAACACCGTGGCCTTCGCCACCGTCGACCTGGTGGCCCGCGTCGAGGGCTTCCTGATCTCGCAGAACTACGTCGACGGCTCGGTCATGAAGAAGGGCGACACGCTCTTCGTCATCGAGCAGACGATGTACAAGGCCCAAGTCAAAGAGGCCGAGGCCCAGCTCGACGGCGCCAAGGCCAAGCTCGTGCAGTCGGAAGCCGAGTTCACCCGCCAGGAAACCCTGCTGCGCCAGAACGTCACCGCGCAGAACACCTACGACCAGGCCAAGGCCAAGCGCGACAGCGACCGCGCCAATGTCGAGAACGCCCAAGGCAACCTCACCATCGCCCAGACCAACCTGGGCTACACCACCGTGCAGGCGCCGTTCGACGGCATCGTCTCCAAGCACCTGATCTCGGTCGGCGAGCTGGTCGGCAACGGCAAGGCGACCAAGCTCGCGACCATCGTCCAGCTCGACCCGATCTACGTCGAGTTCAACGTGAGCGAGCAGGATGTCCTGAAGATCCGCCAGAACCTCGCCAACAAGCGCCTCACCGTCGAGGAGCTGGGCAAGATCCCCCTCGATATCGGCCTGATGAACGAGGAGGGCTACCCGCACGCCGGCTTCCTGAACTACGTGGCGCCCGAGATCGATGCGCAGACCGGCACCATCCTGGTGCGCGGCCTGTTCAAGAATCCCAATATCGACCTGATCCCGGGCTTCTTCGCCCGCATCAGGCTGCCGATGGCAGAGGGCTCGACGGCCGTCCTGCTGATCCCCAATCGGGTCATCGCCGAGGACCAGCAGGGCAAGTACGCGCTGGTCGTCAACAAGGACAACGTCGTCGAGCAGAAGCGCATCAAGACGGGGCAGCTCCTGGTCGGCGGCCTGCGGGTGATCACCGAGGGCCTCACCGCCGACGACCGCGTCGTGCTGACCACCAACGGCCAGGCGGTTCCCGGCGGCAAGGTCGTGCCGAAGCAGGAGACCATCCCGCCGCCGCCACCCGGCGCCAACATCACGACGACCAAGTAGCCGCCGGTCCGTAGCGATGATTTCCGAGTTCTTCATCAATCGGCCGGTCCTGGCCAACGTGCTGGCGATCGTCATCGTGATCCTGGGCGCCGTCGCGCTGGTCACCCTGCCGGTCGCCCAGTATCCCAACATCGTGCCGCCCACCGTCCAGGTGACGACGACCTATCCGGGCGCCAGCGCCAAGACCGTGGTCGACAACGTGGCGCTGCCCATCGAGCTGCAGGTCAACGGCGTCGAAGGCATGATCTACATGCAGTCGTACAGCACCGACGCCGGCACCTACACGCTCACCGTGACCTTCGCCATCGGCACCAACCTCGATTTCGCCCAGGTGCTGGTGCAGAACAAGGTGAGCGCGGCGCTGGCCTCGCTGCCCACGCCGGTCCAGGCGCAGGGCGTCGTCGTGCAGAAGAAGTCGACCTCGATCCTGCAGATCGTGTCGCTGAACTCGCCGGACGGGACCTTCGACAGCCTCTACATGGCGAACTACGCCACCATCAACCTGATCAACGAGCTGTCGCGCCTGCCGGGCGTCGGCAACACGCAGGTGCTGGGCATCGGCGAGTATTCGATGCGCATCTGGCTCGACCCGCAGAAGCTCTACACCTACGGGCTGACGCCCTCGCAGGTCGGCCAGACCATCCAGGAGCAGAGCCAGCCCGTCACCACGGGCCAGGTCGGCGCGCCGCCCGCGCCCAAGGGACAGGACTTCCAGTTCACCGTCGACATCCAGGGCCGGCTGAGCACGCCGGAGGAATTCGGCAACATCGTCGTCAAGTCCGAGCAGGGCAACGGCGGCCGCATCCTGCGGCTCAAGGACATCGGACGGGTCGAGCTCGGCGCCCAGACCTACACGATGACCTCCAGGCTCAACAACCGGCCGAACGCCGGCATCGCCATCTACCAGCTGCCGGAGGCCAACGCGCTCGACGTCGCCAAGCGCGTCAACGCCAAGATGGCCGAGCTCGGCAAGGCCTTCCCCAAGGACCTGGTCTACGAGGTGCCCTTCGACACCACCCGCTTCGTCAACGCCTCGATCCATGAGGTCTTCCTGACCCTGATGGAGGCGGGCGTCCTGGTGCTGATCGTGATCGTGCTGTTCCTGCAGGACTGGCGCGCCATGCTGGTGCCGGCCACGACCATTCCGGTGACGATCATCGGCGCCTTCGCCGCCATGGCGGCGCTGGGCTTCACCGTCAACACCACGACCCTGTTCGGCATCGTGCTGGCGATCGGCATCGTGGTCGACGATGCCATCGTCATCGTCGAAGGCGTCGCCCATCACATCGAGCGCGGCATGACCCCGCACGATGCCGCCATCAAGGCGATGAGCGAGCTGTTCGGGCCGGTGATCGGCATCACCCTGGTGCTGATGTCGGTGTTCCTGCCGGCCGCCTTCGTGCCCGGCCTGACCGGCCAGATGTTCGCCCAGTTCGCCCTGGTGATCGCGGCCACGGCCTTGATCAGCGCGATCAACGCGGCGACCCTGAAGCCCACCCAGTGCGCCCTGTGGCTCCGGCCCACGGTGCCGCCGGAGAAACGCAACGTCTTCTTCCGCGGCTTCAACAAGGTCTACGGCAAGCTCGAGGACGGCTACGCCTGGCTGATCGGCGCGATGGCCCATCGCAGCGTCCTCATGATGCTCATCGCCTTCGTCGTCGCGGGCCTCGGCGGCTGGGGCGTGGCGCGCCTGCCGACGGCCTTCATCCCCAACGAGGACCAGGGCTACATGCTGGTCGGCCTGCAGCTGCCCGACGGTGCCTCGCTCGAGCGCACCAACGCGGCGATGGAGCAGGTCAGCAAGATCGCCATGGCGACGCCGGGCGTCGACAAGGTCGTGGCGCTGAGCGGCATGTCGGTGCTCGACGCCAACTCGATGCTGGCCAATGGCGGCGTCGCCTACGTGATCCTCAAGGACTGGGGCGTGCGCCTCAAGGAGCCTGGCCAGGACCTGCGCTCGATCGTCGAGCATATCGGCCGCGAGCTCAGGACGCTGCAGGACGGCCGCGGCTTCCCGCTGGTGCCGCCCGCCATCCAGGGCGTCGGCAATGCCGGCGGCTTCGCGCTGCAGGTCGAGCAGAAGGACGGCAGCTTCGATTACGTGAAGCTGCAGAACGCCACCGACAACCTGATCCGCAACGCCGCCACGCAATCGGCGCTCACCAACGTGGTGACCTCGTTCCGCGCCGGGGCGCCGCACGTGCGGGTCGACATCGACCGCTCGAAGGCCGAGACGCTGAAAGTGTCGATCGGCGACGTGTTCAGCACGCTGTCCTCGTACCTGGGCTCGGCCTACGTCAACCGCTTCAACAAGTTCGGCCTGACCCTGATGGTCTTCATGCAGGCCGATTCGCAGTACCGCACCAAGCCCGAGGACATCCTGAAGCTTCAGGTGCGCAACATCGAAGGCAAGATGGTGCCGATCGGCGCGCTGGCCGAGCTGCACGACGCGACGGGCCCGCCGCTCATCAGCCTGTACAACCTCTATCCGTCGGCCTCGATCGTCGGCACGCCCGCCCCGGGCTTCAGCTCGGGCGAGGGCATCCAGTTGATGAACCAGATCTCCGACGCGATCCTGCCGCCGGGCACCGGCTATGAATGGACGGCGATGTCGTACCAGGAGAACCTGGTCGGCAGCCAGATGATGTACGTCTTCGCGCTCGCCATCCTGCTGGTCTATCTCTGCCTCGCCGGGCAGTACGAGAGCTGGATCCTGCCGCTCGCGGTCATCTTCGCGGTGCCATTGTCGCTGGTCGGGCCGGCCATCGCGCTGGGCGCGCTGGGCCTCGCCAACAACCTCTATACCCAGATCGGCCTGATGCTGCTGATCGCGCTCAGCGCCAAGAACGCGATCCTGATCGTCGAGGTCGCGCGCGAGCGGCGCCTCATCGACGGCAAGGACATCGTCGAAGCAGCAGTCGAAGCCGCCCGCACCCGCTTCCGGCCCATCCTGATGACGTCGTTCGCCTTCATCCTGGGCGTCGTGCCCCTGGTGACGGCGACCGGCGCCGGCGCCAACTCGCGCATCTCGCTCGGCCTCGCGGTGTTCTCGGGCATGATCGCCTCGACCTGCCTTGCCGTGCTGTTCGTGCCGTCGTTCTTCACGGTGCTGCAGCGCTTCGAGGAATGGCGCAGCAAGAAGCCAAAGCCGGCGCCGAAGGCCGACCCGGAGCCGGACCCGGCGCCGCAGGTCCCGTGAGCTGACTTTCCTCCCCAGCTTCGCTGGGGAGGTGTCCGCGCAGCGGACGGAGGGGTCATGGGCACCAACACTGATGCCCATGACCCCTCCGTCGCCGTATGACGGCGACACCTCCCCATCGCCGAAGGCGATGAGGAGGAAGTCCTTAGCCGGCTTGCGTTGCCCGAATTCTGTGCTAGGTGGCTTTCCCGTCCCATGGGAGCGCCCTGAAACTGAAGAACGTCCTGCTGTTTCTTGCATCGATCGTCGTCAGCGTCCTCGTTGCCGAAGCAGTCGTCCGCTACATCGACGGCTACCGCATGTTCGCCGTGCAGATCGGCGACCCGGAGGGCAGCACGACTGTCGACCCGGCGATGCTGGACAAGTTTCCGCTCGCCGCCGGCGTCGAGCGCCAGTGGTTCTTCAGCGAGCCGCCGCCGCTGCCCAACCGGCGCAAGACCGACCCCGAATGGCAGCGCCTGTTCCACTCCATCGAGGACCACAATGTCGGCGGCATGGATTTCCGCCCGGCCGACGTGTTCAAGGCGTGGAACTCGGCCTTCGCCGGCGATCCCTGCAAGCACCGCTTCCTGCGCCACGCGCCGGGCATGCTCTATCTCTACGACCCGCCCGACGGCGAGGCCCGGCCGCCCTACCGCTACATGCCCGACGCTACGACGCCGACCTGGCTGGTGACCAACCAGATGGGCTGGCGCGGTGCCCCGATCGAGGTGCCGCGTGGGGCAAAAACCATCCGCATCGTGTTCGTCGGCTCCTCGACCACCGTCGGCGCGCCGCACCTGCCCTTCTCCTATCCCGAGCTGGTCGGCTACTGGCTGAACCGGTGGGCCGAGTCGAAGAAGCTCGATGTGCGCTTCGAGGTGTTGAACGCGGCGCGTGAGAGCGTCGTGTCGACCGACAACGTCGCCATCGTGAAGAGCGAGGTGGCGCCGCTTCGGCCCGACCTGGTCGTCTACTACGAGGGCGGCAACCAGTTCGAGCTGCACACGATCGTCGACAAGGTCTATCCGAAGTCGGACGCGCCCAAGGCACCGCCGACCGTCGCGGCGCCGGGCTGGCTTCAGGCCGCCGCGCGCTATTCCGCCATCGCCGCCCGCATCCGCGCCGCCGTCGGCATGACCGGCCCCGCGCAGGACGGCCGCGAATGGCCCAAGCCCGACTACAAGCTGCAGTGGCCGGAGGGGCTGGACGAAACCGATCCCGACCTCGCCTACCCCAGGCTGCCGGTCAACCTGAACCTGATCCAGCGCGACCTCGACGCGATGCGCACCGCCGTCCAGCAGGTCGGCGGCGACTTCGCTATAAGCTCGTTCCTGTGGATGGTGAAGGACGGCATGGTGCTCGACCCGGTCCGCCACAAATACACCCTCGAGCAGCTCAACAGCGTCTACTGGCCGTTCCGCTATCGCGACATGGAGCGGCTGGCGATCTTCCAGAACCGGCTGCTCGCCAAGTACGCCAAGACGCACAACATCCCGTTCATCGACACGGCCCGCTACTTTCCGCTCGAGCCCGATCTCTTCGTCGACGCCGTGCACACCAACTATGCCGGGCTGAGACTTCAGGCCTGGATCACCTTCAACCTGCTGCTGCCGGTGGCCGAAAGGCACCTGGCCGACCGCTCGTGGCCGCGTCCGATCGATCCGGCCGCACCGGCCCTGCCCACGATCACCCCGCGAAAGGTCACCTTCACCTGCCAGTGACGGTGCGCTCTTCCTCCTCTCCCCCGTTAGGGGGAGAGGCTGGGTGAGGGGGTTACGCACGTCGATTCCCCCTCACCTAACCTCTCCCCCTAGCGGGGGAGAGGAATATGATAGCCTCAAGCGGGAACACACGGCGGAGCGAGCCCATGCGCAACACGCGTCTCGAGATTCGTCTGCTCTCCGGCGCCGGCGGCGCGGAGATTTCCGGCGTCGACGTGGCGCAGGATCTCGACGACGAGACCATCGGCGAGATCCGCGACGCCCTGAACGAGCATTGCGTGGTGTTCTTCCGCGACCAGGAGCTCGACGTCGCGCGGCACAAGGCCTTCGCCCGCCGCTTCGGCGAGATCTTCATCCATCCCAACTATGTCGGCATGGGCGACGATTCCGAAGTGGTCATGGTCCGCCGCGAGCCGGGCGACACGGGCTATGTCGGCGAGGACTGGCACGCCGACACCACCATGTGCCCCGAGCCGCCGATGGGCGCCATCCTCTACGGCATCGACATCCCGGCCTACGGCGGCGACACCATGTTCGCCAACCAGTACCTTGCTTACGAGACGCTGTCGGACGGCATGAAGAAGATGCTCGAGGGCCTGCGCGCCGTGCACAGCGACATCATGGTGGCGGGCCCGCAGGCCGGGAAGAACAAGGGCCGCTCGACCAAGCACCGCGACGGCGCCGACTGGCGCGAGACGCGCAGCTGCCATCCGGTGGTGCGGACCAATCGCGAGACCGGCCGCAAGATGCTGTTCGTCAACAAGTCCTACACGGTGGGCTTCGAGGGCATGACCGAGGCCGAGAGCAAGCCCTTGCTCGACTTCCTGTTCGAGCACGGCAACCGGCCGGAATTCACCTTCCGCTTCCGCTACCAGAAGGGCTCGATCGCCTTCTGGGACAACCGCAGCACCAAGCACATCGCGCTCGGCGACACCGGCCCGTTCCGCCGCCTCATGCGGCGTATCCAGATCAGCGGCGACATGCCGGTGTGATGAAGAAACGCCTCTTCTCGTTCATCTCGATCGTCGTCGGATTCATCGTCGCTCTGGCCGCGGTCGAGGTCATGGCCATCGGCTGGCTCTATCTCGAGGATGGCCGCCACACGCCGGCCGCCGAGCTGTTCGAGCGCACCCAGAACACCTACGTGCGCGACATGACGCGCGGCACGGGCTGCCGCTTCATCGACACGCTCTATCCGCATCCCTACTGGGCGTTCGTGCATCACGCCAACCCGCCGTGCGGCATCTCGTGGGCCAACAATGTCGGCCTGTTCGGTCCCGACTTCCCCACCGTCAAGCCCACCGACCGCTACGTCGTCATGATCAGCGGCGGCTCGGTCGCAGCCTACCTCGGCGGCAACCAGAAGCCGCCCTATCCGCGCTATCTCGAGGAGGAGCTGAACAAGACCTGGCTGAGCCCCAACGGCAAGCCGTGGATGGTGCTGGATGCCGCCGCCGGCGCCTGGAAGGAGCCGCAGTCGTTCATCGCCTTCGCGATGTACGCCACCGCGGTCGATGCCGTGATCAATCTCAGCGGCTACAACGAGCACTACTACTTCCAGCCCAAGATGGACCAGCGGCTGGAAGGCCCGGCGGCCAACTTCCTCGAAGCCAATCCGTTCGCCGCCGACGAGAATTTCGGCGACGCCGCGATCGGCTGGGTGATGGGGCGCATCGCCGGCGCGATGTCGATCAATCCGATCCTCGGCAAGTCGCACGCGGCCTACCTGCTCATCCGCGGCATCGAGGCGGCCGCCAAGGGCAAGGACAGTTTCAAGTCCAACAAGCGGACGACGATCCCCGGCCTCTTCGCCTTGCCGAAGGACATCCAGGACAATCCGCAACGCCTGTTCGACGTCCAGCTCGACCTCTACCAGAAATACTTTCGCGCGACCGAGGCGGTTGCGCACGACAATGGCGTGAAGTCGGCCTATTTCATGCAGCCCATCCCGGCCTGGGGCAAGACGCTGACCGACGATGAACGGCGCGTCGTCGGCGACCTGTCCTACGGCGAGCTCTACCGCCGCATGGTCGCCGGCATGATGACGCTCCGCGAGCGCGGCCTGCCGATCTACGACCTGGGCGACATTTTCAAGAACGACACCAGCACCATCTACGCCGATTCGATCCACTATCTCGCCGACGCCGAAGGCCACAGCCCCGGCAACCGCATGGTGGCGGCGCGGATCGGCGAGCTGCTGGCCAAGACCTGGGGCCTGCAACGCAAGCCCTGAGGGGTTTGCGCAGTTTCCGCAGTTTCGGCAACCCCCTCTGTCTCACTCTTGGGGTGCATGCACTGCCAGCGGAATTCGGACTTTCCGGCATTCCCGGTATTTCCGACAGAGAGCGTGGTGTTGCGCAAAAGCCGAGGCCCCTATGGATTGGGCCTCTCTTCAAACACCGTCATCCCGACCGGAGCGCGAAGCGCGTAGTGGAGGGACCTTTTTTGTTGCCGATCGACAAGAACAGGTCCCTCGACTGCGCCGCCCTTCGGGCGGCTCCGCTCGGGATGACGGAAAAGAATGCATCATGGCAAGCCACCGCAGGCGCGGTCGGCATGCCAAGCGCATATGTGAACGGATTAACGATGCAAAGAGCGAAAGTTAGCCAGTGAAGCGTAACACCAACTCCAGTGCTAGTCAATAACTATAGTACTATCGTCTCGCCATCGACGGCAGCCGCTCGGCCAGGCGAGCTGCCTCGCTGAGCATGCCTTCGATCAATGCGCGCACCGACACGACCTCGCTGATCAGGCCGGCGACCTGACCCGCCGCCGACTGCCGGCGATCGCTCTTGTCCTCGCCGTAGCGCGACGTGCGGACGCGGGCGGCGAGGTCCTTCAGCTCGGCGGCATCGGCGCCGCGCGCCACCGCGTCCTCGTAGGCCGCGATCTCGGGCGTGCGGATGCAGCGCACGGTGGCGCCCGTCATGGCGCGGGTGACGATGGTGTCGGTCTCGCGCATCGCCAGCAGCCGCTCGCGGCCCCAGTCGTTCAGGTCGGACTCGGTCGTCGCCATGAAGCGCGTGCCCATCTGGATGCCGACGGCGCCCAGCGCAAAGGCCGCGAGCAGGCCACGGGCGTCGCCGATGCCGCCCGCTGCCAGTACCGGGATCCTCACCGCGTCGACCACCTGCGGCACCAGCGGCAAGGTCGAGACGGTGCCGACATGGCCGCCCGCCTCCGCGCCCGAGGCGACGACGGCGTCGACGCCTTCGGCCTCCATGCGCCTGGCATGCTCGACCGTCGGGATCACCGACACGACTTTTATGCCGGCGTCCTTCAGCCGTCGCACGACGGCTTCGCCAGGATCGGCCCGGCCCGTGGTGACGATGGGGATGCCGAGCTCGATACAGGTCGCCGCGCAACGCTCGGTGATGCCGCGGCCCATGGGCATGATGTTGACGCCGAACGGCCGCTGGGTGCGCGCGCGCACGCCCACGATATCGGCGCGCAGCTTCTGGTCGGTGCCGCCGAAGGTCGGCAGCACACCGAGCCCACCCGCTTCGCTCACCGCCGCGACCAGCTCGACACCGCCGCCGCCCTGCATGGCGCCCTGCAGGATCGGGTATTTGATGCCTAAAAGATCGCAGATGACGGTGTGGAACACGTCAGCCGGCCTTGGTGCCGGTGACGCGGCCGAGCGATCCGGCGATGAAGTCGTGCAGGCCGACGTCTAAAAAGCCGGCGGCGCGGAAGTAGCCCGTCACGTCGGCTTCCGAGTGCGCGAGGCCGAGCGAATCCGACACCGCCTGACCGAGGCCCCAATAGGCCGGCCCCCACGGACCGGTGCGCTGGTCGTTGGTCATCTCGCCGATAAGATGCATCTGGCCGCCGGGCAGCAGGGCGTCGTGCGCCTTCTTGATGACGCTCGCAATCATGTCGCGGCCGTACATCGGCAGGTTCGAGGCCATGATGGCGACGTCGCAATCGGCCGGGAATGGATCACGCGTAAAATTGCAGGCCTGGGCTTTTACGCGGTCGGCGAGGCCATTGGCGGCGATGAAGTCGCGCGCCACCTCGCAGACGACCGGCAGGTCGAGCACCACGGCGCGGAGCGCCGGATGTTCCTTGGCGGCGGCGATGCAGTAGGCGCCCGAGCCGCCGCCGATATCCATGATGCGCTTGCGGCCCGAAAGATCGACCTGACGCACGAAGCGGCGGCCGGCGCCCAGGCCGATCGAGAAAGTCGCCTCGTGATAGCGGCGCGCGTCGGCCACGGTGAAGGTCTCGATCGAGCCCATCACCTTGAGGTCCTTGGTGCGCAGGTGTTCGGCCAGCCGGCCCCACTGGGCCCACTGCGGCTTGGTGAAGGTGATCCAGGGCCCCATGTAGCCGGGCTTGCCGTCGACCAGGTAACGCTCGACGTCGGCGGCATTGCGATGGCGGGCGTCAGCGCTCTCCAACAGACCGGCGGCGCACAGCATGACCATCAGGCGCTCGGCGTTGGTCGGATGGATGTCGACCGCCCGCGCCACTTCGGCGTAGGTCCCCGCCCCGTTGCTGATCGCCGTGAAGACGCCGATCTCGACGGCGGCCATGAGGGCTGCCGACTGGCCGTAGGACTGGGCGATGTTCTGCAGACGGACGGTGGTGGGCGGCGCTGCACCCGTCAAAGAACCGTGCTCTCCCCTCATGCCGTGCTCCACGTATCGTGTTCAACACAGAGCAGCATGCCATGGAAGAGGACGTGCCGAACCGATCAAAAGCTGGAACAGCTCGTCGGGCGGTCAGCACCGCCTTGCCGAGCCACTGAATACGTCCCCCAGCCACTACGACCCGCATGCCCGCGCCCCGTATAGGCCCCGCCCGGTAAAGGCCCCCGTCTCCGCTAGGTGCCCTGTATTAGCCCGCCCGTAGGGTTTAGGCCGCCCGCCGGTGTTACCGGGGCTGGCGCGGGCCGTGCCGACAGGCGGTCGTTTGCGGGGGAGCGGTGGAGTCTCTAACCTCTTGGCGAGTTCAAGGATGCCAAGGGAAGAGGCCAAGCCTTGGGCGAACCTTTATTCCACCGGTTTCGCGCTGCTGCTTGTAAAACTCTTCAATGACAGGTAGCCCGTCGCGCACTTTCGTTAACACTGCCAACTCTGCGGTCGAGCCCTCTACTAAGGGCGCGAACTCACGGGCCATAAGATCTGTATCAGCCGCGCCCTGCTGCCACGCAGCGAGCGTTCCTTCGAGGCGGTTTAACCAACGCACCCATTGAAACAGAATAAATGCGCTTTGCTCTCGGCTAATCTGAAACTCAGCCTTGTCGCCGTTCGATTTCTTTTTCTTGTCGCTGGGCGGGGCAGGCAAAAGGTCTTCGGTAAACGCGGTTCTCAAGATACTGATAACGGCGTCGTAATGGTCGTTAGGTATGGATGCAACTTTTTTTTCGCTAATTGCATGAATTGCAGCTTCAGGTAGCACCCTTGCTATCGCGACTGAACGGCTTGCTGCCCAATCAGTATGGTTAGCCCAGTTATAGATCAGGTTGACTGCGAGTTCGCGGCGTGCGCGCTCAAGCGTCTGCAAAATTGCGCTAGCCGCGATTAAGATACTAACGACCGGCAAGAGAACCTTAAAAATCTCCGCTACGTCTGCCATAGCAAGTGCCATGTCTTATCGTCCGATCTTTGCTCAAGCGGCTTTGGCGGTAGCAGATTCTTCCGAAAAGACCGTTCGCGGGACGTGCTCCAAAAAATAGCCGAGGAAGCTGTAGCAATCCTCAGCGTATCTTTTTGTCCATAGTACATGCTCCTCCCAAGCAATTTCGCAGAGAACAGAGCATTCGCGAGCTTGTTCGTTAGCGGAGGAACGTAACGATAGGAAGAAATTAGAGTATTCTTTGACACCACATTCTGCGGCATCCAAAGAAATTCCAAATCTTCTCGCAATTCGGCTTGGCAACCACGTAAGAGATGGTGCCAAGTTCGATCGTCCAATATTGGGCACGCTACTCGCGTACTTCTGAAGATCGGCGATCCGAATAGGCGCACGAAGCCTATATGCAGGGCTATCCCATCCAGCTTCTCGCCATTGCTCAGGATTTGATCCTGAGCCGAGCCCGTAGACCTCTCGCATCATGGCCATCGAATCAAGAAAGCATTGGCGAAGGTTGCTTCCCTCAAGACTTGGCAGCGCACGTGCCGGCTCTAGGTCCAGCAAATCACGCGCATCAACATCCCCGTCCTTTGCAAGCTCATGGCGATCAACGGTCGTGGCAAGGTGATGCAAGAATGTCCCTAGTACGCGAGAACACATCGCCCGATAGCGCTCAGTATCCAGAATGAGCTCGTGCCAAGCCCAATCGGCGATTTGGGGTAGAATGACAACCTGATCGGGCTTCCGTCTTTTAGCGTCGAAGAGGCACTGAAGGTATTCAACAGCTAAACGCGCGTCCGAACGTGAAACCTCATACTTTGCGTAGACCCGCTGTTCTACGTCAGTGAGATCCGGGATGGAGACCGCAGAAAATGCCTTGGTCATGAAAGCCTCGACTGCGCTAGATTCTTTGCTCGTAAACCTACGCCTCGAGCAGTGTTTCTTTGCTACCTCTGCTTTTTATACACTACGTGCATTGAGTTGGCGATGCAATCTTAACGTGTACTCTGCTCGACGATCAAAAGCATCCTCATCGGCCCGGGCGTAGCTTGTAGCCACGGACTTCGTAGGCCGAGGTGGACACCTTCGGCTCATGCGCGTGCTGCTTCGAGTGCCCGGCCTCACACCTATATAAGAAATGGCGTCCCCGAGAGGATTCGAACCTCCGACCTCCGGTTTAGGAAACCGCTGCTCTATCCAGCTGAGCTACGGGGACGTGACGGCCGATATAGCATCCGATGCTTACGGCGTCTGCTTCTTTCAATGGCGCAGCGAACCGTGGCGACCTCCCATGGTCGGGGGCCAGCACTGCCCGGCAGACGCTTCCGGTTTCCGACCAGCTCACCTAGAAACGGCAGATGCGGAACGCGAACACGCCACGGGCCAAGGACTCGCGCATAAAGTTGGACGGCTACGTCCTGGTCATCGTGGCCACGGTGGCGTTCGGGCTCCTCCTTCCCTGCCCGCCCCAAGCTCAGCCGGCATTGGGCCTGATCACCCGAGTATCGATCGCGCTGCTGTTTTTCTTCTACGGCGCCCGGCTTACGGCGCAGGCGGTATGGCAAGGGCTGTTGAACTGGCGGCTGCAAGGCCTGGTCCTTGCCGCAACCTTCGTCCTCTTTCCGGCGCTTGGATTGGCCGCTCGGTTGCTGGTGCCCTCCCTGCTGTCGCCCGATCTCTATGTCGGCCTGTTGTTTCTCTGCCTGTTGCCATCGACCGTGCAGTCGTCGCTGGCGTTCATCGGGCTCGCGCGAGGCAATGTCGGCGCCGCCGTGTCGGCGAGCTCGGCTTCGGGCGTCATCGGCGTCGTCGTGACGCCAGTGCTGGCCGCTCTTCTGCTGGACGTCCACGGCGCGGTATCGGCATCGGGCCTGTGGGATGTCGTGCTGCTGCTCCAGTTGCCGTTCTTCACGGGCCAGCTGGTCCGGCGCTGGATCGCCAAATGGATCGAGCGGCATCGGCTTCCGATCGGCTGGGCCGACCGGCTTGCCGTCCTGCTGATCGTTTACATGGCGATCAGCACAGCGGCTGGCCGAGGCGCATGGGGCACCCTGAGACCTTTCGACCTGGTCAGCGTGGTGCTGGTTTGTCCGTTGCTGCTCGCCCTTGCGCTGGCAATCTCCGCAATGGTCAGCCGCGCGCTCCGTTTGCCGATCGAGGATGAAATCGTCGTCGTGTTCTGCGGCGGCAACAAGAGTCTCGTCACCGGCGTGCCGATGCTTACGGCTCTCTTGCCGCCGGACATCGCCGGGGTCGCGGTGCTGCCCCTCATTGTCTTTCATCAAATCCAGCTGATTGTCTGTGCCGGACTTGCGTCGTGGTACGCCCGGCGCGCGCGGCCTTCTTGAGCACAGGCGCGATTGGAGCCGCCCAGGCGGCCCAGCACGAGACGAGCCCGCTTCAGGTCACTTCGGACAGAACTTGTGTCAGGGACTTTGTTCTCGATGCGCGAGCCCGATGCCGACCGGTAAGCGGCGGCCAAGACTGTTCCGCGGCCCGATCGTACCCTATGTTCTCACGCGGAGAGAGAATGGCTACCAAGACACAACTCATACCACTAACGCATGCACCGGAACCCCGCGATGTCCACATCGCCATTAACCGGTTACGCAGGCGGATAGCCGACGTTGAGGCGGTCGATCCCTCCACCATCGAGAAATACTCGCCGAGTTTAATGGCTCTCCAGGCGTCGCTTGACGAATCACTGGGGCAGATCTTCGGCACCGTGTCGGACCGGTACAGGCGATATCGCCGCACGATCGATTGGGCCGAGGACATTCCATCATTCGGCGGAGAGCGCCCCCTTGGACAATACCGCGAAGATGTTGCGAAAGGGCGCACGGAAGTTCTAGCCATGCTGAACGAAGCGGTGCGTTCGTTAGAAGAATGGTTATCGGAGCAGCAGATGCCTTCTCCAGGACCGACACCCACAACAGGGACGGCGCTAAGATCCCCGATGCGCAAAGTATTCATCGTCCACGGTCACGAAGAAGGACCACTGCATGCGACGGCACGATTTCTGGAAGCACTCAAATTCGAGGTTGTAATTTTGAATGAGCGTGCAAACAGAAACAGGACGATCATCGAGAAAATCGAGGCAAATTCCGATGTTGGATTTGCTGTAGTGCTACTCACCCCGGATGATGAGGGAGCAAAGAAGGGAAGTCCGCCAAGGCCTCGGGCGCGGCAGAACGTCTTGCTTGAGCTTGGCTACTTCATGGCAAAGCTCACGCGCGACCGCGTATGTGTCTTGAAACGAGGCGACGTCGAAATACCGACAGACTTTGCGGGTGTCGTGTGGGTGAACTTCGACGATGCCGGCGCGTGGAAAAGAACGCTCGCCAAAGAACTTAGCGAGCACTTCGAAATTGATTGGCAGGAAGTAGGTAGGCGGTGATCTGTCAATCGAGGGGCACGAACTGATCAAATAGGAACATGCTCCGGGCCATCAGAGGTATTCAGAGTGCAGTTGACTGCAGTAGGGCGCCCAATCTGTCTTTCGTTCGGACGATGAGCTGAGGACGTTGCATTAATGGAAAAGGCGGAATTCATCAGGATCGCGCCAGCGTACTACGAGCTTGCGGTGGTCCTGGCATTGCAAAGCAAGCCGGGCTACGTCCCGGAGTTCGACATTCGGCGGATGTACACTATCCATCCAGACGACGCGGCCGATCCCGAAGACAACTATTGCCTTGTCGGCAATAGTGACCTCTTTCGCATTGCTATTCAGAACCTCGTCGAGAAGCAGGTCATTGAAGCGCTGTTGGACCCTTTCGGGCCGTCACAATTCAAGGAGGGGGATGGCCTCGGCGATTACCTAGCGGAGCAGCGCAAAAACGCAGCTAGTCCGTTCTACAAGGCTGAGGCGTCGGGCGATGTGGATTGGTGGCTGAAGGACGCACTGCACGGGCTCGATAGCGTCGCCAATCGCATAGGAATCACGCCACAAGACTTCCAAGACCCTGAGGGAGACTGGGCTCCCATCCCGCTCGATCGCGCTGATGTGCGCGTACAGAACGCCATCGAGCAGGTTGACCAGACGATAGCGCATGTAGAGCAGAACAACGGCTACGGAACGGCGTACCCGGAAGAGAAGCGGTTCGTGCTCGATAACCTCAAGCTATTGTCCGATACGCTGAAGAACGCGGCGAGCACATCTATCACTTACATCAAGACCCATGGACTAAACGCTCTCCAGAAGCTCCAGGAGAGGTTCGGTACTGCGCTCATAGGCGAGGCAGCGAAGGAGGCTTCAAAGGCTCTTTGGACGCTCATCAAGGAAGCGGTAAAGGCTGTTCTGTAGCGTATGAAGCGCGATAGTGCACAAGAGGCCGCCGTTCAGATCGCACCATTCGCTATCAGGCTCCTGGCGCAATCCACGACCGTTTCCTCGAGCGACCGCGGCCGCCAGCCGAGCATGGTCTGCGCCTTCGCCGAGCTGAAGGCGCGCTGTTGGCCGAGACGCGGCGCCACGGCCGCCAGGCTCTTGTCGAACAGCGCGGCAAAGCGCAGGACGAGGTCGGGCACCTTGCGCGCCGGCACCTTGCCGGCGGCGGCGCCCAGCCGGGTGCACAGCAAGGAAGCGAGATCGGTCATCCAGGCGAAGTCTCCGGCCGCGATGAAGCGCTCGCCCGCCGCCTGCGGCGCGATCATCGCTGCGATATGCAGGTCGGCCACGTCGCGCACGTCGACGATGCTGAAGCCCAGCCGCGGCAGTCCGGGGACCTTGCCGGTCAACAGCCGCTCCACGAGCTGGACCGAGGCGGAGTAGTCCCGGCTGAGGACCGGTCCGAGCACCACCGAAGGATTCACGGTGGCGAGCGTCGTGGCGCCACCCGAGGCGCCGACCAGATCCCACGCGGTACGCTCGGCCAGGGTCTTGGAGCGCGAATAGGCGCTGACCTCGGGGTCGTCGAGGTCTGTCCATACCGTTTCATCGGTCAGGCTCACGCGTGCGCCGCCGCGCGGCGTGGTCGCCGCCACCGATGAGGTCAGGACCACGCGCTTCACACCCGCTTCGAGGGCGGCGCCGATGGCGCGCCGGGTCCCGTCGCGCGCCGGGATGATGAGATCGTCGGCGTTCTTCGGCTCCTCGATGGCCACGGGCGAGGCGACGTGGAGCATGTAATCGCAGCCGGCCGCGACCGCGTTCCAACCGGCATCCGAGGTGAGCTCGGCGGCATGGATGCTGAGGCGATCCTGTGCATCCACCTCCTTGCCGATCGCGGCGCGCACTGCGCTCTCGCGCGCCAGGCTGCGGACCGTCGTGCGCGCGGTGTAGCCCTGCTGCAGCAGCCTGATCACGCACCAGCTGCCGATGAAGCCCGACCCGCCGGTCACCAGAACCGTTCCCTGTCCGCTCATCGTCGCTCCTCCGCGCATTCTTGCCTGTCGAACGGGCCCATACTACGGTCATCCGACAAGAGGTCCATCGACAGGGGCAGGACGATGATCCGGTGCGTGCGCATTTGGACGGGCGAGGACCAGAATTCGCATGCCGAGGAGGGCTTCATCGATCTCGAGCCCGGCGCGCGCGGCGATTTCCTCACCGGCAAGCTCGGCACCTCGCACGCCTCCTTCCAGGAGACCCGGTCGGGCGGCACCTTCGAATGGCACACCGCGCCGGTGCGCCAGCTCGTCATCACCCTGAGCGGCACGCTCGATTTCCAGACGCGCGGCGGCCAGCACTTCATCCTGAAACCAGGCGAGATCCTGCTGGCCGAGGACACGACAGGCGGCGGCCATTGCTGGAAGCTGGTCGACGGCGAGCCGTGGCGCCGCCTCTACGTCGTGCTGGAGCCCGGCACGGCCGTTCCTTTCAAGCGTGCCGGCTAGGCCGGCCAAGAGATCGAATGAGGGAGATCGCATGAGCGACAACAACGAAGTCATGAGCGCCGACGTCGTCCTGGTGGGCGCCGGCATCATGAGCACCACGCTCGCGGTGTTCCTGAAGGAGCTGCAGCCGCACCTGCGCATCGCCATGATCGAGCGCATGCCGGGCGAGGCGCAGGAGAGCTCGGGCGCCTGGAACAACGCCGGCACCGGCCACGCCGCCAACTGCGAGCTGAACTACACGCCGATGCGCAAGGACGGCAGCGTCGACATCGCGAAGGCGCTCGAGGTCAATGTCGAGTTCGACATGTCGCGCCAGTTCTGGTCGTACCTGATCAGGAAGGGCGCCATCGCCTCGCCCGACAGCTTCATCCATCCCGTGCCGCACATGAGCTTCGTGATCGGCGAGGATCGCGCGGCCTTCCTGAAGAAGCGCCACGCCGCGATGAGCGCGCATCATTGCTACCACGGCATGGAGTTCAGCCAGGACCACAAGCAGATCGCCGACTGGGCGCCGCTGGTCATGGAGGGCCGCGATCCCAGCCAGGTGGTGGCCGCGACCCGCATCATCAGCGGCGCCGACGTGAACTACGGTGCGCTCACCCGCAATCTGATGGACTATCTGAAGAAGCAGGATCGCTTCGCCGTGCATTTCTCGCACGACGTCACCGACCTGCAGCGCCGGCCGACCGGCGACGGCTGGTGGCTCGACGTCCGCGACGAGAAGACCGGCGAGACGCGGCGCATCGGCGCCCGTTACGTCTTCCTCGGCGCCGGCGGCCGGGCGATCTCGCTGCTGCAGAAGTCCGGCATCCCCGAAGCGAAAGGCTTCGCCGGCTTCCCGGTGAGCGGCATCTGGCTGCGCTGCGGCAATCCCGAGATCGCCGCCCGCCATACCGCCAAGGTCTACGGCATGGCGGCCGCCGGCTCGCCGCCGATGTCGGTGCCCCATCTCGACACGCGCATCATCGACGGCAAGCGCTGGATCCTGTTCGGCCCCTATGCCGGCTTCTCGACCAAGTTCTTGAAGCACGGCTCGCTGCTCGACCTGCCGCTGTCGATCCGGCCGGACAACATCCTGCCGCTGCTGGCGGTGGGGAGGGACAACTTCCCGCTCGAGGAATACCTGGTCGGCCAAGTGTTCCAGAGCAAGGGCCACCGCTTCAAGGCGCTGCGCGAGTTCTATCCCAACATGAAGGAGAGCGACTGGGAGCTCGACGTCGCCGGCCAGCGGGTTCAGATCATCAAGAAGAGCAAGCTGCACACCGGCACCCTGGAGTTCGGCACCGAGATCGTGCACTCGGCCGATTCCTCGCTCGTCGCCCTGCTCGGCGCCTCGCCCGGCGCCTCGACCGCCGTCTGGATCATGGTGCACATGCTGGAGAACTGCTTCCACGAGCAGCTGGTCGGCCACTGGGTGCCCAAGATCAAGGAGATGATCCCGTCCTATGGCGGTGACCTCAAGACCGATGCCGCACTGGTCGAGCGCGTCCGCAAGGACACCGCCGAGGTGCTGGGGCTGCATACGGCTTGATCATGGTCTTCCGGACCGCGCGCTTCCAGCGCGCTCATGATTCTGAGCGCGCTGGAAGCGCGCGGTCCGGAAGACCATGAGTCCGCTAACCCGCTCCCTCGACGTCGTCCTGCGCTTCGGCGCGGTGATGCTGCGGTCGGGTGACACCGCCTTTCGCGTGCGCGATGCCATGGGCCTGCTGGCCAAGGCGCTCGGCACAGACCACATCGCCGTGCACATCACTATCGGCAGCATGACGGCGACGGCTGAGGCCGCTGGCGAGACGGTGACGCTCACACGCGAGATGGCGCCGCTCGGCGTCGACGCCTCGCGCATCGCAGCGCTCGAGCAGCTGGCGCGGACCAGCAAGCCCGGCCTGACGGCCGAGGCGCTGGCCGCCGAGATCGACGCCATCGAGGCCACGCCCGCCCTGCATTCCCTGCTGCCGATCGCGCTGTCGATGGCGGTCGCCTCGGCCTGCTTTTCATACCTCAACGGCGGCGACATGCTGGCCACCGGGGCCGCAGCCGTCGGCGGCGGCCTCGGCCAGACGGCGCGCACCCTGCTGTCGCGCAAGGGGTTCAACCAGTACGCCATGACCGCGTTGTGCGGCGTGCTCGCCTCGGGCGTCTACTGCCTGATCGTGCTGGGCTTCGGCGTGCGCGAATTCGCGCTCGCCCATGCGGTGGGCTTCATCTCGTCGGCGCTGTTCCTGGTGCCGGGCTTCCCGCTGGTCGCGGCCCTGCTCGACCTCGTGCAGCACCAGACGACCGCCGGCATCGCCCGGCTGTTCTATGCCGTGCTGCTGACCCTGGCGGCTGCCGTCGGCCTGTCCGCCGTCGCCGCCCTCGCCGGCCTGACGCCGGCACCGGCGGGAGCGGCCGGCCTCGGCATCGAGCCGATGACCCTGCTGTGGCGCGCCGTCGCCTGCTTCGCCGGCGGCTTCGGCTACGGCATCCTGTTCAACAATCCGCTGCGCACCGTGCTGGTGGTCGCCCTCCTGACATTGGTCGGCAACGAGATCAGGCTGGCGCTGCATGACCTCGGCTTCGGCCTGCCGAGCGCCACGTTCTTCGGCGCGTTCGCCGTCGGCCTCGGCGCGTCGCTGGTGCGCGAGCCGCTGCACGTGCCGCGCATCGCGCTCACGGTGCCCAGCATCATCATGATGACGCCCGGCCTCTACGCCTTCCAGACCATCGTGTTCCTGAA
>JAKFVH010000132.1:29400-33527 GCA_021732285.1 Reyranella sp. | reverse complement strand
TGTGCCACGGCGTGGTGGTCACGGTGGCCAGGAAGCGCTCCATTTCCTGCGGATCGGCGATCAGCTTGCGGTAGAGGTGCCGCGGGTTCCAGTCGAGCAGCACGCCGCCCATGTCGAAGACCGCGACCGTGGCGGTCGGGGGGCCTGATTTTTGGGCTGTTTCGGGGGTCATTTCGGGGCCTTTTCGAGGGGCGTTTTCAGCGTCAATTTAGTCAGTAAAATCAATAAGTTAAAGTCCTGTCTCGCGAGCGATTTTTGTTGGTCTTGGCGGGCCGTTTTGCTAGGGTGCCGCTTCGTTCCGCCGGGCCCTCTGGCAGGGCCACAAAAACGAGCAAAACCAGGTTTCCGTGAGCGACGATACGACCCTTCCACCGGCGCCGCCGCCCCCAGACGCGCCCCCACCGCCGCCTCAGCCGCCGCACGACATCGCGCCGATAACCATCGAAGAGGAGATGCGCCGCTCCTATCTCGATTACGCCATGAGCGTGATCGTGGCGCGTGCGCTGCCCGACGCGCGCGACGGCCTGAAGCCGGTGCAGCGCCGCATCCTCTACGCCATGAAGGAAGGCGGCTACGACTCGACGCGCCCCTTCCGCAAGTCCGCCCGCATCGTCGGCGACGTGATGGGCAAGTATCACCCGCACGGCGACTCGGCGATCTACGACGCCATGGTGCGCATGGCGCAGGACTTCTCCATGCGCCTGCCGCTGATCTCCGGGCAGGGCAATTTCGGCTCGATGGACGGCGATCCGCCGGCGGCCATGCGCTACACCGAGGCGCGGCTCGCACCCGCCGCCGAGACGCTGCTGGCCGACATCGACAAGGAAACGGTCGAGTTCCAGCCCAACTACGACGAACGCGAGAGCGAGCCGACCGTTCTGCCGGCGGCGTTCCCCAACCTGCTGGCCAACGGCGCGGGCGGCATCGCCGTCGGCATGGCGACCAACATCCCGCCGCACAATCTCGGCGAGCTGATCGACGCCTGCTGCGCTCTGATCGACAATCCCGAGCTCACCATCCCGCAGCTCACGGAGATCGTGCCGGGGCCGGACTTCCCGACCGGCGCCACCATCCTCGGCCGCAACGGCATCCGCGCCGCCTATGAGCTTGGCCGCGGCTCGCTGACCATGCGGGCCCGCACGCGGATCGAAGAGAGCCGCAGCGGCCGCGAATCGATCATCATCTCGGAGATCCCCTACCAGGAGAACAAGGCGCGCCTGCACGAGCGCATCGCCGAGGTGGTGCGCGACAAGAAGGTCGAGGGCGTGGCCGAGGTGCGCGACGAGAGCGACCGCGACGGCGTACGGCTGGTGATCGAGCTGAAGCGCGACGCCATGGCCGACGTCGTGCTGAACCAGCTCTATCGCTACACGCCGCTGCAGACCAACTTCAGCGTCAATGCCCTGGCGCTGGATGGCGGCCGCCCGCGGCTGATGAGCCTCAAGGAGCTTTTGGAGGCCTTCATCCGCTTCCGCGCCGAGGTCCTGACGCGGCGCACCGGCTACGAGCTGCGCAACGCCCGCGACCGCGCCCATGTGCTGGTCGGTCTCGCCATCGCCGTCGCCAACATCGACGAGGTGATCGAGATGATCCGCCGCGCGCCTGACCCGGTGGTAGCGCGCGAGCGCCTGATGGCGCGCGACTGGCCGGCGGCCGACGTGGCGCCGCTGATCGTGCTGATTGCCGAGCCCGGCCGCGAGGTCTCGGCCGAGGGTACCTACAAGCTGTCCGAGGTGCAGGCGCGCGCCATCCTCGAATTGCGCCTGCAGCGCCTGACCGGCCTGGAGCGCGACAAGATCGCCGAGGAGCTGGGCGAAGTCGCGCAGTTGATCGAGGGCTATCTCGAACTGCTGGCCGACCGCGACAAGCTGTTCGCGCTGATGCGCAAGGAGCTGCTCGAGATCAAGGAGCAGTTCGCCACGCCGCGGCGCACCGAGATCCTCGACAACGAGTTCGAGGAGGACATCGAGGACCTGATCCAGCGCGAGGACATGGTCGTCACGGTGACGCACGGCGGCTACGTCAAGCGCGTGCCGGTCTCGGCCTATCGCGCGCAGCGGCGCGGCGGCAAGGGCCGCTCGGGCATGGCCACGCGCGACGACGATTTCGTCGCGCGCCTGTTCATCGCCAATACGCATACGCCGGTGCTGTTCTTCTCCAGCCGCGGCATCGTCTACAAGCTCAAGGTCTGGCGCCTGCCGTCGGGTACGCCGCAGCAGCGCGGCAAGGCCTTCGTCAACCTGCTGCCGCTCGGCGAGGGCGAGACGATCAGCGCCGTCATGCCGATGCCCGAGGACGAGGCGAGCTGGGCCACGCTCCATGTCATGTTCGCCACGGCGCGCGGCGGCGTGCGCCGCAACGAGCTCAGTGACTTCGTCAACGTCAACCAGACCGGCAAGATCGCCATGAAGTTCGAGGGCGACGATGCCGGCGACCGGCTGATCGGCGTCAGCGTCTGCGGCGAGGAGCAGGACGTGCTGCTGGCCACTCGCCAGGGCCGCGCCATGCGCTTCCCGATCGCCACGGTGCGCGTGTTCCAGAGCCGCGCCTCGACCGGCGTGCGCGGCATTGCGCTGGCCGAGGGGGACGAGGTGATCTCGATGTCGCTGGTCGACAGCGGCAAGGGTATCACCACCGAGGAGCGCGAGGGTTATCTGCGCCAGTCGCGCGCCCAGCGGCAGGCCGAGAACGCCCTCGGAAGCGCGGGCGAGAACGGTGAAGAGGAAGTGACGCCGGCCGCCGAGGAGGCGGTTGCGGCAACCCTGTCGCAGGATCGCTTCGACGAACTTCAGGCCAAGGAGGAGTTCGTGCTCACCGTCGCCTCGTCGGGCTTCGGCAAGCGCACCTCGGCCTACGAGTACCGGGTGACCGGCCGCGGCGGCAAGGGCGTCGAGCTGATGAACCTGGCCAGGGGGGGCGAGGTCGTGGCGGCCTTTCCGGTGCTCGACAACGACCAGATCATGCTGGTGACCGATGGCGGCACGCTGATCCGCTGTCCAGTGGACGGAATTCGCATCGCGGGACGCGCCACTCGGGGCGTACGCATCGTCAATGTGAGCGAGGGCGAGCGCGTCGTGTCTGCAGTGCGCATCGGCGAGGACGACGCCAGCGCCGAAAACGGCAATGGCAACGGCAACGGCGAAAGCCACCCCGAAACAACGGTGGATAAGGACTAGCCGTGCCGCTAAGACTTCGCCGCCGCAGAAGTCGCTCGAAGGGGCGCACCAGTCATGGGGAAGTGGGGGCAAGACATGGCGTCAGAACGCGTCGGCGTGTATCCGGGCACGTTCGATCCCGTCACCAGCGGGCACATGGAAGTCGTGCGCCGTTCGCTGCGTCTGGTCGACAAGCTGGTGATCGGGCCGGCGACCAACATCGGCAAGGGCCCGCTGTTCTCGCTGCAGGAACGCATCGACATCATCAAGGACGACATTGCGGACTTTTCGGAGACCGACAAGGCGCGCATCCAGATCGCGCCGTTCGACGGGCTCCTGATCCATTTCGCCCGCGAGGTCGGCGCCTCGGTGATCATCCGCGGCCTGCGCGCGGTCTCGGACTTCGAGTACGAGATCCAGATGGCCAACATGAACGCCCGCATGGAGCCCAACATCGAGACCATCTTCCTGATGGCCTCCGACCGGCACCAGTTCATCGCCTCCTCGCTGGTCAAGGATATCGCCCGGCTGGGCGGCGACACCTCCCAGTTCGTGTCCAAGAAGGTCTTCCAGCGCCTGAAGGACAAGTTCAAGAAGGCCTGACGGGTCCGGCTTTGGGCCAGCCCGCCGCGTTGACCGGGGGCCCCGCTCATCTTATACGGGCGCCGCGCGGGGTTTCGGTCCTCCGCGCCAGGCCGGAGCGAGCCCGTAGCTCAGCGGTAGAGCATCTGACTTTTAATCAGGTGGTCGTAGGTTCGATCCCTACCGGGCTCACCAGCGCAGGCGAGAAGGAGGCACGCGGCTCATGCCGTCGGTGAAAGTCGTCAACGGCAAGCAGATCGTGGTCGAGGCCCTCGACCCGGGCCAGCGCTTCAAGCGCTTCCTCGCCAAGCCGTTGCTCCAGATGCGCTACAACCGGGAGATCATCCTGGCGATCCTGCGCCGCGAGCTCGCCTCGCGCTTCACCGGCTC